>CBHFOL010000125.1:0-20321 GCA_965995405.1 uncultured Saccharothrix sp.
GCCGGTGCCGTACCGGGCGGCCACGGACATCGACTCGGGATCGTCGGCCGCCACCACGAACGGCAGGCGGGGCCGTTGCACGCAGCCGGGCGCGCTGTGGACGTCCACGGCCTCGTAGTACTCGCCGTGCCACGTCGTGCGGTCGTGGGCGAGCAGCCGGTCGAGCAGTTCCACGAATTCGGCGAACCGGGCGGCCGATAAGCCCGTGCCCACGCCCAGCGTCAGCCGGCCGTCGGACAGGTCGTCCAGGGTCAGCAGGTCGTGCGCGAACGGCACCGGGTGCCGGTGCTCCGGGGTGGTCCCGAACACGCCCAGCCGGATGGTGGAGGTGACGGTCGCGGCGGCGGCCAGGGTCGGGACGGCCGCGAGCCACGGGCCGTCCGGCGGTGTGCGCGGGCCGGTGCCGTCGTCTGTCCAGGCGTGTGCGAACCCGTACTCCTCGGCCGCGCGCCACTTCGGCTCGGCGGCCCACCAACGGTCTTCGGGGAGGATCACGATGCCAACGCGCACGGCGAAGACAGTAACGACCCGCTCGACCCGCGTTCACCGAGGACCGCCGGCGACAAGGCACTATGGGCTGGTGGAGAGACCTCGCCTGATCGCCTCGGACGTCGACGGGACCCTGCTCGGAACCGATGACCGGGTCAGCGCCCGCACCGCCGCGACGCTGCGCCGCGTGAAAGCCGAGCAGGTGCCGTTCGTGCTGGTCACGGGCCGTCCGCCACGCTGGATGGGGCAGGTGGCGGCGGACGCCGGGGTGGACGGCTACGCGGTGTGCGCGAACGGCGCGGTGCTCTACGACGTGGGCGCGGACCGGGTCGTGTGGCACCGGGGTGTGCTCCCCGAGCGGCTGCTCGACCTGGTGGCGGCCCTGGACGCGGCGCTGCCCGGCTGCGCGGTGGCGACCGAGCGGGTCGAGGCGGACGACGTGCCGCCGTTCGTCGCGGAGACCCGCTACCTGCACCCGTGGGACTTCAGCGACCACGTCGAGGTGACCCGGGCCGAGGTGCTGACGCACCCGGCGGTGAAGCTGCTGGTCCGGCACCCGGAGATGACCAGCGGCGCGATGGCCGCCGCCGTGGGCCCGGTGCTGGGCGACGAGTTCACCGTGACGTTCTCCAGCGACTCGGGGCTGATCGAGATCGCGACGGGCGGGGTCACCAAGGCGACCGGGCTGGCGGACGTGGCCGGGCGCTTCGGGGTGCCGGCCGAGGACGTGGTGGCGTTCGGGGACATGCCGAACGACGTGCCGATGCTGCGGTGGGCGGGTCACGGCGTGGCCATGGCCAACGCCCACCACGAAGCCTTGGAGGCGGCGGACGAGATCACCGCGCCGCACACCGAGGACGGCGTGGCGCAGGTCCTGGAACGCTGGTTCTAGCGGGTTCCGGCGGAGCCGGGTCAGTCGGCCAGCAGCGCGCCGGCCGACGCCAGGGGCCGATCGGGCTTGGCGGCGAACCACCAGTCGAACGCGGCCCGCAGCTCGGCGGGCAGCTCGTCCGGCAGGCTCAGCTCGGCGTAGGCGGCGGCAAGCAGCCGGACCGCGTCCTCGCCCACGCCGGAGCGGGTCATGCCCACCGAGTTCACGCCGTGCAGCCGCGCCGGGCTGCCGTACGCCTTGGCGAACGGCGGCACGTCCTTCGTCACCGCGCTGCCCATGCCGACCATCGCGCCCACGCCGATCACCCGGCGCTGGTGCACGACCGCGTTCATCCCGACGTTGACCCGGTCGCCGACCCGGATGTGCCCGCCCAGCGACGCCCCCGCCGACAGCGTCACACCGTCGCCGACCTGGCAGTCGTGCGCCACGTACACCCGGTTGAGCAGCCAGCAGTCCGCCCCGATCCGGGTCGGCCGGTAGCTGCCCTGGTGGATGGTGCTCAGCTCGCGGACCACCGTGCGCGGGCCGATCTCCACACCGTGGTGGGCCAGTTCGCCGTCCCACGCCCGGTTGTGCGGCTCGCTGCTGATCTCCGGCGGGGTGCCGATGACGCAGCCGGGGCCGATCCAGCAGTCGTCGCCGATCCGGGCCGGGCCGAGCACGACGGCGTTCGGGCCGATCGTGACCCGCTCGCCGAGTTCGACACCGGCACCGACGACCGCGCTGGGGTGGACGTGGCTCACCTTGCTCCTCACCTCGGAACGACGGCCAGGAGTCTACGTGCGCCCGCGCACGGCACAGGTGCCGGCGCTCGCGGTGAGCGCCGGCACCCGCGGTCGGCTACGGGTGCAGCCGCTGCCCGGAACGACGGGCCTCGGCCAGGTCCGGCGCGGCGGACGCGGCGCTCGCACCGGCCGTGTACGGACCGTAGTAGCAGGTCAGGGTGTTGTAGTCACAGAGGATGTAGCCGCCCTGGAACCGCTGCCGGAACACGTTCGGCTCCAGCTGCTCGACATCGGCGACCGCCATGCCGAGGAAGCCGGACAGGCCGCCGGTGTGCCACCAGGTGGCCCGGAAGTCCCAGCCGATGGTGAACGCCTGGTCGCCGACCAGGAAGATCGACGCGTCCTCGAACTGCTGGAACGGGTAGCCGCCCGCGGTGCCCGCGTCGATCTGCGGCAGGCCGTAGGCCGCCACGTCGCCGCCCGCGCGCAGCTCGGCCAGGAACCGGCCTTCGACCAGGTGCGCGCCGGTACCCGGGCCCCAGAGGATCGCGGCCCCGCCGATCAGCACGTACAGGCCGTTGCGGCCGGACGTCGGCAGCTGGTCGGAGGTCGGGAAGCCGAGCCGGCCGGTCGCGCCGCCCTCGGCCCGCCACCGGTCGCGCAGCGCGCCGCTGATCCAGAACGCGGACCGGGCGCTGCCGGCCAGCGTGATCGTCACCGCGTTGGTGAAGTCGGCGTACTCGCCGCCCACGCCGATCGCGGTCGGGTCGGTGGCCGGGTAGCCCATGTGGCCGCCGGGTCCGCCCTGCTCCAGGTACTTCACCTGGATCCGGCCGCCGAGCCACTTCGCGCCGGTCCCGGCGGACCAGTAGATGTCGTCGTAGGACGCGGTCTTCGCGATCCAGCCGTTGTTCGGCCCGGCCTCCTGGTCGGCGCGCAGCCAGCCGAACCGGCCGCCCTGGGCGCCTTCGGCCTGGTATCTGTCGCGCAGCGCGCCGCTGATCCAGAACGCGGGCGCGCCGGGCGCCTGGTAGAGCGAGACGGCCTGGCTGAAGTCCTGCTTGACGCCGCCGGTGCCCGCCAGGGCCTGCGGCCAGCTGGTGATCCAGCCGAACGAGCCGGTGATGCTCCCGTACTGCCAGTACTTGTCGCGCATCGCGCCCGCGATCGGGAACGCGCCGTACAGGTCGGAGTAGTACACCGAGTAGCCGGACGAGAACGCGGACGCCGCGCCGCCCTGCGTGCCGCGCCAGATCGGGGTCTGGTCCATGATCGCGACGTTGTCCGCGACGCCGCCGTTGTTGTTCACGACCTGCTGCCACACGGCGGCGACGGCACCGGAGAACCAGTACGCGCCGATTCCGGACTGCCAGGTGATGACCACGTTCCGGGCGAACTTGGCGTACCGGATCCCGTTGCCCTGAACGACCTCGGAACCGACCAGGGCACCCGCGAACGATTCACCGCCGAGCTGCTGCCACTTGGCGTATACCGGCGAATCCGGCCATGCCGCGGCGGCCTGCGCTTCGGCGGCGACCGGCGCGGCGTCGGCCGCCGGAACCTCAGCCGGAGCCTCGGCGGGGACCTCGGCCGAGGTGGTCGTCGGGTCGGTGGTCGTGGTGACCGGCGGGGTCGTGGTGGTCGGCGACGACGACGTGGTGGGCGCCACCGCGGTCGTGTCGGCCGGGCCGGGCTGTGCGCCCGCGATTCCGGTCGCCACCGGAAGGAGCCCGACGCCGGCCGCCACCACGGCGGCGAGCAGCGTCGAGGAACGACGTGCAGACAAGAAACCCTCCCTAAGAAATCGACCCAGGGCACGGTCCGCTATTCGGCCTAAAGCGTGCCCGAGCGAATAAGGCGCAGTCTGCACGAGTTTTTGCGGGTCGGCGGGCAAACCGACGGATCGGTTTCGGTTCCCGTTCCGCGGTCACGATTCCATGAAATTCCGGCGGAGAAACGGGGACGCCGGGAACGGACCGAGGGCCGGCGCTCGCGGTGAGCGCCGGCCCTCGGGAGGTGTTACCGGGTCCTACTGGTGGAACTGGTGGTTCACAGGTGGAACTTCTGCCCGGTACGACGTGCCTCGGCGATGTCGAACTGCGGCACGACGGCCGAACGCTGCTCCGCACCCGCCACGCTCGCGCTGCTCGACAGGGTCCCGTAGTAGCAGACCAGCTCGTTGTAGTCGCACAGGATGTAGCCGCCCTGGAACAGCTGGACCAGCACGTTCTGCTCGACGGCCTGGACGTCGGACGTCGCCATGCCCAGGTAGCTGGACAGACCGCCGGTGAACCACCAGGTGGCCCGGAAGTCCCAGCCGATCGTCAGCGCCTGGCCGTTGGTCAGGAAGATCGACGCGTCCTCGAACTGCTGGAACGGGTAGCCGCCCGCATTGCCCGCGTCGATCTGCGGCAGGCCGTAGTCCGCCACGTCGCCGTCGGCGCGCAGCTTCGCCAGGAACTGGCCCTCCACGATGTGCGCCCCGGTGCCAGGGCCCCAGAGGATCACCTTGTCCGACCCGAACAGCACGTACAGGCCGTTGCGCCCGCCCGTCGCGTACTGGTCGGACGTCGGGTAGCCCAGCCGGCCGGTGAGACCGCCCTCGGCGGCCAGCCGGTCCCGCAGCGCGCCGCTGATCCAGTGCGCCTCGGGCGCGCTGCTGGAGAACGTGATGGTGACCGCGTTGGCGAAGTTCGCGAAGCTGCCGCTGTCGACCGAGACCAGGTCGGTCACCGGGTAGCCCATGTGCCCGCTCGGGCCGCCCTGCTGCCAGTACTTGGCGTTGACCGCACCGCCGAGCCACTTCGCACCGGTCGCGGCCGACCAGTAGATGTCGCCGCCCTCGGGCCTGGCGACCCAGCCGTTGTTCGCCGAAGCCACCTGGTCGGCGCGCAGCCAGCCGAACTTGCCGCTCTGGGCGCCGTGGGTGTCGTACACGTCCCGCAGCGCGCCGCTGATCCAGTACGCCTCGGGAGCGCCGGGCTTGTGGAGCAGCGAGACGGCCGCGCTGAACTCCTGCCGGAGACCGCCGGTTTCCGTCACGGTCTGCGCCTGGCTGGTGATCCAGCCGAACGTGCCGTTGATGCTGCCGGTCTGCCAGTACTTGGCGCGCAGCGCGCCCGCGATCGAGTACGCCCCGTACCTGTCGGAGTAGTACACCGAGTAGCCGGACGAGAACGCGGACGCCGCGCCCGCCTCCCAACCCCGCTGCACCGGCACCTGGTCCATGATCGCGACGTTGTCCGCCTTGCCGGCGTTCAGGTCGACGGTCTGCTGCCAGCGGGCCGCGACGGCACCGGAGAACCAGTACGCGCCGATTCCGGACTGCCAGGTGATCACCACGTTCTTGGAGAACTTGGCATAACGGATTCCGGATTCTTCGAGAACCTCGGAACCGACCAGGCTGCCCGCGAACGATTCACCGCCGAGCTGCTGCCACCTGGCGTAGACCGGCGAGTCCTCCCACTTGCCCGGGGGCAGCGGGGTGCTCGTGGTCGTCGGCGTGGTGGTCGTAGTCGTGGTGGTGGTCGTCGTCGGAATATCCGTCGACGTGGTCGTGACCGGCGGCTCGGTCGTCGTGGACGTCACCGGCGTGGTGGTCGTGGTGGTGGGCTCCACCGTGGTCGTGGTGGTGACCGGGCCGGGCTGTGCGCCGGCGATTCCGGTCATCACCGGAAGAAGTCCGACGCCGGCCGCCACGACGGCGGCAACAAGCGTCGAAGAACGACGTGTAGACAAGAGGTCCTACCCCCCAAAACAGTTACGAGGGCACGACCGTTAATCAACTGACGCCGTGCCCGAGAATCAACTGCGAGTCTGCACGAAGTTTCGCGGGTTGGCGAGGGAAATCTTCGGATCAGTTTAGGTTGCCTTCCGGACAGTCACGATTTCGTGACTGTCCGGTGGAGAAACAGGTGGTTGTAACGCGACGGGCCCGGCGGGCGATGAAACGCATTACGGCCACGCCGGGAATGCCGTCAGTGGGGTCCGTAAAGGGCGAACGCGCGCCGCCGGCGGTAGGTCGCGACGCCCGCCGCCGCGCCCGCCGTGACGATGTCCGCCACGATGAACATCAGCCGGGACGCCACCGCGAACGCCAGGCCCTGCACCGGGTCGATGCCGCTGGCGGCGAGCACGGCCACGATGACCGCCTCCCGCACCCCGGCCCCGGACGGCAGGAAGAACGCGAACAGGCCCACGGTCATGCTGATCGCCATCGCGCCGATGCTCAGCAGCAGCCCGTTGAAGCCGGGCGCGCCCACCGAGTTCGCCAGCAGCCACATGTGCAGGCCGAACGCGCAGTAGCCCAGCAGCGAGAAGCCCAGCACCTTGCCGATGGTCGACCAGCGCAGCCGGTGGTCCAGCGGCGGCCGGCGCAGCGTCTTGAGCACCAGCGACGTGCCCCAGGTGAGGATCTTCGGGTGCAGCGCGGCGAGCCCGACCGGGAGCAGCACGAACAGCCACACGGCCTCCGGCGTCTCGGCGAAGATCACCGGCAGCGCGATGATGCCCAGCATCAGCGACGCGACCGTGGCGATGCCCATCTGCACCAGCGAGCCGGTGAAGATGCGGGCCCGCGGCAGGCCGGCCCGGCGGCCCAGTTCCATCTGGAGCAGGTACGCCCACACCGAGCCCGGCACGTACTTGCCGAGCCCGCCGACCAGGCAGATCTGCGCGCCCCGGAACACGCCGATCGGCTTGCCCAGGTCGTCGATGATGATCTGCCAGGCGAGCGTGTTGAACAGGATCGCCAGCATCACGGCGAACAGGCTGAGCACACTGGACTGCCAGGCGATGGCGGTCAGCGTGTGCCACACCTCGTTCCACCGGGTGACCAGCGCGTAGGCGGCGAACGCGACGACGGCCACGACCATCAGCCGACGTGTCCAGGTGATGATCCGCGCCTTGAGCGACTTCGGCTGCTTGACGGTTACGTCATCGGTGAGGTCGCTGTCCGCCTCGACGGTCGTCATGGGCTCTCCGGTCGTCATGTCTGAAGTCTCATACCGTGATGGTGGTCAACCGGCTGAACTCGGCCAGTAGGTCGTACCCGTCCCAGACCGCGGCGAAGCTGAGTGCGGAACCGAAGGGTACGACGCGGTCGACACCGCGTCCTCCGAGCCCCCGCACGAAATCCACGACCTCGGCGCGGTCGAACCCGAACAGGCTCAGGGTCTGGTCCTTTCGGCCCACGATCGGCGTCAGGTCGGCCAGTGTGGTCAGTGCGGCCTGGGGGAAGGTCCCGACGCCGAGCCATTCGCGGGGCACGTCGGCCGGCGACGACAGCTCCAGCGTGGCCACCGCGTTGCCGGTGAACCGGATCTCCGAAGCGTGCCCTTCGGCGGCCACGCCGTACGCGGACACCCGTTTCTGCACGGCCATGGCCGGCTCGACCACGAAGTGCTTGGCCGCCACGACCTCCGCCAGCAGCGTGCGGAACTCCTCCCGCGCCGCCTTGTCCTCCGCGCCGACCCAGAACAGGGTGCGCGGCGACGAGCAGGCGGCCTGGTCGAACCAGTAGGAGTCGTTGTAGAAGCCGGTCACGGCCTCGCGCCGCTGCTCCGGCGTCGCGTTCGTCCAGCCGGCCACCGAGACGGCGGCGAACGAGGCGCGGTCCGGGAACGTCAGGTCGCGGGCGGACGGCTTGAGCGGGAACTTGCGCAGCGCGTTGACCGAACCGTCGCCGCCCCAGATGACGCGCAGCTCGCACGCGGCGGACAGCGCGGCGGTGACCGCGTCGTCCCGGCCGTAGGTGACCATCCGCTGGGTGCGGGCGATGACCGGGTCCGCTTCGGACAGCGCCTCGTTCAGCGCCTCCAGCACGGTTTCCGCCGCACCGGCCGAACGGGACGAGATGCGCACGACGTTCGGGTTGCCCGCCAGCGCGGACAGCGCCCACGAGTACACGAAGATGGTGTCCACGTTGGCCGGTGGCACGTGGAACACGAGTCCACGCGGGAACCTCAGCGCGTCACCGGACGTCTCCATGGTGGACAGCGCCTTGGCGATCTCGCCGCGCCGCAGGAAGAACCCGAGGGACGCCAGCTCCGGGAAACGCCGGGCGACGGCGGGCGCGAGGAGCTTGCGGGCGAAGCGGACCAGGAAGTCCACCACCCGCGCGTCACCCACGGCGAGCCGGTCGGCACCGTCGAGTTCGGACAGCAGCTCGTCCACGTCGACGTCGGGCCCCGCCGGAAAGCGTTGCTGGACCTTCACGCGGCAGCACCCCCGCTGAACGTGTCCGAACACCCACGGGCCTCGGCTCGGGGCAGCCTGCCGAGCACGGAGAACCGCTTGCCCGGCCAGTCGCCGTCGTCGATGCCGTGCACCACGCCCAGATCCTCGGTCAGCAGCACGTGGCCCGGGTAGGAGCGCGGCACGGTGCTCACGACCTCGATGACACCCGGCACGCCCACCGGCTGCTCGGCCCACGTCTCCGGGTCGCGGACGACCACGTCGGCGAAGTCCGGGCAGTACAGCGAGTTGCCGGAGGGTCCCTCCAGGAACACCGTGCCCAACTGCTCGACCATGCCGTAATAGTTGTGGATCCGGGTCAAACCGGTGTCGGCGGCGAACCGGCGGCGGAACTCGGCGTTGTCGACCGCCCGGTCGATCAGCTTCTTCCAGCCGCCGGAGTGGATCAGGATCCCGTTCGACAGGTCCAGCTCGTGCTCGCGGGCCACCTCGTACAGGTACTGCCACACCATGAACGTGAAGCCGAAGATCAGGAACGGCTGGTCGCCGTGCGCGGCGAGGAAGCCCTTGATGGCCTCCACGTCCGGTTTGTCGTTCTCGTCCAGCGCGTAGACGTGCTTGCGGCCGAAGTTCGCCATGCCCAGCACCCCCGCGCCGCGCGCCGAGAACGAGCGCCGGTTCTTGATGATGCCGATCGTGTCGACCATCAGCATCGGCAGCCGCTGCTCACCCAGCACGGTCTGCAACGTCCGCCCCAGGTAGCGGGGCTGGTCGCCGGCGGCCTGCTTGTCCAGGTAGATGCGGGACACCTCGGCCCCGGTGGTGCCGGACGAGGTGAGCACCTTGAACACCTCGTCGTCGGGCACCGACTTGAGCACGTGGTGCTTGAACATCCGCACCGGCAGCCACGGCAACTGCTCCACCGTGTCGAACGTCCGGGGCACGCCCGTGGCGGCCAGGATCCGGTCGTACGGCTCGCAGTGCGCCCGGTGGTGCTCGGTCAGCTCGGTCAGCGCGGGCAGCAGCGCCGCTTCGCGCTCCGCCTGACCGAGCCGGAACACGTCTTCGGCAGTCACGCTCGACCCTCCAGTGCGCGGTAGTCCACCTTGCCGCTGGGCAGCAGCGGCAGCGCGTCGATGTCCCGCACGTCGAACCCGGTCACGTGCAGGTGCAGCTTCTCGGACAGCGCCTTGGCCACGGCCTTGCGCAGGTCGGCGGCGGCGTCCTCCAGCCACAGCACGACCTTGTCACCCGCCGGCACGGCCGCCGCCGCGCCCACGTCCAGGCCGGTGTCCCGGACCAGCCGCTCCAGGTCGTCCAGGTTGACCCGGTTGCCGAACACCTTGCCGATCCGCTTGAGCCGGCCGGTGATGAACAGGTACCCGTCGGCGTCCAGCCGGCCCAGGTCCCCGGTCTCCAGCACCCCGCCGACGACGTCGCCGAGCGCCAGTTCGGCCTCGGACTCGGCGTAGCCCATCATCACGTTGGGGCCCCGGTAAAGCACTTCACCGACCACGTCGGGCTCGGTGGTCTCGGAGCCGTTGTCCAGTCGGATCGCGAACGCGCCGCCGGGCAGCGCCGGACCGGCCGCGCCGATCTTGTCGGCCAGCGCCTCGGCGGGCACGGTGGCCATGCGGGGCGCGGCCTCGGTCTGCCCGTACATGACGAACATCCGGCCGCCGGCGGCGCGCATCTTCCCGTCGAACTCGACCACGAGGTCTTCGCGCAGTTTGCCGCCCGCCTGCGTGATGGTGCGCAGCGACGGGTACTTGGCCGGGTCGAACTTGAGCCGGCGCAGCATCTCGTAGTGGTAGGGCACACCGGCCAGCGAGGTGATCTTGTGCTCGTCCACGGCCTGCCAGAACGGGCGGCCCATGACGCCGGTCGGCTCGACCACGACCGTCGCGCCGCGCACCAGGTGGCTGTTCAGCACGGACATGCCGTAGCTGTAGTGCAGCGGCAGGCTGGTGGGCGCGATCTCGGCCGCGTCGATGTCCAGCACGTCCGCGATCGCCTCGGCGTTGGCCAGGACGGCGGCACGGGACAGCCGGACGAACTTGGGGTTGCCGGTGGAACCGCTGGTGGACAGCAGAACCGCCAGGTCGGGGTGCGGCACGACGCCGTCCTCGGCGACCCGGACCCACGCGGGCCCGCCGACGTCGCCGGCCCGGTAGCCCTCGGGCGGCTCGGTGTCGGTTCCCAGCACGGCGGCCGGCCGGAACCGGGTCACCAGCTCCAGCAGCACGTCACGGTCCTGCCCGACGTCCAGCAGCGCCACGGCACGGCCGGCCTCGAACGCGGCCAGGTAGCGCAGCACGCTCGGCACGTCGATCGCGGTGCGCGCGAACAGCACCCCGTCTGGTACCCCGGCGAACGAGACCGCCGCCACCGCCGCGCGCAACGCCGCGCCGTCCCACGCCTCGCCGCCGGCCGCGTCGACCAGCCGCGCGTCGGGGTGGAGCAGGCCGCGTGCGGTCACAGCACGAGCCCCCCGTCCACGCCGATCACCTGACCGGTCACGAACGAAGCCTCGTCGCCGACCAGGAAGCGGATGACCCGGGCGACCTCCTCGGGCTCACCGAGCCGGCCCAGCGGGGTGTCGGCCTGCACGCGTTCCAGCACGTCGGCCGACTGGCTCGCGGTGAGGTCGGTGCGCACCACGCCGGGCGCGACCGCGTTGACCCGGATGCCGTGCCGGCCCAGTTCCTTGGCCGCCGAGCGGGCGATGCCGGCGATGGCCGCCTTGGTCGCCGCGTACACCGTCTGGCCCGCGTTGCCGCGTTCACCGACGATCGAGGCGAGGACCACGATCGAGCCGGTCTTCTTGCGCATCATCGCGCGGGCGGCGGCCTGCACGCAGGCCAGTGTCCCGGACACGTTGGTGTTCAGCATCCGTTCGACGTGGTCGTCGCCGATCATGCCGATCAGCGCGCCTTCGAGGATGCCCGCGTTGGCCACCAGCGCGTCGATCCGGCCGTGCTCCTTGGCGACGCCCTTGAACACCTCGCGGACGGCGGCCGAGTCGGTGACGTCCAGCGCCAGGCCGGTGACCCGGGCCCCGTGCCGCTCCGCCAACTCGGCGGCGCGACTCTTGGCAACCTCTTCGTCACGCCCGGTGAGCACCACGGTCGCGCCCGCGGCGGCCAGCGCGTCGGCGGTGGCCAGTCCGATGCCCCGGGTGCCGCCGGTGACGACGGCCACCCTCCCGGCCAGCGTCACTCGGCGCCCAGGGTGTTCAGCATGTCCAGCGCCACCTTGAAGCTGCTCATGTCGATGACCTGGTCGGTGTCGAACTGGACGTCGAACTCGTCCTCGATGGCCGCGACCAGCGCCATGTGGCCCACGGAGTCCCACTCGTCGATGTCGCGGTACTTCAGGTTCTCCACATCGACGTCCTCGCCGAGCGCCAGCGCCTCGACGAACGTGTTGCGCAGCCGTTGCTGCAAATCCATGGCGTGCTCTCCCGGGTCGTGTCCAGCGCCGCCTGGCGAACACCTGCGCGGGCGGCCCGGATTACGAGGGTAGCCGGTCACCGACGGTGCCCCCCGTCCCGGAGTGCCGGTGACCGTCCGCGCCGCCGACCCACCCCGGCCCCGGGGGTCGGTCGAGCACAGGTAGCCTCCAACGGTGCTCGCGGCGCTGATGTGCTAGCGGCCCTGACAAAGCCGTCGACCGGTCCGGATCGGCCCGGTGCGGACGGGTTCGCCTGATGGGAAGACGACAGAATGATCCCTATCACCGTGGTCGACGTGCGCGACGCGGAACCATACGTTCTCGAAGTGCTCCGCTCGGGCGTCATCGCGCAGGGACCCGTGGTCAAGCGGTTCGAGGACACGTTCGCCGAGATCGCGGGCGTCCGGCACGCGATCGCCGTGAACAACGGCACCACCGCGCTGGTCGCCGCCATCCAGGCGCTGGACCTGCGACCCGGTGACGAGGTCGTGACCTCGCCGTTCACCTTCATCGCGACGCTGAACGCGATCCTGGAGGCGGGCGCCACCGCCCGGTTCGCCGACATCCGCGAGGACGACTTCTGCGTCGACCCGGACGCGATGGCGGACGCGATCGGCCCCCGCGCCAAGGTGCTCATGCCGGTGCACCTGTACGGGCAGACCGCCGACATGGGCAAGATCGCCCCGCTGGCCGAGGAGCGCGGCCTGCACCTGGTGGAGGACGCCGCCCAGGCGCACGGCGCGACGTTCGGCGGCAAGCCGGCCGGCGGTTTCGGCCTCGGCTGCTTCTCGTTCTACGCGACGAAGAACATCACCACCGGCGAGGGCGGCGTCATCACCACCGACGACGACGCGCTGGCCGACAAGCTGCGGGTGATGCGCAACCAGGGGATGCGCGCCCGGTACGAGTACGTGATGGCGGGCCACAACTACCGGCTCACCGACCTCCAGGCGGCGGTGGCGATCCCGCAGCTCGCCAAGATCGACGAGATCACGGCCAAGCGCAAGGCGAACGCCGCGAAGCTGTCCGCGGGCCTGGCCGGCGTGCCCGGCCTGCGCACGCCCGTCGAGCTGGACGGCCGGTCGCACGTGTGGCACCAGTACACCGTGCTGCTGACCGACGAGGCCGCGCTGACCCGGGACGAGTTCGCCGCGCAGCTCACCGAGCGGGGCATCGGCAACGGGATCTACTACCCGAAGCTGGTCACCGACTACGACGCCTACCGGGATCACCCGAACGTGGTCGCCGCGGACACCCCGGTCGCCGCGAAGGTCACCCGCCAGTGCCTGTCGATCCCGGTGCACGCGCACCTGACCGACGACCAGCTGGACACCGTCATCGGCACGATCCGGGAGGTGCTGGGCGCATGACCTCGAACAACGGTCCCCGCGTGCTGCTGGTCGGCACCGGGACGATGGGTTCGCTGCACGCCCGCGTGCTGTCCCAGTCCGACCGCTGCCGGCTGGTCCGGGTCGCCGAGCCGCGCGAGGAGGTCGGGCGCGGCGTCGCCGACCGCTACGACGCGGCGTGGACGCCCGAGATCGGCGACCTGTCCGACGTGGACGCGGTCGTGCTGGCGTCGGCCACCGAGTTCCACCACGAGCTGGCCCTCCAGGTGCTGTCCCAGGACAAGCCGCTGCTGGTCGAGAAGCCGGTGTGCGACGGGCTCGCGGCCAGCGAGGAGGTCGTCCGGCTGTCCGCCGAGCGCGACGTGCCGCTGATGTGCGGCCTGCTGGAGCGCTACAACCCGGCCGTGCTGACCGCGCTGTCGCTGGTGGACGCCCCGGTGCACGTGGCGGCGACCCGGCACTCGCCGTACGCGCCCCGGATCCGCACCGGCGTGTCGTGGGACCTGCTGGTGCACGACGTGGACCTGGCGATCCGCGCGTTCGGCGGGGTGGACCCGATCGACGTGCAGGGCAGCTTCGGCTACTTCCACCCGACGTCGGTCGAGGACGCCGAGGACATCGCGGAGACCGTGCTGCGGTTCGACGGCGGCGGCCTGGCGACGGTGTCGGCGAGCCGGATCGGGCAGAAGAAGGTCCGGTCGATGGTGATCACCGAGCTGGACCGGCTGATCGAGGCGGACCTGCTGCGCCGGGACGTGACGATCTACCGGCACGTGTCCAACGACGCGGCCACGCCGGACGGCCGGGGCTACCGGCAGCAGAGCATCATCGAGATCCCGGAGCTGGTGTCGGCGCGCGAGCCGCTGGCCGCCCAGCTCGACCACTTCCTGGACATCCTGGACGGCAAGGCGGACGCGAAGGCCGAGCGCGACGCGATCCTGCCGTCGCACCGGGTGGTGGCGCGGGTGTTCGAGCAGCGCAAGGAGACCGCAAGCGTCTGACCCGCAGTTTTCGGGTCGGGCCGCAGTTCTCGGGCAACGACCGCAGTAATGCCGGGTACCGGGGTGGCCGAATGGGCCATCCCGGTGCTTCTGTGTTGCAGCACTGTTACGGTCGACACACCCGCTTGACGCGAGGACTTCTCTCCCGAAGTGGGAGGTGTGTCATGGCCTATGACATCAACCAGCGCTTCATCCGGCTCGTCCCGGGTGGCGACGGGATCATCTACGCGGTGCAGGCCGACGGGTTGCTGGTGTACTACCGACACTCCGGCTGGCTGACCGGCAGTGGGGTGTGGAGCAACGGCGGCGGCCTGGTCATCGGCGACGGCTGGCAGCAGTTCAAGACCGTGCTCGCGTCCGAGGACGGGCAGCTTTTCGGGATCACCCAGGACGGCGAGGCGCGCTGGTACAAGCGCCTGTTCACCGAGGTGGCCACGGGCGCGGGGAGCTGGCACCCGAACAGCGGGGCGTCCGTCCTCACCGGACTGGAGGGCTTCCCCAGGATGTTCGGGGGTTTCGACGGCGTCCTCTACGGGGTGGACACCGACGGCGACCTGCACTGGTTCAAGTACCAGGGCGGCGACGGCTCGACCGAGTGGCACCCGAAGAGCGGCGAGGTCATCGGGTCCGGCTGGAAGCAGTACTACGCGCTGTGGGCCGGGCCGAACGGCGTGATCTTCGGCATCCGGCAGGGCAGCAGCCTGCTGCACTGGTGGCGGTACCTGGGCGCGTCGGACAACTGGGCGCACGGCGGCGCGCCGAGGGTGATCGGCAGCGGGTTCTCCGACGACACGAACAAGTCGTGGTTCACCAACACCAACGGGACCGTCTACCTGCTGTGGCTGGACGGCGGCACCACGCCCGGCATGGACGACAAGCTCCAGTGGTTCCGGCTGCTCAACTCGGAGTCCATCGCCGGCGACTGGTCCGGCGACTGGGTCAACGGCGGCGCGCCGATCCAGGTCGGCGCGGGCTTCACGGTGGAGGAGAGCGCCGCGCTCCAGGGCTACGCCCAGTTCCTCAGCCCTCGGCAGGGGGACACCCAGGGCATCGCGGTGTCCAGCACGTTCACCACGGTCGAGGCGACCGTGGAACGGCTCGGCGTGAGCGGCGGGGTCGAGGGCGACGTGGTGTGGGGGCCGGAGGAGCGGCCGGGCCGGCTGCAACTGCTGCCCGGCGGGTACCGGTCGGCGGGCAACGGCTGGGGCTCGGACTTCGAGTTCGGGATCCCCGACACGTGGCAGTCCGGCGTGTACGTGTGCCGGCTGCGCGGCGTGCTGAACAACGTGCCGCACCTGCGCTGGGACGTGCCGTTCGTGGTGCGGCCCGAGTCGCCGTCCGCGCCGATCGCCGTGCTGCTGCCGACGAACACCTACAACGCCTACAACACGTGGGCCGGGCACAACCAGTACACGACGGTCGGCCAGGTCGGGGTGCAGCGCGTCATCGCGTCCCGGCGGCCCAGTGACAGCGTGTGGATCGACGACCGGGCGCGGATGTCGCACACGTTCTACTCGGACCTGCTGCTCCTGCGCTGGCTGGTGGGCGCCGGGTACGAGTTCGACTGCTACCAGGACGGCGACCTGGACGCGGACGGCTCGTGGCTCGGCCACTACCCCGCGCTGGTGCTGGGCAGCCACCCGGAGTACTGGTCGCAGCTCATGCGCGACCGGCTGGACGCGTACCTGGCGGACGGCGGGCACGTCGTCAACACCGGCGGGAACGCGATCTTCGAGCGGGTCTCGTACACGCCGGACGGCAACGCGGTGGTGTTCCGCGCGCCCGGTGGCCTGCGGGAGCCCTTCTGGTACCGCAACCTCGGGCAGCCCACGTCGCTCACGCTCGGCGCGGACTGGGACGAGACGGAGTTCTTCACGTTCGGCCCGTACGAGGTGCTGGCGGACCACCCGTTCCTGGACGGGACGGGCCTGTCGCCGGGCGACACGTTCGGCCACTCGGGCTACAACCTGACCGGCAGCGGCTGGGAGACCGACCGCACGCCCGTACCGCCGCTGCCCGGCACGACGGTGATCGCGGTGGGTGTGCAGAACGGCGGCCAGAATGGCGCGCACCTGCTGGTGTTCGACAAGCCCGGCGGCGGCTGGGTGTTCGCCACCAACTCGATCGCCTACAACGGGACGCTGGCGACCGACGAAGCGGCCTCCAGGATCCTGGCCAACGCCATCGACGCGGCCATCAGCTGACTGTTGCGGCACCCCGGACGCGAGCCGGGGTGGCGCCACCCGTCACTTCTCGAACTCGCCCGCCGGCGCGCCCCACACGACGTCCTCGCCGCGCTGCTCGGCCAGTTCGCGCCGCCGCTTGTTCTCGGCGCGGACCCGCTCCGCCTCGGCCTGGATGTACTCGTCGTCGTAGCGCTGGAACACCCGGGCCGGGTTGCCCGCGACCAGGCTGCGCTCCGGCACGTCCTTCGCCACCACCGACAGCGGCTGCACGGTGGCGAAGTCGCCGATCGTGACGCCCGGCATGATCACGCTGTTGCCGCCGATGAAGCAGCCCTTGCCGATGCGCACGGGCTTGCGCTCGATCAGGTCGCTGCCGGAGTGGTTCTCCAGCATCATGTTCGACAGCCAGCTGGAGTGCGTGAAGATCAGGCAGTTCAGGCCGATGCTGGTGTGCTCGCCGATCTCCATGCCGCCGCTGGCGTCGAGCACCGCGCCCTCGCCGATCCAGCAGTGGTCGCCGAGCGTCAGCCGGTCCGGGCTGATCACCTTCGCCCGTTCCCGGATGCGGGTGGTCTCCGGCAGCCCGTACAGCCTGGCCCGCTCCTGGTCGTTCATGTACTGGCCGACCAGGTCGGTGAGGATGCCGGGCCGCAGCCGGTTGCTGCGCTCGTCGTCGAAGAACAACTCGGTCAGCCCTTGGCGCTCAGGCGGACCAGCTCGGTCATGCCGTCCTCGACCGAGATGGTCGGCTCCCAGCCCAGCACTTCCTTCGCCCGGGTGATGTCCGCCGCCCGGCGGGACACCAGCACGTCGCGCGGGTTGAACTGCGGCTCCACGTCCACGCCCACCGCGTTGATCAGGATCTTGGCGAGGTCGGCGACCGAGGTGTCGATGCCGGTGCCGACGTTCACCGGCACGTTGTCCCGCTCGGAGTCGACCGCCGCGACGACCGCGCGCGCGATGTCGGTGACGTGGATGAAGTCCATGGACTGCTCGCCCTTGCCGTCGATGACCGGCGGCAGGCCGTTGCGCAGGCGGTTCACGAAGTGGTTGATCACCGACGTGTAGTAGGCGGTGGTCTTCTGGCCGGGGCCGTAGACGTTGAAGAAGCGCAGCGCCACCCAGGACAGGCCCTTGGTGCGCTGGTAGAAGCCCAGCAGGTCCTCACCGGAGCGCTTGGCGATGCAGTACGGGGTGAGCGGCGACAGCTCGTCGTCCTCGTGCATCGGCAGCTTCTTCGGGTCGCCGTACACCGAGGCGGACGAGGCGAACACCAGCCGGCGCACGCCCTGGTCGGCGGCGGCGGCGAACACGTTGTGGTTGCCGACCATGTTGATGTCGACGCTCTCGTACGGGTCCGCGACGCTCTTGTTGATCGACACGGCGGCGAGGTGGATGACGGCCTCGCAGCCCTTCATCGCGTTCTGCACCGCGCCGCCGTAGCGCACGTCCTGGTCGATCAGCTCGACGTCGCCGGTCGCGACCAGCTTGCCGACCTCGTCCCGGTCGCCCCGGAACATGTTGTCGAAGATGCGGACCCGGTAGTCGCGTTCGAGCAGCATCGGGACGACGTGCATACCGATGAAGCCCGCGCCACCCGTGACGAAGACCGTGCGCTTGGACGAGGACATGCGGGAAACTCCTGTGGTAGCTCGGGGTCGTGGCGGGTTCAGCGGGTTCTGCTACGAGTTCAGGCGAGCGCTTCGCGCAGCGTCTTGGCGACGCGTTCCACCTGGTCGTCGGTCAGGTTGGCGTGCATCGGGATCGCCAGGTGCCGGCCGAACAGGTCGGCCGAGACGGGGCACGGCGTGGTCTGCCCGTACACCGGCTGGACGTGCGAGGCGTAGGTGCCGAAGTTGCACTGGACGCCTTCCTGGCGCAGCCGCGCGGCCACCTCGCCCCGGTCGATGCCGGTGTCCAGGGTGACGATGTACGACTGCCACGGGTGGGTGCGGTCGTCCAGCGCCACCGGCAGCGTGAGGCCGTCCACGTCGCCGAGCAGCTCCTGGTAGCCGGCCGCGACCTTCGCCCGGTTCGCGAGCAGCGTCGGCAGCCGGTCCAGCTGGGCCAGCATGATGCCCGCCATGACGTCGGACATCCGGTAGTTGTAGCCGGCCACGTCGAACGACGGCACCGGCAGCTCCGTGCCGCCCTCGCGGGCGATGGCGGGCGTGATGCCGTAGGTGTGCAGCTTGCGCGCCTGCGCCAGCCACTCGTCGTTGTCGCCGGTCAGCGCGCCGCCCTCGCCGGCCGTGATGCCCTTGCGGCCGTGGAAGCTGAACGTCGCCAGGTCGGCCAGGCTGCCCGCCGCGCGGCCCTTGTAGGTCGCGCCGGACGAGCACGCGCCGTCCTCGATGAGGAACAGGCCGTGCTTGTCGGCGATGGCCCGCAGCTCGTCGTAGTCGGCGGGCTGGCCGAACACGTCGACCGCGATGATGCCGACGGTGCGCGGGGTGATCGCGGCCTCGACGGCGGCCGGGTCCACGCTCCAGATGTCCGGCCGGATGTCGGCGAACACCGGCTTGGCCCCGGTCCACACCACCGAGTGGCCGGTGGCCGGGAACGTGTAGTCGCCGACGATGACCTCGTCGCCGGGCTTGACGCCCAGCACGGTCAGCGCCAGGTGCAGCGCGGTGCCGCAGTTGCTGGTGGCGAGGGCGTGCCGGGTGCCGGCGACGGCGGAGAACCGCTCCTCGAACCGGCGGCACGTCGGTCCCGCCCCGGAGAGCCAACCCGACTCGAAGACCGCGGCGACCGCCGCGAGCTCTTCGTCACCGACGGTCGGTTGGCCAAGCGCGATGGTGTCCAACATGCTTCTCCCAGTTGAGTGACCCGGCCCGAGTGTATAGGTGGGCGACGGGTGCTCCGGGTCCGCCCCGTAGCCTCCGGGGCACACCCTGGCAGCCGGTGGAGAAGAGGATTGACGTGCGGCACATCGTGGTGATCGGCGGCGGGATCGTCGGTTTGGCGACCGCCCACCAACTCGCCAAGCGGGGCGATCACGTGACGGTGCTGGAGAAGGAGTCGCACTGGGCGGCCCACCAGACCGGCCACAACAGCAACGTCGTGCACGCCGGCCTCTACTACAAGCCCGGGTCGCTGAAGGCGCGGATGTCGGTCGCGGGCAACGCGTCGATCGCCGAGTTCGCCCGCGAGAACGGCGTGCCGGTGGACATCTGCGGCAAGCTCGTGGTGGCCACCTCCGAGGAGGAGCTGCCCCGCCTGCGGACGCTCGCCGAACGCGCGGAGGCGAACGGCGTCCCGGCCAAGATGATCTCGGCGGCCGAGGCGCGCGAGTACGAGCCCGAGGTGGCGTCGGTCGCGGCGCTGCGGGTGGAGAGCACCGGCATCATCGACTTCCCGGCGGTGTGCGCGGCGCTGGTCCGGCAGCTGGGCGAGCTCGGCGCGGAGCCGCGGCTGCACAGCCCGGCCCTGGCGATCCGGTCCGCCCGGACCGGCGGCGGTGTCGAGGTGGCCACCCCGCAGGGCGTGGTGAAGGCGGACGCGCTGGTCAACTGCGCGGGCCTGCACAGCGACCGAGTGGCGAAGCTGGCCGGACTGTCGCCGGCGGCGCGGATCGTGCCGTTCCGGGGCGAGTACTACGAGCTCCGCCCCGAGCGCCGTGACCTGGTGCGCGGCCTGATCTACCCGGTGCCGGACCCGACGCTGCCGTTCCTGGGCGTGCACCTGACCCGGATGCTCGACGGCAGCGTGCACGCCGGCCCGAACGCGGTGCTCGCGCTGCGCCGCGAGGGCTACCGGTGGCGGGACTTCTCCCTGGCCGACCTGGTGGACGTGGCGAAGTTCCCGGGCATGTGGAAGCTGGCCCGCAAGTACGCCCGGACCGGGGTGGAGGAGGTGCTGCGGTCGTTCTCGCGGCGTCGCTTCGCCGAGTCGCTGGCCCGGCTGGTGCCCGCCGTTCGGGAAGAGGACCTGGTGCGCGCCGAGGCGGGCGTCCGGGCGCAGGCCATGCTGCCCGACGGGTCGCTGGTGGACGACTTCCTGATCGAGACCACGACCAGGCCGGTGCA
>CBHFOL010000126.1:0-20287 GCA_965995405.1 uncultured Saccharothrix sp.
CAACAATCCCCTACCGTGTGGTCCACCCCACAACACCGGACAGCACCACACGTCTGCGAGGTGAGAGTCGACATGAGCAGCAACACTGCCGAGACCACCCGAACCGACAGCGGCCCCTTCGCCTGGTTCCGCACCCTCGGCCGCAACGGGAAGCGCGCCTTCGTCGGAGCGTTCGGCGGCTTCGGGCTGGACTCGTACGACTTCCAGGTCCTACCGCTGGGCCTGGTCGCGATCACCGCCTACTTCGGCATCAGCAATGGCCAAGCGGGCCTGCTCACCACGGTCACCCTGGTGGTGAGCGCTATCGGCGGCGCGATGGCGGGGATCATGGCCGACCGCATAGGACGCGTCCGCACCCTCATGATCACGGTGATCACCTACGCCGTCTTCACCGTCCTGTGCGGCTTCGCCACCAGCTACGAGACCCTCCTCGTCTTCCGCGCCCTGCAAGGACTCGGCTTCGGCGGCGAGTGGGCGGCGGGCGCGATCCTGGTGGCCGAGTACTGCCAACCCCGGTACCGGGGCCGCACGGTGGCGTTCATCCAGAGCTCGTGGGCGGCGGGCTGGGCGCTGTCCGTCCTCGTCTACACCCTGGTCTTCAACCTGTTCCCGCAGGACATCGCCTGGCGCGTGCTGTTCTGGACCGGTGCACTACCCGCCGTCCTGATCATCTACATCCGCCGAACCGTCCAGGACGCCCCGCACGTCACCGAACGCCGCACCACCAGCCGGGACAAGGGCTCGTTCGCAGCCATCTTCAGAGGCGACCTGACCCGCACGACACTGTTCGCCGCATTACTGGCGACCGGCGTCCAGGGCGGTTACTACACGCTCGCCGCGTGGCTGCCCCTGCACCTCAAGACCGAACGCGGTCTGACCGTCATCGGCACCGGCGGCTACCTGGCGTTCCTGATCTCCGGCGCGTTCATCGGCTACGTCAGCGGCGGCTACATCACGGACTGGTTGGGGCGCAAGAAGACCTTCGCCCTGTTCGCCATCCTGTCCGCCGTGCTGATCGTGCTCTACACCCAGATCCCGAACGGCGCGAACACCACGATCCTGTTCCTGGGCTTCCCGCTCGGGTTCTGCACGTCGGCGATCTTCAGCGGCTTCGGGTCGTACCTGGCCGAGCTCTACCCGACCGCCCTGCGCGGCACCGGCCAGGGCTTCACCTACAACTTCGGCCGCGCGGTAGGCGCGCTGTTCCCGTCCGTTGTGGGGTTCATGGCGGAACGGATGGGCGTCGGCGGCGCGATGGTGTTCGGCGCGGTCGCCTACGGCATCGCCGTACTGGCACTCGTCGGTCTGCCGGAGACACGCGGAAGGGAGCTGACGTGACCCCCGGGCAACTCCACCGCCACACCGGCCAGTCCAGGCCCGGTCAGGCCAGTTCCAGCCGACCCTGATCCGGTCGGGCCAGAGCCGGTCAGGTCACACCGGATCGGATCACGCCGGCTCGGGCCAGACCGGACCTCGCCTGATCCGGCCAGGCGTGGTCAGCCGAGCCGACGCCCCAGGTCGTCCATGCCGTTCCACGCCGCCAGGCAGCCGTAGGCCAGCGCCGTGCCCAAGGGCCACGCCAGCACGCCCCACCAGACCTCCAGCACCGGGGCGAGGGTGATCATGTCCCCCACCTTGGGCGCGGCGCTCACCGCGTACCGACCGCCGGCGGATCCGACACCGGTCTGCTGCGCCAGGTAGGCCGCGACACCACCACCAAGCGTGGCCGCGAGCATCACGACCGGACCGCGCCGTTCCCGCAGCATCCACACCGCGATCCCGGTCAACAGCCCCGCACCGAGCCCGATCAGCACGAACAGCATCAACCCGTCCAGCCGGTGGTAGCTCTCACCGGTCACCGGGACCAGCCCCGCCTCCTGGGTGACCACCACGTTCTGCGGCGGCGCGATCCAGGCCCAGAGCCACCCCGCAGGCAGCCCCAGCAGCGCGATCGTGGACAGCACGGCGAACGCGGGCAGCAAATCGCGCTTCACCACCACCCGAGGTCGCGGCGGGGCGTAGCGGTAGACGAAGACAGGTGGCACACGGACAGGCGCAGCCCGCTCGTCCACCGGTTGTTCCGCCACGCACGACCTCCCCTGCCCCGATACCGACGCAGGGCAGGTTACCGCGCGAACCCACAGCCGCCGCGACAACATGGACCCACTAGGCCATCCGTGCCCCCACCACACGCCCCCGGCCGACCCCCACCAACTTTCAGGAACCCTTCCAGAAAGTTCCCCACCCCAAGATCTTTCAGGAAGCCTGCCTGATAGTTTCCCCGCCCCAAAACTTTCAGGCAGGCTTCCTGAAAGTTCCCACCCACCCAAACTTTCAGGGACCCTTCCTAAAGGATCGAGACAGCAATCCCGAGGCACACCAACAGCCCACCTCAAGCGGCCTACCCGATACCTGTGGCCGCCACCCGATGCGCGCCACCCGAAGCGGCGGTAGGGATCCGGCTATCGGCCGGTCGAGGTGACCTCGCCCTATCGGCCGGTCGAGGTGATCTCGCCGTGGCGGCTACAGGTGGCGGTCCATCCGGCCGGGGTCACCTGCACGACCATCCGGCGGGCGCACGTGGCACAGAACCGGGGCGGGTCGATCACCCTGAGCCGCAACGCGCAGGCCGCGTGGTCGACCGCGGGGCCACGCCCGGCCCCGCCCCCGCCCTCGACCCCGACATCGGGACCGCCCGCGCCCTCGACCCCACTCGCACCCTCGCCCCTGCCTCCACCCCCGCCTCCGGCCAGTTCCTTGCCGCAGTAGCCGCAGTAGGTTGCCGCTTCAGCCATGGTCACAGAGTCTTGCTCAGTTCCTTGATCGGCATGGACAGTTCCTGGAGCATGTCCAGGTCCTGCTGCGCCGGACGTCCCAGGTTGGTCAGGTAGTTGCCGACGATGATCGCGTTGATGCCGCCCAGCATTCCCTGCTTCGCACCCAGGTCCCCGAACGTCAACTCCCGACCGCCCGCGAACCGCAGGATCGTGCGCGGCAACGCGAGCCGGAACGCACCGACCGCCCGCAACGCGTCCGGTCCTTCCACGACGGGGTAGTTCTCGTACGGCGTGCCGGGGTTGGGGATGAGGAAGTTCAGCGGCACCTCGTCCGGCTCCAGCGAGGCGAGCTGCACCGCGAATTCGGCACGCTGGCCCAGCGACTCCCCCATCCCGATGATGCCGCCGCAGCACACTTCCATGCCCGCTTCCCGCACCATCTTCAACGTGTCCCACCGCTCCTCCCAGGAGTGGGTGGTGACGACGTTCGGGAAGTGCGAGCGTGCCGTTTCCAGGTTGTGGTTGTAGCGGTGGACGCCCATGGCGACCAGCTCGTCCACCTGTTCCTGGGTCAGCATGCCGAGGGAACAGGCGATCTGGATGTCGTTGCCGTCGTCGCGGATGGCCTTGATGCCGTCGCGAACCTGCGACAACAGCCGCTTGTCGGGCCCGCGGACGGCGGCCACGATGCAGAACTCGGACGCGCCGGTGTCGGCCGTCTGACGGGCGGCGCGCACCAGCCCCGGGATATCCAGCCACGCGGACCGCACGGGAGAAGGGAACTGCCCGGACTGCGAGCAGAAGTGGCAGTCCTCCGGGCACCCACCGGTCTTCAACGACACGATGCCCTCGACCTCGACCTCGGGACCACACCACCGCATCCGCACCTGGTGCGCGAGTTCGAGCAGCTCCGGAATCCGGTCGTCGGGCAGTTGGAGGACGTCGAGCACCTGCTCCTCGGACAGGCCGACGCCGCGCTCCAGCACCTGCTCACGGGCAACGCCCAGGACATCGACCTGTTCGGGGGCTGCGGTCACGACATCTCCATCGGTTGTCCGGCGGTGGTCCGCCGGCCAGTGTGCCCCACACCCACGCCCGGAACCCAGCGACGTACATCACTGCCCACCGACCCACCCGTCGAGATGCGCCGACGTCGAGATGCGCCGACAACTATCGCTCGTTCAGGTCAACCGTCGCCCCGATGACAACCAAAACACTGTTCCGAAGCATGAGCCTAAATGAGGCTCTGAGGCGGCCCCCAGGCGGCGGACGGTATGCGTACAGCAGGACGGGGCCGACCACCGGGCCCCACGTCCATCGGCCCGGGCGCGTGGACCATCGAGAGGGCAGCGCGGTGCACGGGGCAGGTGCGGACGGACACGAGCGGAGGTGGTGTGGGCAGGCACGAGCGAGCGGGTCCAGCCGGGCAGGCACCGCGCACGCGGTCGGGCACGAGCGCGGACCAGGCGCGGGCGCGGGTCAAGCACGAGCGTGAGGCCAGGCACGAGCGCGGATCAAGCACCAGGCAGCGGGCCAGGCGCGAGCGAACGCGGGCGGGCGAACGCGAGCGCGGGCGCTGGAGGTCGGCGAGGTGGCCGGTGGGTGCAAGGAGGGAGGAGGCCGGCAGTGGAGCCGTTGCTGCTCGGCGGGAGTGGGTCAGCAGGTGTGAGGGGCGGCGAACTTTTCCGGGTCGAAGGTGCCGCCGAACCATGGGGACAGGGCGTTGCGGGCCATGGTGGTGAAGTCGGGGTTGGTCAGGTTGGCCGCGCCGTCCGGCAGGACGCCCAGCAGGGGGCCGCCCGCGGCTTCGGGGAGGTCCAGCAGGTTGCACCTGGCCGCGAGGTCCGGTTCGGCGGGCCAGCGGCCGACCACCACGCCCGGGGATTCCAGGCCTCGGCGTAGCAGGGCCTCCGCGGTCAGGGCGGTGGTGTTCAGGGTGCCCAGGCCCGCGTGGGCGACTACCAGCACCGGGGCGTTGAGTGCCCACGCCGCGTCGGCGATGGTGGTGCCGTCGGCGTCGAACTGGACCAGGAGGCCGCCTGCGCCTTCCACCAGGACCAGGTCGTGGGTTTCGTCCAGTTCCACGGCTGCGGCGGCCACCTCGCTGGGGTGGACGGTGGGGAGGCCCGACCTTCGCGCGGCGGTGGCGGGGGCCAGGGGGTCGGGGTATCGGCGCAGTTCGCGGGTGGTCACCGGGCCTGCCAGGCGGACCACCTCGGCCAGGTCGCCGGGCTCGTCCGGGGTCAGGCCGGTCTGGGCCGGTTTCAGGACGGCGACCCGGCGGCCGTCGGCTACCGCCAGGGCGGCCAGGGCGGCTGCCACCACCGTTTTGCCGACCTCGGTTCCCGTTCCGGTGATCACGAGGACGCTCACGGGCAATCACCCTACGACTACACGGAGCGTGGCGGCCGGCCACGTTCTAGCATCACGCGCATGGGTGAGATCGTTCTTTACGGTGCGGACTGGTGTGGTGACTGTCGGCGAGCCAAGGCTTGGCTGCGGGAGCACGAAGTGCCGTTCGCCGAGGTCGACGTCGAGCACGACGACGACGCGCGGGACCAGGCCATCGAGTTCGCGGGCGGGCGGAAGAACATTCCGGTGATCGTCCTGGCGGACGGCACCGTGCTGGTCGAGCCGACCAACGTCCAGCTCGCTGCGGCGATCAAGGTCTGAAGATGCCTCAAGCGGTGATTGAGGCCATGACCGACGCGATGGCCGAGGCGGCTGCGGCGGCGATGGCTGAAGCGGGCTGAAGTGATCAGGGGCTGAGTTGGCGAAGAACAACCGGAGCAACCGGGACAGCGCGAACAAACGGGATAGCGGGGGCAACCGGGGCAGCGGGAACAGCCAGAACCGGAGCGGTCAGGGGCGGAACGGGTCGGGGCGGGGTGGGCAGGCGGGGCGGAATCGGAGTCGGGCGGGTGGGGCGCCGAAGGTGCGGGGTGGGCGGGGGGTCAAGGCCCGGGGTGGGCGAGCAGCGGGCGCGGAGAAGGAGAAGAACTGGTTCACCCGGCTGTCCGGGTGGCAGCAGACGGGGATCATCCTCGGCGGGACGGCGTTGGGGGTCGTCGCGCATTTCCTCCTGTGGACCGGGCTGATGCCGGTGGTCGGCGAGCTGGTCGGGCGGGTCCCGGTCCTCTCGACGGTCGTCGGCTGGCTGTTCGCGGGTGGCGCGTTCGCGGCGCTCGGCGTGCTGCTGATCAACCGCGACACCGCGAAACCCGAGACCGTGCGACGGTTGAAGGTGGTCGGGTACTCGTGGTCGGCGGTGGCGATCCTGTGCATCCCCACCGGTATCGCCAACGACGTGGCGCTGCCGGTCGACTTCTGGGCAGGCGTATTCGCCGGCACCTACGGCGTCGCCATCTCGCCACTGGCGGCCATCGTGGTGGTGGTCCTGTGGACCATCGCCGCGAAGGTGTTGCGGGTCAAGGACGAGCCGACCAACCAGACCATGGGCTGGATGTTCGTCGGCTACGCCGCGCTGCTGCTGGTGTGGGGCTCGACCCTGCTGCGCATGCCGTAGCCCACGAGCTCAGCCCGCTTTGGCCGCGGCCACGACGGCGGCACTGATCGCGGCCACGTCGGCATCCGTGCTGATGAACGGCGGCATGGTGTAGATCAGGTCGCGGAACGGCCGCAGCCACACGCCGTGGTCGACCGCCGCCGCCGTGGCCGCCGCCAGGTCGACCTGGTGGTCAAGCTGCACGACGCCGATCGCGCCCAGCACCCGCACGTCACCGGGCGCGGAAGCGAGTCCGGCGCGGAGGCCGGCGGAGATCCGCCGCACGGACGACCGCCAGTCCTGCGACAGCAACAGTTCGATCGACGCCAGCGACACCGCCGACGCGAGCGGGTTGCCCATGAACGTCGGCCCGTGCGCCAACACCGGCACCTCACCCCGGGAAATCCCATCCGCCACGCGGGACGTGCACAGCGTCGCGGCCATCGACAGGTACCCGCCGGTCAACGCCTTCCCGACGCACATCACGTCCGGGCTGACCGACGCGTGGTCGGCGGCGAACAGCTCCCCGGTCCGCCCGAATCCGGTGGCGATCTCGTCGAAGATCAGCAGCACGTCGTGCGCCAACGTCAGTTCCCGCAACACATGCAGGTACCGGGGGTCATGGAACCGCATACCGCCCGCGCCCTGCACCACCGGTTCCACGATCACGGCCGCCAACTCCGACGCGTGCTCCTCCACGAGCCGCGCCAGCTCCTCCACATAGGACGTTTCCAGTTCACGCGGCGGCGCGGACGCGAACACCTGGTCGGGCAGCACGCCGCGCCACAGCGAGTGCATGCCGCCTTCCGGGTCGCACACGGACATCGGCTGGAACGTGTCGCCGTGGTACCCGCCGCGCCACGTGAGCAGCCGCCGCTTCTCCGGCCGCCCCCGGGAACGCCAGTACTGCAACGCCATCTTCACCGCGACCTCGACCGACACCGACCCGCTGTCGCACAGGAACACGTGGGCGAGCGGTTCGGGGGTGATCTCGACGAGTTTCGCGGCGAGCTTGACGGCCGGTTCGTGGGTGAGGCCGCCGAACATGACGTGGCTCATCCGCCCGAGCTGGTCGCGGACGGCGGCGTCGAGCACGGGGTGCCGGTAGCCGTGGATCGCGGCCCACCAGGACGACATGCCGTCGATCAGCTCCCGCCCGTCGTCCAGCCGGAGCCGGACACCCTCGGCCGCGCTGACGACCAGCGGCTGGTGGGTGCCCGGCATCGGGCCGTACGGGTGCCAGACGTGTGCCTGGTCCAGCTTCAGCAGCTCATCGCGGTCCACGGGGCGTCAGGCTAATGGGCAGCGTGTACAGGCCGCGCAGGAGCGTGCTGGCGCGCCACCGCAGGGTTTCCGGTTCGGCGGCGAGCGCGATGTCGTACCGGTCGAGCAGGGTGCCGACGGCGATCTCGCCTTCGATGCGGGCCAGTGGCGCGCCGAGGCAGTAGTGGATGCCGTGCCCGAACGCGAGGTGGCCGCCGGGCGGTCGGGTGATGTCGAACTTGTCGGCGTCGGGGAACCGGCTGTCGTCGCGGTTGGCCGAGGACAGGGACGCGAGGACGAATTCGCCCGCCGGGATGGTGACGTCGCCGACCACGACGTCCTCGGTGGAGAACCGGAACGTGGCCTGGTTGACGGGCCCTTCGTAGCGGAGGAACTCCTCGACCGCGCCGGGCAGCAGCGA
The DNA here is from genome assembly GCA_965995405.1 of uncultured Saccharothrix sp. GTDB lineage: Bacteria > Actinomycetota > Actinomycetes > Mycobacteriales > Pseudonocardiaceae > Actinosynnema. The sequence goes on from CBHFOL010000126.1 coordinate 7,967, forward strand.
CCGGTCGGCGCGCAGCTTGTCGAGCTGGTCGGGGTGGCGCAGCAGGTCGTGGACGCCGTTGGCGATGAGGTTGACGGTGGTTTCGTGGCCGGCGACGAGCAGCAGGAACGCCATGGAGATCAGTTCGGCGTGGTCGAGCCGGTCGTTGTCGTCGGTGGCGTGGACGAGCGCGGAGAAGATGTCGTCGCCGGGGTCGGCGCGCTTCTGCTCCACGAGTTGCGACAGGAACGCCGCCATGGCCGCGCCCGCTTCGGGGATGAGCCGGCCGTCGGTGCCCGCGACGAGGATGTTGGACCAGCGCCGGAAGTCGTCGCGGTGTTCCATCGGCACGTCGAGCATTTCGCAGATGACGGTGATGGGCAGCGGGAACGCGAGCGCTTCGATCAGGTCGGTTTCGGCCTGGCCGGCGACGGCGTCGAGCAGTTCGTCGGTGATCTGCTGGATGCGGGGGCGCAGCTGTTCGACGCGGCGGGCGGTGAACGCCTTGGTGACGAGTTTGCGCAGCCTGGTGTGGGTGGGCGGGTCGCTGTTGAGCATGTGCTGGACCAGGGACTGGTCGAACTCGGCGCGTTCCCCGGTGCCGGTGTAGTGCTTGTCGAACAGCGGCTGGAACCCGGTGTTGTCCTTGCTGAACCTGGGGTCGGCGAGGACGAACCGGGATTCTTCGTAGCGGGTGACGAGCCAGACCTTGAGGCCGCGCGGCAGGATGATCTCGCGGGCGGCGGTCTGGGCGCGGAGCGCGGCGTGGAACGCGTGCGGGTCCTGGAAGTACTCGTCGTCGAGCACGTCCAGGGTGGTGGCGTTCTCCCCCATGGTGAACCCCTTCTATTTCGAGTTAACCCTGTTTACTCAACGACCGTGGAACTCCGGCCGTGCCCGGATCTGCCCGACATCACTCGATCGGACTAGTCACGCTGGGTGATCCCGCCCGTGACCAGGGCCTGGACCGACCGCCCCCGGGGCGTCCGGCGGGCGGCGATACAGTGGCCCGGGCCGTGTCCGGGATGTGACACGGCCTGTGATGCACGCACGTGTTCGCATTCGGGGGTGACCAGTGGCGGTGCCGATTCGCACCACCAAGCACTTGGTGAGCGGCTTGTGGCTGGCGGCGATGGTCGCGGCGGTCGTGGTCGTGGTGGTCGGCTCCGCCGACGGGCTGATCGATCTCCGGGTGTACCGGGTGGGCGGGCTCGCGTGGCTGTCCGACGTCCGCCTGTACGCGCCGGGGTTCCCCAAGCCGCTGGACGGCCCGGCGCTGCCGTTCACCTATCCCCCGTTGGCCGCCGCGCTGTTCAGCCTGCTCACGCTGGTGCCGTGGACGGCCGCCGTGCTGATCTGGACGATCGTCGGGCTGCTGCTGCTCACCGCCGTGTGCCTGGTGAGCGCCCAGCACGTGTACGGCAAGGGCCACCAGGCGGTGCTGATCGGGTTGGCCGTCGCCGCCGGGTCGCTGCTGCTGGAACCTGTCAAGAGCACGCTCGACTTCGGCCAGATCAACCTGCTGCTGATGGGCCTGGTCGCGCTGGACTGCCTGCTGCCGAAGACGAAGTGGCCGCGCGGGCTGCTCATCGGGTTCGCCGCCGCGATCAAGCTGACGCCCGCCGTGTTCGTGCTGTTCTTCCTGCCCCGCAAGCAGTTCAAGCCGGTGGTGACGGCGTTCGCGTCGTTCGTCGGCTTCGGGCTGGTCGGGTTCGCCCTCGCGCCGACCGACACGAAGCAGTACTGGTTCGAGGCGCTGCTCGACCCCGGCCGGGTCGGCGGGCTGGCCTACGTGGGCAACCAGTCGCTGCGCGGTGTCGTGCACCGGCTGGGTCTGACCGGGTTCGCCGAGTCGGCGACGTGGGTGGCGCTGAGCCTCGCCGTCGTCGCGCTGGTGTGGCTCGTGGTGCGGCGCGACCGGACCGACCCGGTGTCCGCGCTGGTGGCAGTGGCCGTGGCCGGGCTGCTGGTGTCGCCGGTGTCCTGGACGCACCACTGGGTGTGGATCGTGCCCGCCCTGGTGCTGCTGCTGCGCCGTTCCTGGCCGTGGGCGGTGGCGCTCGCCGCGCTGTTCGCGACCGCCCCGATGTGGCACCTGCCGCAGGAGAACGACGTGGAGCTGACCTGGAACTGGTGGCAGCACATCGTCGGCGGCTCCTACGTGTGGGCCGGCCTGGCGATCCTGCTGCTACTGCTGTTCCTGCCCACCCCGCCCGAACGCCGGGAACCCGCTGCGGCACAAGCCGAAGTCGGTTACCCGCAGGCAGCGTAACGAGGGTGGGCACGGCGGCTGCCGTGCCCACCCGGTGATCAGCCCAGGCAGCCCGGACCCAGCAACGCCTTCAGGTCACCCATCAGCGACGGCGTCGGGGTGACGCGCAGCGCGTCGTCCAGCTTCAGCAGCGTGTTCCGGCCCGCGTTGATGATCAGGTTCAGGTGCACCTCGGTCGTGCCGGGGTGCGCCCGCAGCACTTCCTTCAACGACGTCACCAGCTTCGGGTCGCAGCGCGCCGCGTTCACCTTCAGCTTCAACGCCTGCGCGCCCAGCTCCGACAGGTCCGGCACCACGAGATCGTTGGCGATCAGCGAGATCCGGTCCTCGCGCTTCGCGACGCGCGCCTTCACCAGCACGATCGCGTCCTCCGCGACCGACATGCCGTGCACCATGTAGCTCTTGGGGAAGAACAGCACCTCGATGCCACCGGCCAGGTCTTCCAGCTGCGCCGACGCCCACGGTTCGCCGTTCTTGTTCACCCGCCGCGTCACCGACGCCAGGATGCCGCCGAGCGTCACCTGCGTCCCGTCCGGCACGTCGCCTTCCAGGATGCGGGCGATCGAAGCGTCCGAATAGGACTCCAGCACGTGCTCCACGCCGTTCAGCGGGTGCCCGGACACGTAGAGGCCGAGCATTTCCCGTTCCAGCGTCAACTGGTGCTTGGGCTCCCAGGCGTCCTCCGGGATCCGCACGTCGAAGACGCTGCCCCCGTCGTCGCCACCGCCGTCGCCGAACAGGTCGAACTGGCCGCGCGCCTCTTCCTTCTTGGTCAGCATGACCGCGTCGACCGCTTCGACGTGCACCATGTGCAGGCCCTTGCGCGGGTGGCCGAGCGAGTCGAACGCGCCCGCCTTGATCAGCGATTCCACGACCTTCTTGTTGCACACCGTGGCGTCGACCTTGCGCAGGAAGTCGGAGAAGTCGGCGAACTTCCCCTTCTCCTTGCGCGCCTTGATGATCGCCTCCACCACGTTCGCGCCGACGTTGCGGATCGCGCCCAGGCCGAACCGGATGTCGTCGCCGACCGCGACGAACTCGCGCTCCGACTCGTTGACGTCCGGCGGCAGCACGGTGATGCCCATGCGCCGGCACTCGGCCAGGTAGATCGCGGACTTGTCCTTGTTGTCCGAGTTCGTGGTCAGCAGCGCCGCCATGTACTCGCCCGGGTAGTTCGCCTTGAGGTACGCGGTCCAGTACGCGATCAGGCCGTACGCGGCGGAGTGCGCCTTGTTGAACGCGTAGTCGGCGAACGGGACCAGGATGTCCCACAGGGTCTTGATGGCTTCCTTGGTGTAACCGCTGTCCAACATGCCCTGCTGGAAACCCTCGAACTCCTTGTCGAGGATCTCCTTCTTCTTCTTGCCCATCGCGCGGCGCAGCAGGTCCGCCTGTGCCAGCGAGTACCCGGCGACCTTCCGCGCGATCGCCATGACCTGTTCCTGGTACACGATCAGGCCGTACGTCGTGTCGAGGATCTCCGCCAGGGAGTCCTTGAGCTCCTCGTGGATCGGCACGATCTCCTGCTGCTTGTTCTTGCGCAGCGCGTAGTTCGTGTGCGAGTTCGCGCCCATCGGGCCCGGCCGGTAGAGGGCGATGACGGCGGAGACGTCCTCGAAGTTGTCCGGCCGCATCAGCCGCAGCAGGTCCCGCAGCGCGCCGCCGTCGAGCTGGAACACGCCCAGCGTGTCGCCGCGGCCCAGCAGCTCGTAGGTTTTCTTGTCCTCCAACGGGACCGTCGAGATGTCGACCGCGCCCTTGCCGTTCAGCTCGATGTTCTTCAGCGCGTCGTCGATCGTGGTCAGGTTGCTCAGGCCCAGGAAGTCCATCTTCAGCAGGCCGAGCGTCTCGCAGGTCGGGTAGTCGAACTGGGTGATGATCGAGCCGTCCTGGGGCCGCTTCCACACCGGGATGTGGTCCATCAGCGGCTCGGCGGACATGATCACCGCGCAGGCGTGCACACCGGCGTTGCGGATCAGGCCCTCCAGGCCGCGCCCGGTGTCGATGATCTCCTTGACCTGCGGGTCCGTCTCGTACAGGGCGCGGACCTCGGCGGCCTCCGAGTACCGCTTGTGCGACTGGTCGAACACGCCGGCCAGCGGGATGTCCTTGCCCATCACGGCGGGCGGCATCGCCTTGGAGATCCGGTCCGCCACCGCGTAGCCCGGCTGCCCGTAGAGCACCCGCGCCGAGTCCTTGATCGCGGCCTTCGCCTTGATGGTGCCGAACGTGATCACCTGGGCGACCTTGTCGGCGCCCCACTTCTCCGTCACGTACCGGATCACGTCACCGCGCCGGCGCTCGTCGAAGTCGATGTCGATGTCGGGCGGGCTGACCCGGTCCGGGTTGAGGAACCGCTCGAAGATCAGGCCGTGCGCCAACGGGTCCAGGTCGGTGATGCCCATCGCGTAGGCGATCAGCGCGCCCGCGGCCGAGCCGCGGCCGGGGCCGACCCGGATGCCGCTCTCCTTGGCCCAGTTGATGAAGTCCGCCACCACCAGGAAGTACGACGGGAACCCCATCTGGAGGATGACGTCGATCTCGAACTCGACCTGCTTCTCGTGGATCTCGTCCACGCCGCCGGGGAACCGGCGGCGCATCCCCTCCCACACCTCCTGCCGGAAGTAGTCGGCCTCGGTCAGGCCGTCCGGGACCGGGTAGCGCGGCATCAGGTTCTGGAACGCGAACATGCCGGTGGTGTCGACCTTCTCCGCCACCAGCAGGGTGTTGCGGCACCCCTCCTGCCAGGCGTCGGACGAGTCGATCGCGTACATCTCCTGCGGCGACTTCAGGTAGTAGCCCGAGCCGTCGAACTTGAACCGGCTCGGGTCCTGGAGCGTCTTGCCGGTCTGCACGCACAGCAGCGCGTCGTGCGCGTCCCGGTCCTCGGCGAAGGTGTAGTGCGAGTCGTTGGTCACCACGAACGGGATGGCCAGCTTCCGCCCGATGTCCAGCAGCCCGCCCCGGACCCGGGTCTCGATCTCGATGCCGTGGTCCATCAGCTCCACGAAGAAGTTGTCCGCGCCGTAGATGTCGCGCCACTTCGCGGCGGCCTCCAGCGCCTCCTTCTCGTGGCCCAGCCGAAGCCGCGTCTGCACCTCGCCGGACGGGCACCCGGTGGTCGCCATCAGCCCCGCCGAGTGCTCGGCGATCAGCTCCGCGTCCATCCGTGCCCACTTGCCGAGCTGGCCCTCCGTGGACGCCCGGCTGGCGACCTTCATCAGGTTGTGCAGGCCCTCGCTGGTGCGGGCCCAGATCGTCTGGTGGGTGTACGCGCCGCTGGCGGACACGTCGTCCGACTTCTGGCCCGGGTCGCCCCACAGCACGCGCTTCTTGTTGAACCGCGATTCCGGGGCCATGTACGCCTCGATGCCCACCACCGGCTTGATGCCGGCGGCGGTGGCCTGCCGGTAGAAGTCGTAGGCCCCGTACATGTTGCCGTGGTCGGTGATCGCGGCGGCGGGCATACCGAGGCGCTCGCACTCGGCGAACATGTCCTTCAGCTTCGCCGCGCCGTCGAGCATCGAGTACTCGGTGTGCACGTGGAGGTGCACAAACGAGTCGGACACCCTACCCCCCTGAGGATCGAAGCGGGCCCGGGTCGACACGCGCGGGCAGAACGGAGGCGAGCCTATATCGCTCTCATGATCACCTCACGCCGACACCCCACAGTCGTCCGGCGGGGCGATGGCGCGAAGATCGCCCCAGCCGGGTAGCGTTCAGGGGGTGGTAGCGCCGGATCCCGTCGACGCCCGTCTCCTGGCCATGCTCGCCGAGATGGGGCGTGCCGCCGTACACGAGTTGGCCGCGAGACTCGGCATGGACCCGCGCGAGGCCGCCACCCGGCTGATCACCCTGTCCGGCAGCGGGTTGCCGCTGCTGGTGGGCGTCGAGTGCGACCCGAACGGCATCCGCAAGGCGCTGGCGAACAGCGTGGCGTGGGGCAGCTACACGGGTCCGGCGCAAGCTGTGCGCGGCACCCCGTCCGGGCCCTACCCGCCCGCGCCGGGCACGCCGTCCGGCGCGTACCGGCAGGGACCGCCCAGCGGCCCGTTCCCGGCACAGCCCCAGTCCGGTCCGGTCCCGGTGCCCGCGCAGGAGCCGATGAGCACGTGGGGGCCGCCGCAGTCGTCCGGGTGGGCGCGCGGCGACCAGGCGCCCGCGCCGAAGTCGCGGACCGGCAAGATCGGCAGCGCGCTGGAGACCGAGGGGCTGGAGGGCGCGCGGTTCACCATCCAGCTGGTCGAGGTGGTCGACCCTGCGGACTTCCTGTTCACCGCGGCCGGCTACAAGCTGGCCGACGGCGAACGGGCCGTCGTGGTGCACACCGAGCTGGCCAACATCGGCACGGTGACGTTCAACGCGCTGCCCGACATGTACCTGGTGCTGATGACCGGCACCGGCGAGACGGTCGGCAAGGCCCCGGTTTCGCTGTCGTCCCGGCCGCCGCACAAGATCGGCGTGCAGCCGGGGGAGACAGCCGGCGGGCACACGGTGTACGTGCTGCCGGAGAACACGGTCGTGACGTCGGTGCGGTGGAGCTCCCGCCCGGAGACCGACCTGAACACCCTGGTCTGGACGGTCGACGACTAGTCCCCGTCCGGGACGGTGAGCACGATCTTGCCCTTGGCGTGGCCCTGTTCGAGGTAGGCCAGCGCGTCGGCCGCCCGCTCCAGCGGGAACGTGCGGTCCACGACGGGCCGCACCTTGCCGGACGTCAGGAGTTCCCGCACGGCCAGCAGGTCGTCCAGGCGGTTGCGGGTCAGGACGGTGACCAGGCGGCGGCCGGTGAACAGCGACCGCAGCCGCAGCCCGACCGGCCCGACCACCGGCGCCAGCCACTGTCCCGGTGGCTCGGCCTGGCCGACGGCGACCAGCGTGCCGCGCGGCGTGAGCGCCCGTTGGATCCCGGACACGGAGTGGTTGCCGATCATGTCCAGCACCAGGTCGTACGGGCCGGACCCGGTGAAGTCCTCGGCGGTGTAGTCGATCACGTGGTCCGCGCCGAGCGAGCGCACCAGGTCGACGTTCCCCGGCCCGCACACCCCCGTCACCTCCGCCCCGAACGCCTTCGCCAACTGCACCGCGAACGTGCCGACGCCGCCGGACGCGCCGTTCACCAGCACCCGCTGCCCGGACTTGAGCCGTCCCGCGTCCCGCAGGCCCTGCAACGCGGTCAGCGCCGCCACCGGCACCGCGGCGGCCTCCTCGAACGACAGGTCCGGGGGTTTCGCGGCCAGCACCGCGTCCTCCGCGAAACAGGCGTACTCGGCGAACGCGGCGCACCGCGCGTCGGTGGACAGCGCCCGGCTGCCGAACACCTCGTCGCCCGGCGCGAACCGGGTGACCAGCGCACCCACCGACTCCACCCGTCCGGCGAGGTCCGCGCCCAGCGAGCCGCGCGGCCGGCCCACCCCGGTCACCAGCCGGACCGGGTAGGGGATGCCGCGCAGGTAGTGGTGGTCCAACGGGTTGACCGCCGCCGCGCGCACCCGGACCAGCACGTCACGCGGTCCGGGCACGGGCAGGTCGACTTCTTCGAGCCGCAGCACGTCCGGCGCGCCGTAGGTCTGGTAGCGAATCGCTCTCATGGCCGCAGAGGATCGTCCACCGACGGGTGGCCGCACAGACCCGAAAGGGCGACGATCCGGCGGCCATCCGGCCTGAGGTCTAGCGGTCCCGGTTGAAGAGCTTGCCCAGGAACGACCGCTTCGGCGGGTTCGGCGGTGCCGGGGGTTCGGGCGGTGCCACGGGTCTCGGCGGTGGCGGCGGGGCTTCGGGCAGTTCCCCGCCGATCACGGCCGGCGCGACGCTCCAGCCGTCCGGGTCCGTCGCGGCGGGCGTGAACCTGTCGTACCCGTCGTCGGCCAACGGGCCGGTGTCGGCGGATCCGTGCGGGCCGGGCTCGGCGCGCAGGCCGAGCTGGCGGACACGGCGGTGTTCCGCCTCGGCCGCGGCCCACGCGTCCACGTTCGCCGGAGCGGGGCGCACCGGACGGCCGGCGTGATGCCGTCCCCCGGCCTGCTCCGCGACCGGAATGCCTTGGACCGGAATGCCTTGCGGTGGCGTGCGATCCGGGTCGTCGTAGTTCATTGACACCACACGTACCTCCCATACGAGCGTGCCGTTGACGCAACGTTACGCGATCGCGACCTTGCCGTGGGAGCCATTGTGACCGGACGGCGGTCAGCCTTCCGCGCGCAACAGCTCCAGAGCGGCGGCCAGGTCCTCCGGGTACTCGCTGGTGAACTCCACCCACCGCCCGTCCGCCGGGTGGTGGAAACCGAGGGTCCGCGCGTGCAGCCACTGCCGCGACACGCCCAACCGCTTGGCCAGCACGGGATCCGCGCCGTAGGTCAGGTCGCCCACGCACGGGTGCCGCAGCGCCGAGAAGTGCACCCGGATCTGGTGCGTGCGCCCGGTTTCCAGGTGCACGTCCAGCAGCGACGCCGCCCGGAACGCCTCCGCCACCTCGTAGTGGGTGATGCTCGGCTTCCCGTTGGCCATCACGGCGAACTTGTAGTCGTGCTTGGGGTGCCGGTCGATCGGCGCGTCGATCGTCCCCTTGATCGGGTCCGGGTGGCCCTGCACCAGCGCGTGGTACAGCTTCTCGACGGTCCGCTCCTTGAACGCCTGCTTCAGCACCGAGTAGGCGTGCTCGCTCTTCGCGACCACCATCACCCCGGTGGTGCCGACGTCCAGCCGGTGCACCACGCCCTGCCGCTCGGCCGCGCCCGACGTGGCGATCCGCACACCCGCCGCGGCGAGCCCGCCGACGACGGTCGGCCCGGTCCAGCCGGGACTCGGGTGCACGGCCACGCCGACCGGCTTGTCGACCACGATGATGTCGTCGTCCTCGTGCAGGACCTCCAGGCCCTCCACGGCGATCGCCTGCACCTGCACCGGGCGTTCCGGCTCGGGCAGCGTGACCTCCAGCCACGAGCCGGCCACCAGCCGGTCGGACTTGCCGGCCGGCTGCCCGTCCAGCACCACGTCGCCCGCCTCGGCGAGCGCCGCCACGACGGTCCGGGACAGGCCGAGCAGCTTCGCCAGGCCGGCGTCCACCCGCATCCCGTCGAGCCCGTCCGGGACGGGCAACGTCCGGTAGCCGCTCATGCGTTCGTCTCCGGCGTCTTGTTCGCGGACGTGTTGTTCTTGGGCTCCGGGCGGGAACCGTCGTAGTCGCGTTGCAGCACCGCCATGATCACGATGACCGCGCCGCCGACGCAGATGCCCGAGTCGGCGATGTTGAACACCGGGAAGAACGTGCCGTAGGGCTCCACGACCGAGATGAAGTCCACCACGTGCCCGCGCAGCGGGCCGGGCGAGCGGAAGATCCGGTCCACCAGGTTGCCCAGCGCGCCACCCAGCACCAGACCGAGGCCGATGGCCCAGCCGACCGAGCGGAGCCGGCGGGCGATCCACAGGATGAACCCGACGACACCGAACGCGACGAGCGCGAGGATCACCGTCCAGCCCTCGGCCAGGCCGAACGCCGCGCCCGGGTTGCGCAGGAACGACAGGTAGACCAGCCCGCCGAACAGCTCGACCGGCTCCTGCCCCTCCAGTTCCGCGACGGCGAGGACCTTGGTCACCACGTCCAGCGCCAGCACCACCGGCGCGATCGCCGCGAGCAGCGCCACCCGGCTCTTGGGCGGCGGCCGTTCGGCGACCTCGGGTCCGACGACCTCGGGCGGCCCGGTGTCGGCCGGCTCGACGTCGGCCGGCCCGGTGTCCGGCTTGGGATCGGTGCTCACCGGGCCATTGTCCAGCATCCGTTCAGCGCAGGAACGGCGGGAGCGTCCGGTCGTCGTTCTCCGGCACCCACCGGCCGTCCACGATCTCGTAGGCGCACGGCGAGCCGTCGAGCACCAGCGACCGCAGGGCGGCGACGAACCGGTCCACGTGCTCGGCCGTCGTGCCCAGGCCCAGCGAGGCGCGCAGGGCGCGGTCGCCGTCGGCCAGCCGGTGCACGGCGATGTGCGCGCAGAACGCGCCGTCCCGCACCCCGATGCCGTGCTCGGCGGACAGCGCGGCGGCGAGGAACCCGGCGTCCTGCCCGGTCACCACGAAGCTCACGACACCCACCCGGTCGTGCTCCGGGCCGAACAGCGACAGCTCGTGCACGCCGGGCACGGTCGCCAGGCCCGCACGCAGCCGCCCGAGCAGTTCGCGCTCGTGGGCGACGGTCTGCTCCCAGTGGCGTCCCAGCACGTCACAGGCGACGGCCAGCGCGTGCACGCCGACGACGTTGGGAGTCCCGGCCTCGTGCCGCTCGGGCACCGCCGACCACGCCACGCCCAGCCGGTCGCCGTGGTCGGTGACGCGGGCCGTCGCGCCGCCGCCCACCAGGTACGGGTCGGCGGCCTGGAGCCAGTCGGCCCGGCCGACCAGCACGCCCGCGCCGAACGGGGCGTAGATCTTGTGGCCGGACAGGACGGCGTAGTCCACGTCCAGGGCGCGCAGGTCGATCGCGCGGTGCGGGGCGAGCTGCGCGGCGTCCAGGGCGATCCGCGCCCCGTGCCGCCGGGCGACCGCGGCGAGTACGGCGACCGGCCAGACTTCGCCGGTGACGTTCGACGCGCCGGTCACCACGACCAGGCGGGGTCCGACCGGGGAGTCGTTCAGGGCGCGGTCGAGTTCGCGGATCGCTTCGGCGGGCGTGGCGGGGGTGCGGAGGCGGCGGACGTTCGGGCCGCGCCACGGCAGGAGGGCGGCGTGGTGCTCGGTGTCGAAGAGGATGACGGAGGTGTGCCGGGGGAGGCTGCGGGCGAGGAGGTTGAGCGAGTCGGTGGTGTTGCGGGTGAAGACGACGGTGTCGGTGGGGCGTGCGCCGAGGAACCGGCGGACCGAGTCGCGGGCCTGCTCGTAGACCTTGGTGGAGACCTTGGAGGCGAAGCCCGCGCCGCGGTGGACGCTGGCGTACCAGGGGAGGAGTTCGTCGACGGCGTCCCGGACCTGTTCCAGACAGGGTGCGCTGGCGGCGTGGTCGAGGTTGGCGTATTCGACGCGTTCGCCGGTGACGAGCGGGACGCGCAGCGACGCGCCGACGACGCGGGGCAGAGCGGCGATGGATCCGGGGACTGCGACAGTCATGGTTGCCCTCCGACAAGTCCGGCGGACTCCGCTCGGAAGGGAGGCCCGCGCTTGCCCGACGCCCTACGCGTCAGGCCAGGTCCTCATCGGGGGCACCCCACCGCGGTAGGAGGGTTGCCGGCCAGCTAGCCCGAGCTTCGCGCTGGCACTCATGACCTCGTGCCCGAAGCTAGCCGAAGCCGCCCCGCCGAGTCGAGCCGCGTTCACATCCTGAGAGCCCTACCCCCCGAACCGCCCGCAACCCGGGATCCCCCACCACCCCTTGGCCGTCCTCCCACCATTCCCTTCCAGCCCCAGCCGCACTCCGGTCCAGCCCCCGCTGCCCCTTCAGCCCCTCGGCAGAGATATGAAGCTCTCTCAACTTCAGCCACATCCACCCGTACCCGGCCGGTCGCCACTTGCCGGCGGCGCGATCCGCTATACTCGTGACCTGCGGAAACGCTTCAGCAATAAACGCCAAAAGGCATTCGATCGGGCGAAGTCACCGAAATCCGGCGAAATCCGGGCACAAATCGGCCCAGAATTGCGTTGCCGGAAACAAGGAGCGCGGCACTCCCGGCCAAGCAAATGCGCAAGGCCCCGAGGCCCGTCCAAGCCCGACCCCCGACCGACCCGACGAACCGAACGTGGCCACCCCGCAGACCGAACGGAGACCGCACCCGCCGACAGCACTGCCGACCGAGCAGAGACCGCACCCACGAGACGGAGACCACACGCACGCGAGACGGAGACCACACGCACGAAGCGCAAGCATCCGCCACAGCCCGACCGCACCGGGTCCGACCGCACCGATATGGCCCAGTTCGGGATGGCAGGCCGGCTAGGGCAGGCCGGCGTCGCCCTTCCAGCGGGCGAAGCGGCCGGCGCGGTCCACTGCGCGGATGCGTCGTTCGGTTGCGGTGCGGGCGGTCTCGGTGCAGACGACCAGGAGTTGGTCGTGGTCCGGGAGGCGGGTCGTCGGTTGGGGGGTGAAG
>CBHFOL010000127.1:0-20284 GCA_965995405.1 uncultured Saccharothrix sp.
GTCCGAGCGGAGCTCGGACAGTTCAACACTGTGCCGCAACGACAACAACCCGCCCACGAGCAACGTCACCAAGACACCCATCGGCGTGTACCACGGGTAGGCCAACACCTTCGAGGTCGCCGAAGCCGCCGAGAAGTCGATCGTCAGCGAAGCCTGCGGCCCGACGAACTTCACGCCCAGGATCACGAACGCCATCACGGCGACCGTCACCACGAACGCCACGATCGCATCGCTCTGCCGCGCCCGCCGGAACAGCAATCCCAGCAGGAACGCACCCAGCAGCGCCCCGTACGTGAACCCGGCGATCGACAGCCCCTGCTCCACGATCGGGTTCCCGCGCCGCGTGAACGACGCGAACAGCCCCGCGCACACGATCAGCAGCCCGGCCCACACCACCGTCCAGAGCCGACCCTGCCTGAACACCTCGGCTTCGCTCAACGGCCGCCGCACGACCCGCTGCACCACGTCGGTGACGGTCGAAGACGCCAACGCGCCCAACGACGACGACAGCGCGGCGGCCAGGATGCCCGCGATCACGAACCCGGACAGCCCCGACGGCATGTCCTTCACGATGAAGTTCGCGAACAGCTCGTCGTTGTTGTTCAGCCCCAACCCCTTCACCGGGTCGAGCCCCTTGTAGAACGCCCACAGCATCACACCGATGAACAGGAACAGCGCGAACTGGAGGAACACGACGACACCACTGGCGATCAACGCCTTCTGTGACGCCCTTACGTCCTGCGTGGCCATCAACCGCTGCACGATCAGTTGGTCCGCCCCGTGCGACGCCATGGACAGCACTGCACCGCCGACGAACGCGGTCAGGATCGCGTAAGGCGACGTGAACGGGCTCGCGGCGAAGTCGAGGATCTGGAACTTCCCGGCGTCCACGGCCGACGAGAACCACCCGTCGGGCAGCTTCCCGGACAGCACCACGATCACCGCGACCGCGCCCAGCACGTACCAGAGCATCTGGATCGCATCGACCCACACGACGGCCCTTACACCGCCCAGGAAGCTGTAGACGACCATCGCCAGGCCGAGCACGATCACGATCGCCCAGTACGACGCGTCCACGCCGTAAGCGGCGAGTACCACCTTCACGGGGATGGCCGTGGCAAACAGCCGCAGACCGTCCGCGAGCAGCCGGGTGACCAGGAACGTCACCGAAGCGGTGCTCTGGAGCCCACCGCCGAACCGCTTGCCGAGGAACCCGTACGCGGTCACCAGCTCGCCCGCGATGTACTTGGGCAGCAGCACGAACGACACCACGATCCGGCCGATCAGGTACCCGATGGCCAGCGACAGGAACGTCATCGTCCCGCCGTACGCGATGGTCGGCACCGACAGGACGGTCAGCGTCGACGTCTCCGCCGACACCACCGACACGCACACCACCCACCACGAGATGCGCCGCTCGCTGACGAAGTAGTCCGCGGCCGACCGCTGCCGCCCGCCGATCCACACCCCCAGCAGCGGCATTCCCACCAGGAACAGCACGATGATGGCGACATCAAGTGCGCGCACGGTGTTCTCCAATCCTGAGCCCGGTGACGGGGACGTCCGCAGGGGCGGGCAAGCGCAGGGGTTCGCGGCCGGGGGTGACGGTGCCGAGCAGGCGCGGGCCGGACGCGCCGGTGGCGGCGGGCACGTTCGCGGGCAGCCCGTGCCAGGTGAGGAAACCCAACAGGGCGGCCAGGTACGCCTCCTTGCCGTCGGCGGGCAGGCCGAGTTCGTCGCTGGTGCGCAGGTCCACCTTGTCCCGCAACGAGTCCACCAGCACCGGGTTACGCATCCCGCCGCCCGAGCCGATCACAGTGGACGCCCCGGCGCACTCGGCGGCGATGGTGCGGGCGGTGAGCTCGGTGAGGGTGGCCAGGAAGTCCTCGGCGGGCATGACCAGACCGTCCGACACGCGGTCCAGGTAGGAGCGGTTGAAGTACTCCTTGCCGGTGGACTTCGGCGCGGGCCGTGCGTAGTACGGGTCGGCGAGGAGGCGTGCCAGCAGTTCCGGGTGCACGTGGCCGCGTGCGGCGAACTCGCCGTCGGTGTCCTGTGGGCGCATTCCGTTGGAGAGGGCGGTCATCGCGGCGTCCATGAGCGCGTTGCCCGGCCCGGTGTCGTAGGCGATCACACCTTCGGGCGTCATCCGGGTGATATTGGCGATGCCGCCGATGTTCAGGGCGACGGCTCCGGGCAGTTCGGCCAGCCACAGGGCGTCCAGGGTGCTCGCCAGCGGTGCGCCGTGGCCGCCGGCGGCGACGTCCCGGACCCGGAAGTCGGACACCACGGGCAGGCCGGTCGCTTCGGCGATCCACGCGGGCTGGCCGAGTTGCAGGGTGCCCAGGCAGCGGCCGTCCTCGACCCAGTGGTGGACGGTCTGGCCGAGTGAGGCGACCAGGTCGGCTTGGTGGGGTTGGGCGGCGTCGGCGAACAGTTGGCCGAGGCGGGTGTCCAGGACGCACAGGTCGGCTGCGTTGGCGGGTGGCTCCCGTAGTTCCGGCGGGAACGGGTGCTCGCCGTGGTGGAGTGGTCCGAGGACGACGGTGGAGCCGTCCAGGGTGAAGTCGCCGACCGACACGTCGACGGCGTCCATCGACGTTCCCGAGATGAGCCCGATCACACGCACGCCCTGTGGTCTATTGCACACCGCCCGCACGTGCAAGAGGTTCGGTGGGAAAGTTGCCGGAAATCAACCTTGTTCGTTGGTTGGTGACGGAACGTGGCGTGCGAGGATTGCGCCGTGTCCACGGAGTTGCTGATCTGGATCGTCGTAGTCGTCGCCGCGCTGCTCGCGGTCGCCCTCGTCACGGGTGTCGTGCTGGCCAAGCGCAGGCGGATCAGCCTGGTCGAACCCGAACAGGACAAGCCGGTCAAGGGCTACCAGGCGGAAAGCGGCGTCACGTTCGCCAAGCCCGCCCAGGCGGTCGAACCGGCGGTGACCGAGCCTGCGGTGACCAAGCCGGCAGCGGCCGATCCGGTGGTGACCGAGCCGGCGGCGGCCGAGCCGGTCGTGGTCGAGCCCGAGACGCCGGAACCCGTCGAGCACCCGGTCGCCGACCGGACCGAGGTCGACGGCCAGCCGGGTGTGGGCGACGACGCGTCGGTGCCCCGTGACTCGGTCAGGCGCGGCTTCGTAGAGGTGCCGCTGCCCGAAGCGGCGTCCGAAATCGACGAGATCGAGCCGACGGCCGGTCGCCTGGAGCGCCTGCGCGGCAAGCTCGCCCGGTCCCGGTCGGGGTTCGGCCAGGGTCTGCTCGGTCTGCTCGGCGCGGGTGACCTGGACGAGGACTCGTGGACCGACGTCGAGGACACGCTGCTCATGGCGGACCTGGGCGCGGCGGTCACCGATCAGGTGGTCACCGCCCTGCGCGAGCAGATCGCGGCCCGTGGCGTGCGTTCGTCGGACGACGCCCGTGCCCTGCTGCGGGACGTGCTGGTCGACGCGCTGCACCCGGAGATGGACCGTTCGGTGCACGCCCTGCCGCACTCCGGCAAGCCCGCCGTGGTGCTGGTCGTCGGTGTGAACGGCGTCGGCAAGACCACGACCACCGGCAAGCTGGCCAGGGTGCTGGTGGCGGACGGTCGCACGGTGCTGCTGGGCGCGGCGGACACATTCCGCGCGGCGGCGGCGGACCAGTTGGAGACGTGGGGCTCGCGGGTCGGTGCGACCACCGTGCGGGGAGCCGAAGGCGCGGACCCGGCTTCGGTGGCGTTCGAGGCGGTCAAGCGGGGCATGGACGCGGGCGTGGACACGGTTCTGGTCGACACGGCCGGCCGGTTGCACACCAAGACCGGCCTGATGGACGAGCTGGGCAAGGTCAAGCGGGTGGTGGAGAAGCAGGCCGAGGTGGACGAGGTGCTGCTCGTGCTCGACGCCACCACCGGCCAGAACGGCCTTACCCAGGCCCGGGTGTTCGCCGAGGTGGTGGACGTGACCGGGATCGTGCTGACCAAGCTGGACGGGACCGCCAAGGGCGGCATCGTGTTCCAGGTGCAGCGCGAGTTGGGCGTCCCGGTGAAGCTCGTCGGCCTCGGCGAAGGCGCGGACCACCTGGCCCCGTTCGAGCCGGCCGCGTTCGTGGACGCCCTGCTCGGCTGACGCCCTGCTCGGCTGACGCCCTGCTTGTCCGAACCTCTGCTTGTCTGAGGAGTTGCCCGGCGCGGGTCTGTCCGGCTGATCCTCTGCTTGTCTGGGCCTCTGCTTGTCTGAAGACCTGCTCGACGCGGGTTGTCTGAGGACCTGCTCGACGCGGGGCGCTGCTTGTCTGATCCTCTGCTTGTCTGAGGCGCTGCTTGTCTGAGGTGTTGCCGGGCCGGGGGCATTGCTCGGCTGGGCCTCCGCTTGTCTGAGGACCTGACCGGCTGACGACTGACTTGTCTGAGGAGTTGCCCGGCGGGTGCTACTTGTCCGGGCCTCCGCTTGTCTGAGGACCTGCTTGTCTGAGGACCTGCTTGTCGGATGCTCAGACGTCGGCGCAGCGGTGCCAGCACTCCTTGACCTGCCGCTGTGCCGGGAACACGTGGTAGTGCAGCGGCTCCAAGGCCGAGCGGACCACGTAGGATGACGGTGCCGCCGAGGGGGCCGCCGGGGGTGCCGTCGCGGTCTCCTGCGGCACCACGTACCGGAGCGTGCCCCGGGAGGGCTGCCGCCAACCGTCGCGGTTCGTCGCGCGGACCCGTGCACCGGGGTAGGTGCGGCGGTACTCGGTTATCAGCTCTACCAGCCACTGCACGCGGTCCGCCGGTTCGGCAGCGGGCACCGGGTCCAGTTCCGCGCCGTCGCACCAGCGGCCGACGACCTGGCGGTCGTTCCAATGCAGGGTGAGTGTGCGGCCTTCATGCGTTGATCCCACGCCGGAGATCATGGCCTGTGGGCGTTGCGCCGGCGCGCCGGGTCATCCGATCGCGTGGGTCATCCGATCGCGTGCGTCGCAGCGCGGGTGGAGAGCCGGTGCGCGATCTCCAAGACCTGGGGGAGGATCCGTTCCACGGCCTCCTTGGTCAGGCGACCTTCCGGCCCGGACACCGAGACGGCGGCCAGCGTGGGCCCGTCGGAGAGCGGCACGGCGATGCAGCGCACGCCCAGTTCCTGCTCGCTCTCGTCCAGCGCGTAGCCCTGCTCGGCGATCCGGTCCAGCGACGCCAGGAGTTCGTCCGCGTCGGTGATCGTGTTGGGCGTATACGCAGGCAGGCCGGTGCGTTCCAGGAGCGCCCGCACCTCGTCACGCGGCAGCCGGGACAGCATCGCCTTGCCGACGCCCGTCCCGTGCGGGAGCAGTCGGCGGCCCACCTCGGTGAACATCCGCATCGAGTGCCGGGACGGCACCTGGGCCACGTAGACGACCTCGTCACCATCCAGCACGGCCAGGTTCGCGGTCTCCTCCACCTGGTCCACGAGCTGCGCCAGGAACGGCCGCGCCCACGTGCCGAACTGTCGCGACGCGCTCTCGCCGAGCCGGATCAGCCGCGACCCGAGCGTGTACCGCCGGTTGCTGTTCTGCCGCACGTACCCCAGCGTGACCAGGGTGCGGATCAGCCGGTGGATGGTCGGCAACGGCAGGCCCGAAGCAGCGGCGAGCTCGGACAGGCTGGCCTCACCACCCGCGTCGGCGAGCCGTTCCAGCAGGTCGAAGGCACGCTGCAAGGACTGCACGCCCGTGGACTCCCGTGCCATCCGGATCACCCTCCGTTGCCGTTCCGCAATGCAAAAACTATAGTCCGCAGAGTAGAAGCCAGAGAACACGGCGTCGTCAGAGAGGTGGCACTCCCATGCCCGGTATCCGCGTCCTCGGGGGCGAAGTGGAGCGCGGGGAGCAGATCCTCACGCCGGACGCCCTGGAGTTCGTCGCCGGCCTCCACCGAGCCTTCGCCGCCACCCGCGACGACCTGATCGCCCGCCGTTCGCAGCGCCGCCCGTTGGCCTTCCTGGACGAGACCCGTCACGTCCGCGAGGCCGACTGGCAGGTCGCCGAAGCACCCGAACCGCTGCGCGACCGCCGCGTCGAGATCACCGGCCCGACCGAGCGCAAGATGACGATCAACGCGCTCAACTCCGGTGCGAAGGTGTGGCTGGCCGACCTGGAGGACGCGAACACCCCGCACTGGCGCAACGTGATCTCCGGCCAGGTCAACCTGTACGACGCGGCGCGCGGCACCATCGACTACCAGTCCCCGGAAGGCAAGTACTACTCGCTGACCGAGGGCGACCGCCCCACCATCGTGGTCCGCCCGCGCGGCTGGCACCTGCCCGAACGGCACATCGAGATCGACGGCAGGCCCGCCGTGGGCGCGCTGGTCGACTTCGGCCTGCACTTCTTCCACAACGCCTCGCTCGGCCGGCCGTACTACTACCTGCCGAAGATGGAGAGCCACCTCGAAGCCCGCCTGTGGAACGACGTGTTCACGGCCGCTCAGGCCGAACTGGGCGTCCCGCACGGCACGATCCGCGCCACGGTCCTGATCGAGACGATCCCCGCCGCGTTCGAGATGGAGGAGATCCTCTACGAGCTGCGCGACCACGCGTCGGGCCTCAACGCGGGCCGGTGGGACTACCTGTTCAGCATCATCAAGTACTTCCGGGACAAGGGCGCGGACTACGTGCTGCCGGACCGCAACAGCGTCACGATGACCGCGCCGTTCATGCGCGCGTACACGGAGCTGTTGGTGCGCACGTGCCACAAGCGCGGCGCGTTCGCGATGGGCGGCATGGCGGCGTTCATCCCCAACCGGCGTGACCCGGAGGTGACGCGGCAGGCGTTGGCGAAGGTCCGCGACGACAAGCGCCGCGAGGCCGGCGACGGCTTCGACGGTAGCTGGGTGGCGCACCCGGACCTGGTTCCCGAGTGCCGGATGATCTTCGACGACAAGCTCGGGACCGAGCCGAACCAGCTGTCCGTGCTGCGGGAGGACGTGCACGTCACCGCCGAGCAGTTGCTGGACCTCAAGTCGGCCGGCGGGCACGCGACCCGTGCGGGTGTGGCGAGCGCGGTCGACGTCGGTGTCCGGTACCTGCTGTCGTGGCTGGGCGGCAACGGCGCGGCGGCGATCCACAACCTGATGGAGGACGCGGCGACCGCCGAGATTTCGCGCTCGCAGTTGTGGCAGTGGGTGCACAACGGCGTGGTGCTGGACGACGGGACGACCGTCACCAAGGAGTTGGTGCGGGAGGTGCTGGCGGACACTCGCGACAAGCTGAACGGCGAGCACCTGGCGTTGGCCGTGGAGCTGTTCGAGCAGGTGGCGCTGGCGGACGACTTCGTGGACTTCCTGACGCTGCCCGCGTACGAGCGGATCTGACGTGCCACGGACGTCCCTGGACCCGTCGGCGGTCGCGGCGGTCACCGCGCGGCTGTCCGACGTGGTCCTCCGGTCGCCGGAGGGCCGTCAGCCGGTGCACACCTGCTACGTCCCGGCGGACCGCTTTGTGTCGTCAACGCTTGATGACTGGGGCACGCAAGCGCTTGCCGCGCTGGATTCTGAACCTGACCTGTTGACGAAGGTCGTGGGCACCGACGCACTACACGCCCGTATTCGCGCCAAACTGGTTGCGGAGCCCGTGGAAGACCTGCGGATCGACTTCGAGGACGGCTACGGCGCGAACCCCGCCGAAGACGACGACGCCGAACGCACGGCAGGGATCGTCCGGGGGTGGCTGGCCCGAGGTGTGGCCCCGCTGCGGTTCGGCCTGCGGATGAAGTCCTTTGACACCAAGGCTTTGCGGGAGCGGGGCGTCCGGACGTTGGACATCTTCCTGACCGCTTTGGGAGATGTGCCGCCGAACTTCGTGATCACGTTCCCCAAGGTCACGTCGGTGGCGCAGATCGAGGTGTTCGGCGAAATCCTGGACATGTTCGGCAAGGATCTCCGCTTCGAGATCCAGATCGAGACCACCCAGTCCATCGTGGACTCGTCGGGCCGCCTGGCGATCCCGACGTTCCTCAAAGCGGGCCGGGGCCGGGTGACCGGCCTGCACTTCGGCACCTACGACTACACCGCCGCCTGCGGCTTGGGTGCCGCCCACCAACACCTGGCGCACGAGGCTTGCGACTTCGCCCGTGACGTCATGCAGGTGGCGGCGGCAGGCACCGGCGTGGCCCTGTCGGACGGCTCCACCAACATCCTTCCGGTGGGGGACAACGTGGAACACGGCTGGCGAACCCACTACACCCTGGTCCGCCGTTCGCTGGCACACGGTTTCCACCAGGGTTGGGACCTCCACCCGGCGCAACTCGTGTCGCGTTACGCCGCCGTGTACTTCCACCACTTGGAGGGTGCGGAGGCCGATGCCGGTCGGTTGAAGGCGTACGTGGCCAAGGCGGGCGGGGCGATCCTGGACGAACCGGCCACCGCCCAAGCCTTGTCCACGTCGTTTCTGCGTGCGTTGGACTGCGGAGCCTTGGACGAGGCCGATGTGAACCGCCTGACCGGCTTGACCCTCCCGGACCTGAACGCCCTGGCCCGCCGACTCAGCTCTTGAGGCTCGTGAGGAACGCCGCCCAGCCCTTGCCGGAGACCGAAAGCTGGGGGCCAGCGGGGTTCTTCGAGTCTCGGACGTCCGCCCCGGCCTCGCTCAGTTGGACCTCGACGCAGTTGTTGCTGGCGGCGGCGCTGTAGCTGCTCTTGAACCACAGTCGAACCTCGACGCAGGAGTTGCTGGCGGCGGCGCTGTAGCTGCTCTTGAACCAGTCGGTGTCGTGGCGCATGGTCACGTCTCCTTCAACGAGTCGATCAGCAGGGACCGCGACTCCTCGGGCGACAGGGCCAACTCGCGAACACGCTCGAACACCCTTGACATCGCCTCGGTGTCGTTCACCTGATCGTAGTAGGTCGCGGCACCGTAGATCGTTGACGGATAGCCGATTCTTGGTGCTGCAACGAAGTCGAGAACCATCATCCCGCCGCCGAGCGCGGGGTTGTTGGCGGTGCGCGTCGGAATGATCTGGACGGTCAGCCCGGGATGCCGCGCAATCAGTTGCAGCACATGGAGGATCTGCCCCTGCATCACCGCCGCATCGCCGAGCACGTTGGTCAGGGCGTCCTCGGTGAAGACGAAGGCCAGTTCCTTGTCGTGGCCCGCGTCGAGCACCCGGCGCTGCTGTTCCAGCCTGAACGCGACCTTGGACTCGGCTTCGGTCGGGTCGTACCAGACACTTCCGGCAACCTGGATGAGCGCGCGGACGTAGTCGGGAGACTGGAGCAGGCCGGGATACATGCCGGACTCGTAGTAGCGGATTCGGGTTGCGCTGGCTTGGAGGTCGGCGAGGCGTTCGAAGGCGTCGGGCAGGTCGTCGGTGTAAGCGCGGCGAGGTTGGCGGCGACGGGCCTGCATGGCGATGGCGAGGACGGTTTCGCGTTCCGGCTCGGTCGCGTCGTAGAAGCCGAGCAGGTTCAGCAGGTCCGCGTGCTTGAGGACGCCCCGGCCGTTCTCCACCTGGCTGATCCGGGCGGCTACCTTGCCGATGAAGTCGCCCACTTCCTGCTGCGACTTGCCCGCGCGTTGGCGCAACCCCTGGAGCGCGAGGCCGAGCTGCATCCGCTCCACCGTCTGCTCCGCCTTGCCCATCGCGAGTATCACCCTTCTGGGGACTGACCGGGATTCCATCATAAGCCCTAAGATCGGTCGGGCTAATGAAGACTTATGAGTAGTGCCGATACGGCACTCTACGGGAGGCACTCATGCGTCACGGCAGTCCGGTCGAGGTCTCGACGCAGGTCGACATCGCGGAGAACTTCACCTTGCTCACCGCCGTCCACGGCAACGGTGAGCAGGTCGAACTGGAGTTCTCGGGCGGCAACCACGCGGCGCTCTTCTTCACCCGCCGGGGCTTCGAGCAGTTCAAGGAGCAGTGGCCGCAGGTGGTCGCCGAGACCGAAGCAGCCTTCGAAGATCACTGGATCGGGTGACGGTCAGAACGTGGGCAGGGTGTGCCAGGCCAGTCCGGCGTCCTCGGCGTCGTCGCGCAGCACAGAACCCTCGATCAGGCCGTAAGGCCGGTCCGCCGCGTAGAACACCTCGTTCCCGTTCTCCAGCCCGAACGCGCTCAGGTCGACCTCGAAGTGGTGCTTGTTGGGCATCGACAACCGCACCTCGGCGACCTCCGCACGCTCCTCCAACACCGCCGCACCCATCGCATAAAGCGTCTGCTGCAACGCCAAACTGTGCTTCGCCGCGAACGTCCGCAGCATGATCGCCCGAATCTCCGCGAAGCTCGCCGCCCAGTCGATCCCCGTCCCCTGGTACCGCCACCGCGCGGTCACCGATGTCGCCAGGATCCGGTCCGTAGTCTCCTTCAACGTCGTATACCGGTCACGCGGGAAGCCGTGGAACTCCGACCCGGTCGACTTCAGCACCACCAGGTGCCGCAACCCGGACACCACCCACGCCTGCGAGCCCTCCACGGTCACCGCCGTGGTCCGCTTCTCGTTGCTCCCCTGGACGAACGAGTGGTCGTTCTCCGGAATCCGCTGCCACGAGTGCTCGTCGATCAGCACCCGCGCCCCCGTGATCGGCTCCTGCGACGACACGAAGTGCCGCGCCAGCCGCAGCGCGAAGTCCTCGATCTCCCCGACCGGTGACTCCTTGGCGAACGCGTACACCGTGTTCTTCTGCGTGTCCGTCGCCAGCACCTTGGCGTTGTCACCCGTCAGGTGGGTATCCGCAAGATCGCCGCGCAACGACGTGCTGACCGTCAGGTCCCTGATCGTGTGCACCGAACCGTCACGGGTCACCGTCACGAGCCGGTTCTCCGCCTTCCCGTACTGGTTGGGCCCCAAGACGATGGCCATCGGTCAGCTCCCTTGCGTGTCGTGAGGGTGGAGCACCTTCCGCAGCCGCAGTGCGGCGATCTTCGCCAGTTCCCGGTTCACCACACGAAGCTCGTCCCGCTCCGTGTTCGGCAGCCGGGACGCCAGGTCGGCCAGCATCCGCTCGCCGCTCAACCCCGTAGCGCACACCAGGTAGATGTGTCCGAACCGGTCCTCGTACGCCACGTTCGCCGCCTTCAACCGATCAACCACCGACTCGCCGACCCCGGACTGCTCGGCGGCCGACCAACGCGCGGAAACGCCGCCGTGTGCGGACTTCTCGCCGATCCTGGGGTGTCCGGCGATCGCCGCGTGCACCTCGTCGTCGCTCAGCTCAAGGTCCGAAGCTCGGGCGAACAAAGCGTCCTCGGACGCGTACGGACGGCCCGCGAGCACGGCGTCCACCCAGCGCGGCACGGCCAGGCATTCGGTCAGCAGCGCGCGGAGTTCCGCCTCAGGCGCGGAGTTGAACCCTTCCAGACCCGACACCAAGCCCCCGATTCTGTATCGCGGAATTATGCTTCCACTGAGTGCGGACGGTACGAGCGCCCTCCGGACGTGTCAACAGTCTTGCCCCGGCCCGGTCTACCCGCCCACCCTGTGTCGAGCGCCCTCGCCGGGCGGCGCACCGACTGAGAGAGTGACCCCCATGGACCTGGTGTTCCGGGCGAACCGGGTGATCACCCCCGACGGCGAACGCGCCGCCGACGTTGGCGTGTGCGCCGGCCGGATCGTCTCCGTCACCGACCGTCTCGACGGCGACCACGTCATCGAACTGACCGACGACGAGGTCCTGCTGCCGGGCCTGGTCGACACCCACGTCCACGTGAACGACCCGGGCCGCACCGAGTGGGAGGGCTTCGCCACCGCCACGCGAGCGGCGGCGGCCGGCGGCGTCACGACCATCGTGGACATGCCGCTGAACAGCCTCCCGCCGACCACGACTTCGGCCGCGCTGGCGGTCAAGCGGGCCACCGCGTCGGACGTCCACGTCGACGTCGGCTTCTGGGGCGGCCTGATCCCGGACAATCTGGCCGAGCTGCGCCCGTTGCACGACGCCGGCGTGTTCGGCTTCAAGTGCTTCCTGGTCCACTCCGGTGTGGACGAGTTCCCGCACGTCGACCTGGCCCACCTGCGTTCGGCCCTGGCGCACCTGCCGGACGCCCTGGTGATCGTCCACGCCGAACACCCGCACGAGATCACCGAACCGGGCCCCGACTACGCCGGTTTTCTCGCCTCCCGGCCGCACCGGGCCGAGGACCACGCGATCGCCGAGCTGATCGACGTCGCCCGTGACACCGGGGCGCGGATCCACGTCCTGCACCTGTCGTCCGCCGAAGCGCTGGCGAGCATCAGGTCCGCGAAGGCGGAGGGACTGCGGCTGACCGTGGAGACCTGTCCGCACTACCTCACGTTCATCGCCGAGGAGATCGCCGACCGGGCCACCCAGTTCAAGTGCTGCCCGCCGATCCGGGACGCGGCCAACCGGGAACAACTCTGGCACGGCTTGTGCGACAACGTGATCGACCTCGTCGTCAGCGACCACTCGCCGTGCACCCCGGCGTTGAAGGACGGCGACTTCGCCACCGCCTGGGGCGGCATCGCGAGCCTCCAACTGGGGCTGCCCGCAGTGTGGACGCAGGCCCGCCGGCGCGGCCACACCCTGGCCGACGTGGTCCGCTGGATGGCCCGCAACCCGGCCGACCTCGTCGGACTGCGTCGGAAGGGGCGGATCGAGGAGTCCTGCGACGCCGACTTCGTGGTGTTCGCGCCCGACGAGGCGTTCGTGGTGGACCGTGCGGCGCTGCACCACCGCAACCCCGTCACCCCGTACCACGGCCGCCCGCTGGCCGGTGTGGTCCGCCAGACCTGGCTGCGCGGAAGGCTGGTCACCGGAGCGGACCCGCATGGGCGGCTGCTGAGCAGAGGAGACGCATGACCGACACTTGGACCCGGCTGCCCGATCTCGCGTCCCGTGCCGTGGGCGGCACCGTGGCGTGGGCGAACGACGAGCTGTTCGCCGAACGCGAGAACCTGATCACCAAGGCCGAGCCGGAGTACCGGCCGCACACGTTCGGCCACAAAGGACAGGTCTACGACGGCTGGGAGACCCGCCGCCGGCGGGAACCCGGCGACGACAGCGTGATCGTCCGGCTCGGGCTGCCGGGCGTGATCCGGGGTGTCGTGGTGGACACCGCGTTCTTCAAGGGCAACTACCCGCCGTTCGCCACCGTGGAGGCGACCCGTGCCGAGGGCTACCCGTCGCCCGACGAGCTCACCGGCTGGGAGGTCGTGGTCCCGAAGTCTCCGCTTGAGGGCGACCGGAAGCACCACTTCGAGGTGACGGCGGACCGCTACTACACGCACGTCCGGCTCACCATCCACCCGGACGGCGGCGTGGCGCGGCTGCGCGTCCACGGAGAGCCCGTGGCGGACCCGGACCTGCTGGTCCCGGACGCGGTCGACCTGGCGGCGTTGGAGAACGGTGCTTCGGTCACCGGGTGCAGCAACATGTTCTACAGCGACCCGTCGAACCTGATCGCCCCCGGCTGGGCGGTCGTGATGGGCGACGGCTGGGAAACCGCCCGCCGCCGGGACGACGGCAACGACTGGGTGGAACTCGAACTGGCCGCGCCCGGCGTGATCCGGCTCGTGGAACTGGACACCAGCCACTTCAAGGGCAACGCGCCGGGCTGGGCGTCCGTGCGGGTCCGCGCCGGCGGCGACTGGGTCGACCTGCTGCCCCGGACCCGGTTGCAGCCCGACACCCGGCACCGGTTCCGGGTGGACGGTCCCGAGGCGACGCACGCCCGGCTCGACATCTACCCCGACGGCGGGATGGCGCGGCTGCGGCTGGTCGGTGGCCTCACGCCGGCCGGCTTGGCGAAGCTCACTGAGCGTTATCAGGTACTCACCCGTTAGCCTGGAAGTCGTCAACCCACGGAGGGACGTCCTGTCCGACTTCAGTCGGTTGTGCGCCAGTTCACCCCCTGACAGCCTGCGAAAGCCCCATCCGGGTGACAGGAATGAGGGAGGAACCTGTGCGACCGATCATCCGCGCGTTAGGCGGTGTGGGCACGGCGTTCGCGCTCGTCGTCGGCATGGCGTCGTTCGCGTCCGCCGACCCCGCCGAGGCGCAGGGTCTGGACTCCGCGTCGATCGACTGGAAGCCGTGCAAGGAACTCGCCGAAGTCGAGTGCGGGACGTTGAGACTGCCGATCGACTGGTCCAAGCCGCATGGCGAGAAGTTCGACCTGGCCGTGGCGCGCCGCAAGGCCACCGACCCGAAGAAGCGGATCGGCGTCCTGGTGATCAACCCCGGCGGCCCCGGCGGCTCCGGCGTGAACTTCGCGCTGGGCGCCGACCGGTACTTCAGCGCCGCGGTCCAGGAGCGGTTCGACATCATCGGCTTCGACCCGCGCGGTGTCGCGCGGTCCCAGCCGGTGAAGTGCTCGATCGAGGTGCTGCGGCGGCAGCCGTCGCCGTACCCGGCGAACCAGGCCGAGTTCGAGGCGCTGGGCGCGTACAACCGCGAACTGGCTGCCGACTGCCGCAAGCAGTCCGGTCCGATCTTCGACCACGCCGACACCATCGGCGTCATCAACGACATCGACGCGCTGCGGCGGGTACTGGGTGAGCGCAAGATCAACTACTACGGTGTCTCGTACGGCACGCTGATCGGCCAGCAGTACGCCGAGCGGTACGGGCGCAACATCCGGTCGATGGTCATCGACTCCAACATGGACCACAGCCTGGACACGTGGCGGTTCAACGAGACCGAGGCGCGGACCGCCGAGGACTCGTTCACCGAGTTCGTGAAGTGGTGCGAGCGGACGACGTCGTGCGTGCTGCACGGCAAGGACGTGGCGAAGTTCTGGGACGATCTGCTGGCGAAGGCGGATCGCGGCGAGGTCACCGAGCCCGGCGACCCGACCCGGAAGATCACCGCCGACGACATCATCGGCAGCGCGTTCGGCGCGTTCTACGGCCCGTTCTGGGCGGAGCTCGCCGAATGGCTGGCCGGCCTGGACGCGGGCACCGCGCCGCTGAAGGCGTTCGCGGCGGCGGCCGACGAGACCGCGGCCAACCCGTTCTCGGCGGTGTTCTGCCAGGACTGGGCGGTCCGCGTGAAGAACCACCGCGAGTTCACCACGTTGCTCAACCGCGCCAGGCAGCTCGCGCCGCACATGCGCGGTTCGGCGCTGGGGCACACCGCGATCACCGGCTGCGTCGGCCTGCCGGAGAAGGTGAACAACCCGCAGCACCGGCTGCGGATCAAGGACGCGCCGAAGATCCTGATGCTGAACGCCCTGCACGACCCGGCGACCGGCTACGAGTGGGCCGTCAACGCCCACCGCCAGAGCCGCGACACCACCGTCCTGCTGACCTACGAAGGCTGGGGCCACGGCGTCTACGACCGCAGCGAGTGCACGGTCAAGGCGTCCGACCGCTACCTGATCGACCGACAGGTGCCCCGTGACGGCACGCGTTGTGCCGGAGTCGAACCGTCTGCGGTGTCGGCTCGGTCGGCCGAGGCGTCCGGTCTGCCGGCCGGTCCCGCACCGGGTATTCCCGGCTGGCTCGGCTGAGTTCCGTTTTCTGATCTGAGCTCGGCCGGGTTCGGGTCTGATTTGGGACAGCACGAGGGCCGCTCCTCGCTCCGTAGCGAGGGGCGGCCTTTGGCATGACTTCGGCAGGACGGTGTGGGCGTACCCCTGGTGTGTGGGCCCCCGGTATACAGCCAAGCACGGGGGTACGACATTTCGTGGTGGCCCGACTTCGTGGTGACTCAACGTCGTGGGTTCGCGGAGTGGGTGACGGCGGAACCACTCGGCCGGCGTGTGGTGGTGGCACGGTGGGTCACCGGCGATTCCACGGTGGTGGGGCTCGATTGCCGACGATTGCTTTCCCTTCAACCACCCGAAACGTGCCCGTAACACCACGCCCCGGACAGTTCACCCCCGCGAAACGTGGCACGCGGCCCCGTGAAACAGGACGTCCCGATGCTCCCCTGCAACCCGACGTGTAGTGGAGGTCGACGTGGATACAGGGGACACCGCCTGGTTGCTCACCAGCTCCGCACTGGTGCTGCTGATGACGCCCGGCCTGGCCTTCTTCTATGGGGGCATGGTCCGGTCCAAGAGCGTGCTCAACATGATGATGATGAGCCTGGGCGCGATCGGCGTGGTCGGTGTGCTCTGGGTGCTGGTCGGCTACTCCACCGCGTTCGGGACGGACGTCGGCGGCGGGCTGCTCGGCAAACCGTTCGAGTTCTTCGGCCTGGACGGCCTGCTCGGCAAGGACGCGCTGTCCGGCACCATTCCCACGACCGTGTTCGTCGCGTTCCAGGCGATGTTCGCGATCATCACGGTGGCCCTGATCTCCGGCGCGATCGCCGACCGCGCCCGGTTCGGGCCGTGGCTGCTGTTCGCGGGCCTGTGGTCGCTGGTCGTGTACTTCCCGGTCGCGCACTGGGTGTTCGACTTCGACGGCAAGGACGCGGCCGGCAACGTCGTGGACCCCGGCGGCTGGATCGCCAACAAGCTCCTCGCCATCGACTTCGCGGGCGGCACGGCCGTGCACATCAACGCCGGTGCGGCGGGTCTCGCGCTGGCGATCGTCCTGGGCAAGCGCGTCGGGTGGCCCAAGGACCGGATGAAGCCGCACAGCCTGCCGTTGGTCGTGCTGGGCGCGGGCCTGCTGTGGTTCGGGTGGTTCGGGTTCAACGCGGGCTCCGCCGTCGGCGCGAACACCACGGCCGGCGTCACCTTCGTCAACACGCTCGTCGCCACGTCCGCCGCGATGCTCGCCTGGCTGGCCGTGGAACGCGTGCGGGACGGCAACGCCACGACGCTCGGCGCGGCGTCGGGGATCGTCGCCGGCCTGGTCGCGATCACTCCGGCGTGTTCCGCCGTCACCCCGGTGGGTGCCATCGCGGTCGGCGCGATCACCGGCGCGCTGTGTGCTTTGGCCGTGAGCCTCAAGTACCGCTTCGGGTTTGACGATTCCCTTGATGTGGTCGGTGTGCACTTGGTCGGTGGTCTGTCCGGCACGATCCTGATCGGGTTCTTCGCCAGTGCCGCCGCCCCTGCGGGTATCGACGGGCTCTTCTACGGTGGCGGCGTGGACCAGTTGTGGCGGCAGGCGGTGGGTGCGCTGGCGGTGCTCGCGTACTCGTTCGTCCTCAGCCTCGTCCTGGGCTACCTGGTCAAGCTGACCGTCGGGTTCCGGGTGGACGAGGAGTCCGAGGTGGGCGGCATCGACGAAGCCGAGCACGCGGAGACGGCGTACGAACTCGGCAGCAGCCTCGGTTCGCGTGGCCACACCAGGCCCAGTGTCGCCGCCGGCGCAGCCGCGGTGCTTGAGGGGAGCAACAAGTCATGAAGCTGGTCACCGCGATCATCAAGCCGTTCACGTTGGACGACGTGAAGACGGCGCTGGAACAGCTGGGCGTGCTGGGCATGACGGTCAGCGAAGTCCAGGGGTACGGCAGGCAGAAGGGGCACACCGAGGTCTACCGGGGTGCCGAGTACGCCGTGGACTTCGTGCCGAAGCTGCGCGTCGAGGTGCTCATCGACGACACGGCCGTGGAGAAGGTGCTGGACGCGGTGGTGGAAGCCGCCCGGACCGGCAAGATCGGCGACGGCAAGGTGTGGGTGACCCCGGTGGACACGGTCATCCGGGTGCGGACCGGGGAGCGTGGATCGGACGCCCTGTGAGGTACGGCGTCGGGGCGGGCGGCGTTCGGTGAGGAACGGGAGACGGCCGTGATGGACAACGTCGAGACGGCCGTCGTCACGGCTGACGACCTGGTGCGGGCACGTGATCGACTGCTCGCGCCGGGTCGTCGGCGGTTGACGGGGGAGTCGCTGCGCGAGGCGCTGGTGGACCTGCACGAGTTCTGGCTCACCGCGCACGCCGCGCAGGCGGGCATCGGCGGTCAGGGCAGCGGGCTGGCGCTGGTCGCCGTGGGAGGACTGGGGCGGCGCGAGCTGGTGCCCTACTCGGACCTCGACCTGGTGCTGGTGCACAACGGACACAAAGGCGTGGACGGGATCGCCGAGAAGCTGTGGTACCCGCTGTGGAACTCCGGCATCGGGCTGGACCACTCGGTGCGGACGGTCGGCGAGGCGCTCCGCGTCGCGGCCGGTGACCTGCGGACCGCGTTGGGGCTGCTGGACATCCGGCACATCGCGGGCGACGCGGAGGTCAGCGGGCGGCTCGCGGAGAACGCGCGGCAGGCGTGGCGGTCCGGGGTGCGGACCCGGCTGGACGAGATGGCCGAGTCGGCGCAGCGGCGGTGGGCGCGCAGCGGCGAGATCGCGCACCGCGTGGAGCCGGACCTGAAGCACGGGCGTGGTGGGCTGCGGGACGTGACGCTGCTGGACGCGTTGTCCGTGGCGCAGCTGACCGACCGGCCATCGGCGGATGTCGACGAGGCGCGGAAGCTGTTGCTGGACGTGCGGACCGAGTTGCGGCGGGTGGCGCGTCGGCCGCGTGACGTGCTGCGGGCGCAGGACGGGGACGAGGTCGCCACCGCGTTGGGACTGGCCGACCGGTTCGCGTTGGCCCGTGCGATGTCCTCGGCGGCTCGCACGATCGTGTATGCGATGGACGTTGCGATGCGGACGGCACGTGCCGCCGTGCCCAAGCGTGGGCTCGGTGTGTTCGCACGATCGCCGCTGCGGCGCACTCCGGCGCGTAGGCCGTTGGACGAAGGCGTTGTGCTGCACGGGACCGAGGTGGCGTTGGCGCGGGACGCCATGCCTACCCGTGATCCCGCTCTGCTGTTGCGGGTGGCGACGGCGGCGGCGCGCAGCAAGCACCCGATCGCGGCGGGCACGTTGGCGAGGCTCGCCGACTCCGCGCCCGAGCTGCGTCAGCCGTGGCCGCGCGAGGCGCGTGAAGAGCTGCTCGCGTTGTTGGGCAGCGGGTCCGGACTGATCGATGTGGTGGAGGCACTGGACCGCACGGGTTTGTGGGGGCGGTTGTTCCCCGAATGGGGCGCGGTCCGCGACCTGCCGCCGCGCGATGCCGCGCACGTGTGGACGGTGGACCGGCACCTCGTGCAGACGACGGCTTGTGCGGCGCGTTTGGTGACCCGTGTGTCACGGCCGGACCTGTTGTTGTTGGGTGCGTTGCTGCACGACATCGGTAAGGGACGGTCGCAGGACCACTCCGAGGTCGGCGCGGCGCTCACTACGCAGGTCGCGGAGCGGTTGGGCTTGTGGCCGCAGGACGTGGTGCTGTTGAGCGCTCTGGTGCGGCATCACCTGCTGTTGCCGCACACGGCTACCCGGCGGGACGTGGAGGACGAGGCGACCGTGCGGCGGGTGGTCGACACGCTGGGCGGTGACGCGGTGCTGCTGGAGTTGCTGCACGCGTTGGCCGAGGCCGATGCTCAGGCGACCGGTTCCGGGGTGTGGTCCGACTGGAAGGCGTCGTTGATCGGCGACCTGGTCGTGCGGTGCCGGACGGCGATGGCCGGTGACCCGCTGCCCAAACCGGAGCCGTTGGACCAGCGGCAGCTGGATCTGGCGGCGGCGGTTTTGGCTTCGGGGAAGCCTGATGTGCTGGTTGACGCGGGTGGGCACTCGGCGTCGGTGACGGTTGTCGCGCCGGACCGG
Organism: uncultured Saccharothrix sp.; assembly: GCA_965995405.1. GTDB lineage: Bacteria > Actinomycetota > Actinomycetes > Mycobacteriales > Pseudonocardiaceae > Actinosynnema. The sequence continues at coordinate 19,434 of CBHFOL010000127.1, forward strand.
CCCGGACTGTTGTCGCGGGCGGCCGGGGTGTTGGCGTTGAACTCGTTGGAAGTGCACTCGGCGGTGTTGCGGTCGCACGAGGGTGCGGCGGTGGATGTCTTCACCGTGTCGCCCCGGTTCGGGGCGCTGCCGGACGTGGGGTTGCTGCGGGAGCAGCTGAGTCGGGCGGTGGACGGGACGTTGCCGTTGGCGGAGAAGCTGGCCGCCAAGGAACGCGACTACGGCGGTCCGCCGCTCGATCCGCCGCCGGCGCGGGTGCTGTGGTTCGACGACGAGTCCACCGGGGCGGTTGTGTTGGAGTTGCGGGCGGCGGACCGGATCGGGTTGCTGCACCGGGTGGCGGACGCGTTGGAACGGGCCGGGGTGGACGTGGTGTGGGCGCGAGTGTCCACATTGGGCTCCACGGTGGTGGACTCGTTCGCGCTGGCGGCGGACGGCTCGGGTGGGGCGATGGGGCCGGAGCTGCGGAAGAAGGTCGAGCGGGCGGTGTTGGTCGCGGCACGTTGAGTGGTTGCGTAGGTCTACGCACAACCGATGCGGGTGGTCACGCTGACCCTGGCCCCTTGCTTCGCGGCAGGCTCTGTGCCGTGACGCGGGGGGCCGCTTCGGGTGGGCGGTAAGGAGCGTCACCGACGAAAGGTTCGGGGGCGGTCCACTGAGGGGTTGGGCCGCCCCCGGACAGTCGGCTCTCAGCTTCGCGCCCCTCAGCCCGCAGGATTGTCGTACCCCTGTGGCAGAGTGAAATCAGGGGACCCCCTGCGCGGGGACGCGTGCGAGAGCCTGCCCGGCGGGCGTTCTCAGGGTCGGCCGGGCCACAGTGTCGTACCTCGGTGGGACAATGGTGATCGGGG
>CBHFOL010000128.1:0-20226 GCA_965995405.1 uncultured Saccharothrix sp.
GAGGACGCGTTCGGCGACATGGACTTCAAGGTCGCCGGCACCAAGGAGTTCGTCACCGCGCTCCAGCTCGACACCAAGCTCGACGGCATCCCGTCCGAGGTGCTCGGCGCGGCCCTGAACCAGGCCCGTGACGCGCGCCTGACCATCCTGGAGGTCATGGCCGAGGCCATCGACCGCCCGGACGAGATGAGCCCGTTCGCGCCGCGCGTCACCTCGGTGAAGATCCCGACCGACAAGATCGGCGAGGTGATCGGGCCGAAGGGCAAGATGATCAACTCGATCACCGAGCAGACCGGTGCCGACATCTCCATCGAGGACGACGGCACGATCTACGTCGGCGCGGCGGACGGCCCGTCGGCCGAGGCGGCGATCGGCCTGATCAACGCCATCGCGAACCCGCAGCTGCCGAAGGTGGGCGAGCGGTTCCTGGGCACCGTGGTGAAGACGGCCGCGTTCGGCGCGTTCGTCTCGCTGCTGCCCGGCAAGGACGGCCTGATCCACATCTCCAAGCTGGGCAACGGGAAGCGCATCGGCAAGGTGGAGGACGTCGTCAAGGTCGGCGACAAGCTCCGGGTCGAGATCGCCGACATCGACCAGCGGGGCAAGATCAGCCTGGTGCTGGTCTCCGAGGATGCGGAAGCCGCCGAAGCCGCTCCGGCGCAGGACACCCCGGTCCAGGACGCCGTCCCGGCCGAGTCCGCGGCGCAGTGACCAAGAGCGTCAACGGGACGGCCGCGGGTGCCTCGGGCACTCGCGGCCGTCCGCTTGAGGGCAGGCTCGGGCACCTCCAGAAGCCCGGCAGCACGCGGGTGCTGGAGCGCGGCACGTCCGGTCTGGACGTGCGGCGCAGCGTGCTGCCGTCCGGGCTGCGGGTGATCACCGAGCGGATCCCGGGCGTGCGGTCGGCGTCGGTCGGCCTGTGGGTGCAGGTCGGGGCGCGCGACGAGCGGGCCGAGGTCGCGGGCGCGGCGCACTACCTGGAACACCTGCTGTTCAAGGGCACCGCGAACCGGTCGGCGGCGGCCATCGCCGAGGAGATCGACGCGGTGGGCGGCGAGCTGAACGCGTTCACCGCCAAGGAGCACACCTGCTACTACGCGCACGTCCTGGACGAGGACCTGCCGCTGGCGCTGGACCTGGTGTGCGACGTGGTGTTCGAGGCGCTGTGCGAGCCGCGCGACTTCGAGACCGAGCGCGGCGTCGTGCTGGAAGAGATCGCCATGCGCGACGACGACCCGGAAGACCTGCTGCACGACGCGTTCCTGGACGCGCTGCTCGGCGAGCACCCGCTCGGCCGGTCCGTGCTGGGCACCGAGCGGTCCATCCAGGACATGGACCGGGACGCGCTGTTCTCGTTCTACAAGCGCCGCTACACGCTGCCCCGGATGGTGCTCGCGGTGGCGGGCAATGTGGACCACAACCAGGTGATGCGGTTGGCGCGCAAGCAGATCGGGGCGCGGCTGGACCGCACCGGGACGCCCGTCGCGCCGCGCACCGGCCGGGCCCGGATCCCCGGCGCGCGGAAACTGGTGCTGCACAGCGACGACACCGAGCAGGCGCACCTGATGCTGGGTGTGCGGGCGCTGGACCGGCACGACGAGCGTCGGTTCGCGCTGAACGTGCTCAACGCGGCGCTGGGCGGCGGGATGAGTTCCCGGCTGTTCCAGGAGGTCCGGGAACGGCGGGGGCTGGCGTACCAGGTGTACTCGTCGGTCGGCATGTACGCCGACACCGGCACGTGGTCGGTGTACGCGGGCTGCCAGCCGGACCGGCTCGGTGACGTCGCGGGTGTCGTGCGGGACGTGCTTTCCGTTGTGGCGTCGGGAGGTCTGTCCGACGCGGAGGTCGCGCGCGGCAAGGGCCAGCTGCGCGGCGGGCTGGTGCTCGGCTTGGAGGACACCAGTTCGCGGATGTCGCGGATCGGCAAGGGGGAGCTGAACTACGGCGACTACCTGTCGGTGGAGCAGACGTTGGCGCGCATCGACGAGGTCACCGCCGAGGAGGTGGCGGCGCTGGCCCGGGAGTTGTTGCGACGCCCCGTCGCCGCCGCCGTGGTCGGCCCTTACGCTCACGCCGACGACTTGCCGCCCCAGGTGCACGAGGTGATCTCTTGAGTTCTGCTGGAAAAGTCCGTGTCGGCGTGCTCGGCGCTCGTGGCCGGATGGGCGCGGAGGTGGTCCGGGCCGTGGAAGCCGCGGACGGCTTGGACGTCGTCGCGACGGTCGACGTCGGCGACGAGCTGTCCGTGCTGTCCGACGCGGGTGTCGAGGTCGTGGTCGACTTCACCAACCCCGACGTGGTGATGGACAACATCCGGTTCTGCGTCGACCACGGCATCCACGCGGTGGTCGGCACGTCCGGCTTCGACGCGGAGCGGCTGGCGACGGTCGCCGGGTGGCTGGAGCCGAAGCCGGAGCTGGGCGTGCTGATCGCGCCGAACTTCGCGATCGGCGCGGTGCTGTCGATGCGGTTCGCGGAACTCGCGGCCCGCTACTACGACTCGGCCGAGGTCATCGAGCTGCACCACCCGCGCAAGGTCGACGCGCCGTCCGGCACCGCCGCGCACACGGCTCGGCTGATCTCGCAGGCCCGCGCGGCGGCCGGGGTGGGTGCGATGCCCGACGCGACCACCCAGGAGGCTCCGGGCGCGCGCGGGACGCTGGTGGGCGACGTGCGGATCCACTCGCTGCGGGTGGCCGGGCTGATCGCGCACCAGGAGGTCGTGTTCGGCACGGAGGGCGAGACGCTGACGCTGCGGCACGACTCGCTGGACCGGAAGTCGTTCATGCCGGGAGTGCTGCTGGCGGTGCGGTCGATCGCCGCGCACCCCGGGCTGTCCGTCGGGCTCGACAAGTACATGGACCTGTGACGGTCTGCCGGTGAAGACTCGGACGACCGCGTTCCTCATCACCGCCGCGCTCGCGGTGTACTTCGTGCTGCTCGGCGGGCGGGCGGTGGTGCTGATCGGCACGGGGGACGTGGTCGGCATCGGGCTCGGGCTCGGTGTGCTCGTGCTGCCGCTGATCGGGGCGTGGATCGCGTGGACGAACCTGCGGTTCGGGTTCACCACGGAGAAGATGGCCCGTCAGCTCGCGGACGAGGGGCGGCTGCCGGACACGTCCGGGCTGCCGCGGCGGCCGTCCGGGCGGGTGGACCGGGAGGCGGCGGACGCCTGGTTCGAGGAGCGGCGGGCCGAGGTGGAGGCCGAGCCGGACGACTGGCGGCGCTGGTTCGCGCTGGCGCAGGCGTACGACCTGGCCGGGGACCGGGGTCGGGCGCGGGAGACCATGCGCAAGGCGATCGAACTATTCCAAGTGCCGAAGAATCACGTGTGAATCGGGTTACTGAGACGGAGTTCATCCGGTCTTTACGCCCTTTTGCCTTGGGTTGTTCGGCGTGACGTCGATACCGTGGGTATGTGCTGAAGACCTACGAGAATCTGCGGCTCACCATCGCCTGTCTGGTCATCGTCGCCGCGTTCGGCGCGGCCCTGGCCCTCACCTAGGCGAATCCCGTCACCTGAACGTGTGCCTCCAGGTGCGCTGACTGCTCTGTTCGGGTAGCCGCGTAGACATGGACCGAACAGATTTGCTGTACGACTGCGACCTTCTCGACCGGCACGGCGAACGGATCGGACCGGTGGCGGAGCTGTGGCTGGACGACGGCCGCCCGCTGTGGGCGGCCGTGCGGACCGACGACGCCACGACTCTCGTGCCCATCCGGGGCGCGCAGGTGCGGGACCGGCGGCTGGTCGTGCCGGTGGCCAAGCAGGACATCGAGGACGCTCCCCGCGTCGGAGCGGAACTGTCCGAAGTGCAACATGCCGAATTGCACGACCACTACGGCCTCACCGTGCCGCCACAACGCCTAGTGCGACACGAACGGCGTTAGTGCACCAACCAGCCCGTCATGAGCGCGGGTGACGCGGCAAGGATGCTGAACCGGGTGAACCGGCCGATCATGCCGGTGGTGATGAACAGCCACGACGACATGCCTGCGAGGCCCGCGAGCACGGTGGTGAACATGAACGGCGGGATGCCGACCACCGAGCTCACCGCGTGCGTGCCGAACATCCAGTGCGGGTGTCGGTGGCAGCGGTCGCGCACCCATTCCAGGCGGACCTTCCACTTCGCCCGGAATGGTGACAGCGGCTTCTCCGGGCGTTCCTTGCGCTTCAGCCACGCCGGCAGGTGCCAGTCGCCCCTCGCGGCGAGGAAGTAGAACATCTTGCCCAGCACCTGACCCACCGCCACGGCGAGCCCGATCCACCACCAGGAGATGTGCGGTTGCTGCGTGACGAGGCCGATGACGAAGACCTCGATGCTGATGAGAGGGATGATCGCGGACCCGAACGCCACGCCGAACGTCAGGCCGAGCCACCCCAGCAGTGCCCACACCTCTTCGAGGCTAGCAACCGTTCAGACCGCCAACAGTAGGGTCAACCCCCCGGCAACCCTTATTTCGCGCAACGGTCGCCCACCGGCGTCCAGCGTTCGCACGGTGCCGTCACCCGCCCAGCCCGCCTTCGTGTAGAAGCTGGCGGACGCCTTGTCCGCCTCCGGCACCCACGCGATGCCGCGTGTGCACCCGCTGTTCCGCAGGGTCTGCGCGGCGGTCGCGAGGAGCCGTCCGCCGTGGCCGCGGCGACCCCAGCGCGGTTCGACCAGGATGCTGACCAGCGCGGTGGTCGCGGCGTCGTCGGGCAGCGTGCCGTCGGCGCGGGCGACCTCGTCGTCCGGAGCCTTGCCGGCCAGGCAGAACCCGACGAGCCACTGGCCTTCGGTGGCGACCAGCAGCTGCCCCTGCTCGACGGCTTCCGCCCAGGCGGCGGTGGTGTCGTCCAGGTTCGCGAGCACTTCGGCCGGCAGCAGGTCCGCGTAGGCGGTGCGCCAGGTGTCACGGTGGATCCGGGCGATCTCCGGCACGTCTTCGTGCTTCGCGGTCCGCACCGCGGCGTCGGCCATGCGGGCACCCTAGTGGCCGAAACCCGCGTGATCCGGACGGGTGTCACGTGAAAGCGTGCGGAGCATGCGTTGGGCTGCTCTGGGTGTCGTGTACGTGGTGTGGGGTTCGACGTATGTGGGCATCCGTTTCTCGATCGAGACGATGCCGCCGCTGTTGTCCGCGGGCACACGGTTCCTGATCGCCGGACTGGTCCTCGCGGTGTTCTTGCGGCGACGGTTGCGCATGACGCTGCCGCAGCTCGGCACGGCCGTGCTGGTGGGCCTACTGCTGCCCGCGTGGGGCAACGGCCTGGTCGTGGTCGCGGAGCAGTCGGTGCCGTCCGGTTTGGCGGCGCTGCTTGTTGCGTCGGTGCCGCTGTACGTGGTGGTGTTCCGACGCATCGGCGGCGAACGGCCGCCTTACGTGACGTACGTCGGTGTCGTCATCGGTCTGGTGGGCTTGGCCGTGCTGTTGCTGCACGACGTCGGCGGCTCGTCGTGGTGGGGGCCGTGGGCGGTGTTGGTGGCGGCTCTCGGCTGGGCGTTGGGGTCCTACCTGAACGGCCGGTTGCCCACTGCCGACCCGTTCGCGATGTCGGCGGTGGAGATGGTCGTCGGCGGCACGGCGTTGAGCGCGTTGGGGTGGTTGTCGGGGGAGCGGTTGACCCTGTCCGAGGTGTCCACGACATCGTGGGCCGCTTGGGCGTACCTGGTGGTGTTCGGGTCTTTGCTGGCGTTCAGCTCGTACGTGTACGTGCTGGGCCAACTCCCCGTGTCGACGGTGGCGACCTACGCGTACGTGAACCCCGTGATCGCCGTCCTGCTCGGCGTGTGGCTGGCCGGCGAGAACTTCGGCGCGATCCAGCTGGCCGGCGGCCTCTTGGTGGTGCTGGCGGTGGTGCTGGTGGTCCGCGCAGAACGAAAATGTCGTACCCCTGTGGCAGAGTGAAATCAGGGGACCCCCTGCGCGGGGACGTCCGCGAGAGCCTGCCGGTCGGCGGTCGTGGGCACGGTCGGGTGGAATTGTCGTACCCGGGTGGAAGTATCCGGTCCGTGCAGAACATGAGCGCAGACGTCGCCCGTCGGATCGCGTTGGGCGCGCAGGGTTTCGCCGACCCGAGGCCGGCCGCGCCGCCTACCCGGCGGCACCTCCAGCGGGTGCTGTCGCGGGTCCGGCTGCTCCAGCTCGACTCGGTGAACGTGGCGGTGCGCGCGCACTACATGCCGGTCTTCAGCCGGCTCGGCGCGTACGAGCCCGCGCTCGTGGACGACGCCGCCTGGTCCCACAGCGCACGCAAACCCCGCCTCCTGGTCGAGTACTGGGCGCACGAGGCGAGCCTGGTGCCCGTCGAGGACTGGCCGCTGTTCCACTCGGGCGCGAAGAAGCGCGGCTGGTGGCACAACTACACCGCGACCGCCGAAGCGCAGCCGCAGCTGGTCGACGACATCCTGGCCGTGGTCAAGGAACTCGGGCCGGTGGGTGCCGGCGCGATCGAGAAGGCGTTGGCCGGCAGCGGCCCGCGTGCCAAGGACCACTGGGGCTGGAACTGGTCCGAGGTGAAGAAGATCTGCGAGTACCTGTTCGGCGCGGGCGCGCTGACCACGGGTTCCCGCCGGGGTTTCGAACGCCTCTACGACCTGACGGAACGCGTGATCCCGCCGGACGTCCTGTCCCGCATCGTGTCGGCGGAGGAAGGCGCCCGCGAACTGGTGACCCGAGCCGCCGCCGCGCTGGGCGTGGCCACCGAGCCGGACCTGCGCGACTACTACCGCCTCGCCCCGGCCCGCAGCCAACAGGCGGTCCGGGAACTGGTGGAGGAAGGCGTCCTGGAACCCGTCCAGGTCCAGGGCTGGCCCGCGCCCGCCTACCGCCACACCTCCGCCCGCGTACCCCGAACGGTCACGGGTCGGGCGCTGCTGTGTCCGTTCGACCCGCTGATCTGGGAACGCGCCCGCACCGAACGCATCTTCGACTTCCACTACCGCATCGAGATCTACGTGCCGGAAGCGAAACGCGTCCACGGCTACTACGTCTTCCCGTTCCTGCTCGACGGCGAGTTGGTCGGCCGCGTGGACCTCAAAGCCGACCGCGCGGCCGGCATCCTCCGCGTCCAGTCCGCCCACTCGGAGCCCACCGCCGACCACGGCCGGGTCGCCGTCGAACTCGCGGCGGAACTGGAGCACATGGCCGAATGGCTGGGCATGGACCGCGTCCAGGTGACCCGACGCGGCGACCTCGCACCCGCGCTGAAGGCGGTGGTGCGTTAGCCACAGTTCCGCCGGTGAGCGACGGACAGCACGCCGAAGCCACCGAAGGCAGCCAGTTCTACCAGGCAGGCCGGGACGTGATCGTCAACCACGCCCCGGCCACCCGGACACGCGCCTGGAACGTGCCGGCGCGCAAACCCCCGCTTCACCGGCCGCGAAGAAGCGTTGACCGGCATCCGCCGGAACCTGACGGCCGGCGTCGTGGCCATGCACTCGCTGCACGGCATGGCCGTCCATGTGATCTGGCATCTCAAGAGGAAAGGGCTCATTTCCCCGACTCAAGTCGCAGACCTCCTGCCCACGACGGAGTCGTTCCTCGGGCACGAGCATCCGGCAACCGGGATGATCCGGCAGATCGTGGAGTGACCTGCGGCGCGCGCGTCGGGGGCGCACGCGCCGCAGGAGCCCGGTCAGCTGGTGGACGTCGTCACCAGGGCGTCACCGCTGTTCGTGCGACCCGTCACGAACAGGACCGGCTCGGCCTCCGGCGGGGTGTCGGACACGTCCAACTCGCTGCGCGCCGTGCCCGACGTGGAGGCAAGGTCGATCCTGGCCGCCACACCCGGCCGCACGCCCACCCGCACGTCGCCCGACCCGGTGCCCATCTGGATCCGGCCGGACGCCGCGTCGGCCACCGTCACGTCGCCGCTGCCCGTCCGCACCTGCACGTCGTGCTGCACCGCCCCCAGCCAGACATCGCCCGTACCGGTGAACAGCACGGTGTTGCCGCCGATGGACGACACCTCGATGTCACCGCGCCCGGTCTTCGCCTTCAGCCCGCCCAGCATCGGGCCGAGCCGGACCTTGCCGGACGCCGTGTGCACCTGCGACGTCTCGTCCGCCCGGTCCGCCGTGATGTCACCGGTGCCGGTCTTGATGTCGAGCTTGCCCGCCGTCCCGGTCACCGTGACGTCGGCCGCGCCGGTCTTCGTCGTCACGCTCGAACCGCTCGGCGCGCGCACGATCACACCCAGCGCCGCCGCGCGCAGCGCCAGCGACTCGGACGACTGCACCCGCAGCCGCCGCCCGCTGAGCTCCAGCCGCGCGTCGCGAACCGCCTCGCCCGGACCGGCAGGCTGCCCCTTGCCGCCGCTGAACGTGTCGTTCACCCAGCTCAGCAGGCTGTTGAGGCCCGCCGTCCAGTTCTCGCCGACGGACGCCTCGTGCCGGATCTCCACGTGCACACCCGGCTCGTCCACCAGGTGCACCTGCACCCGGCCGGCCATGAGGGCGACGTCGATGTCGACGGTCCCCTCCACCTCGAAACTCTGCTGCCGCACGACCTCGGACTCCACGAGTCTCCCCCTCCTCAGCCCTGGACCCAGCCGCTGACGCGGGAGCCGCCGTCCTTGGGCGGCTTGGGGGCGGACTCCTGCCAGTGGCCCTTGTGGTGGCCCCGGCGTCCGCCCACCGCGCCCTGCACGGCCTGGGCGACGAACGTGTTCAGCGACATGCCCTGAGCCGACGCGGCCTGCTCGGCCTTCGTCTTCAGCTCGTCCAGCAGCCGCAGCGTGATGCGCGTGGCGTCACCCCCGGCGGGCCGGGGAACTTCCTGCGGCTCCGGTTCGTGGTCTTCACGTGGCGGTGCCGCGCCGGTGACGGCCACCTGGACGTCCCGGCCGTCCAACTTGACCTCGACGACCGGCCCGTCGAGCGCGGCGGTCACCTCGGCGGCCAGGTCGGACAGGGCGTTCATGAGAGCCAGCCGGGCGGCGGGCTCCAGCGCTGCGGACAGCACAGCCGCGGTGCGCCGGGTGTTGTCGTCCCCGGCGGACGCGGCTGTCGCAAGGTCCTCGCGCAACTGTGCGATGTACGGCGACAGATCCATGACACCACTATGCCGTCGGATTTGACATCACGCAACCGTCACTGTGACACCACGCCCGAGTGGGCGTCGAACGCGGCCTGGTCGAACCGCACGTACCGCACCACGTCGACGTCCTGGGCGGTGATGTCACCCAGGGACGACCCGACCTCCATACCGAGGAGTCTTCGCCCGACTGCCGCAACGGACGACCGGATTGCGCTGAGCGGAACGGACCAGCCACCGTCTGCAACCACCGCCCCGCCGCTCGGACCGCGCCGCCGCCGTCGGTTAGGGTTTCGGCCATGGCTGAGACGGTGTCGCCGAAGGTGCAGTTGATCGCGAAGACGGAGTTCTTCCCCCCGGATGAGGTCCCGTGGTCCACCGACGCCGACGGCGGCGAGGCGCTCGCCGAGTTCGCGGGCCGCGCCTGTTACCAGTCGTGGTCGAAGCCGAACCCCAAGACGGCGACCAACTCCGGCTACATCCGGCACATCATCGAGGTCGGCCACCTGTCGGTGCTGGAGCACGGCTCGGTCAGCTTCTACCTGACCGGCATGTCGCGGTCGCTGACCCACGAGCTGATCCGGCACCGGCACTTCTCGTACTCGCAGCTGTCCCAGCGGTACGTGCCGGAGCGCAACGCCGCCATGGTCGAGCCGGACGTCATCGCGAACGACCCCGACCTGCACGAGATGTTCCTCAAGGCCGCCCAGACGAGCCTGGACGCCTACAACGAGCTGCTGAAGGGCCTGGAGGAGAAGTTCGCCGACGTCCCCAGCGCCACCCTCCGCCGCAAGCAGGCCCGGCAGGCGGCCCGCTCGATCCTCCCGAACGCCACCGAGACCCGCATCGTGGTCACCGGCAACTACCGGGCGTGGCGGCACTTCATCGCCATGCGCGCCGCCGAGGCGGCCGACGTGGAGATCCGCGCCCTGGCCGTGGAGTGCCTGCGCCAGTTGCAGAAGGCCGCCGCGAACGTGTTCGCCGACTTCACCATCTCCACGCTGCCCGATGGCACCGAAGTGGCCGCCAGCCCGCTGGTCACCGAGGGCTGAGCGTGAAGCGGCTGATCGTCGACGTCCGGCCGGGGGAGTACACCGTCGCACGGCTGCCCGCCGACGCACCGGTCCCGGCCGGCCTGCTGGACGCCGAGGGCCTCGTCTCGGTCACCCGGACCCCGGACGAGGTGTCCATCGTGTGCCCGAGCGGCCACGCGCCGGACACCGACACCGTGCAGCCCGGCTGGCGACTGCTCACCGTGCGCGGACCGCTGGAGTTCACGCTCACCGGGATCATGGCCGCGCTGTCCGGGGAACTCGCGGCGGCCGGGGTGAGCCTGTTCGCACTGTCCACCTACGACACCGACCACCTGCTGGTGAAGTCGTCCGATCTGGGTCGCGCCGTGCAGGCGTTGCGCGCGAGCGGCCACGAAGTCACGAAACCGTGAAACCGGATCGCGGCACCGGCGGTCTGAAGTAGCGTTCCGCCGTCCACGGCTGAGGAGTACGACGGTGACTGGTCCAGGTCCACAGGGCGTCAACGCCCAACCCCGGGTGATCGCGGGCAGGTACACGCTGCTCGGCGAACTCGGCCGCGGCGGCATGGGCGTGGTGTGGCGCGCCCAGGACACCGTGATCGGCCGCCAGGTCGCGATCAAGGAACTGCACCTGCCCGACGGCATCGCGCACGAGGAGCGCCGGGTGCTGGAGGAGCGGGTGCTGCGCGAGGCGCGCACCGCCGGCCGGCTGAACGACCCCGGCGTGGTCACCGTGTTCGACGTCGTCGCCGAGCACGGCATGACCTACATCGTCATGGAACTGGTCGAGGCGGCGACGCTGTCCACGATCATCGCCCAGGGCGGCCCGATGCCGCAGGACCGGGTGATCACGATCGCCGTGCAGGCGCTGTCCGCGCTGGACACCGCCCACCAGGCGGGCATCGTGCACCGGGACGTGAAGCCGGGCAACCTGATGGTCCAGCCGAACGGCCGGGTGAAGCTCACCGACTTCGGCATCGCCCAGGCCGTGGACGACCCGCGCCTGACCACCAGCGGCAGCCTCATCGGCTCGCCCGCCTACATGTCCCCGGAACGCATCCACGGCCACGAGGCGTCACCCGCGTCCGACCTGTGGGCGCTCGGCGCGACGCTCTGCTATGCCATCGAGGGCGCGAACCCCTACGAGCGCTCCACCACCGCGTCCACCCTGCACGCGATCATGAACGAGATGCCCCGCCTGACCAGGGCGCACGGTGTGCTCGGCGCGGTGATCACCGGCCTGATGATGCCCGACCCGAACGCCCGCCTCACCGGCCCGCAGGCCCGCGCCATGCTGGAACGCGCCGTCGCCCAGCCCACCCCGCCGCAGGGCTTCGCCGGTCCGCCGCCGACCATGCAGTACCACGCACCGCCGAAGCAGCCGAAGCCGTGGCTGAGGGGCCTGATCACGGCCGGTGTCGCGGTCGGCGCGGTGGCGATCTTCCTGGGCGGCATCATGGTCGACCGGTGGCTGTTCAGCGACAAGCCGCCCGCCTCGATGGCCGAGCCGATCACGTTCGGCGAAGGCGCGACCCTGCCGGGCTTCAAGCTCGGCAGCGGCCAGTGCGGCGACAACTTCCTCGCCCAGTCGGTCCGGGTGGGCAGCGCGTCGTGCGAGGAGAAGCACAGCATCGAGGTGTTCGCCGAGGGTGCGCCGTTCGGCAGCGCGGACAAGATCAAGTACCCCGGCGAGGAGTGGCTCCGTAATTACGCCGAGGACTTCTGCACCCTCCAGTTCAAGTCGGACCGGGTGCCGGTCGGGGACAAGGACGCCAAGCTCCGCTACGCCGCCGTGATCCCGTCCGAGTCGGAGTGGAAGGAGAGCAACTCCTCCTCCAAGGGATCGCGCGAGATCTACTGCGTGCTGTGGAACAAGGATCGCGCCGAACTGACCGACCAGGTCTACGCCAAGTAGCCCGGACCCGAGGTGGCGCGGACGTGCAGCGGCGCAGGTAACCAGGTCGCGTGGGCGCGCACGGAGTGGTGCGGACGCCGAGTGGCGTGAGCACCGAGTGGCGTGGGCGTGCGGCGGCCCGGACCCGAGGTGGCGCGGACGCCAAGTAGCGTGGACGCATGGGCGTGGCGCGTGACGAACGCAGGCTGCTGACCGAACTGCTCCGCGAGGTGGGCCCGGACGCGCCCACCCTGTGCGACCCGTGGCGCACCCGCGACCTCGCAGCGCACCTCGTGCTGCGGGAACGCCGCCTGGACGCGGCGGCGGGCATCCTCGTCAAGCCGCTCGCCGCGCACACGCAGCAGGTCCAGGACCGGTACGCGGCCAAGCCCTGGCCCGAACTGGTCGACCTGGTGCGCACCGGGCCGCCGAAGTGGTCCCCGTACGCCCTGCTGGACGAACTGGTCAACGGCGTCGAGTACTTCGTGCACCACGAGGACGTGCGGCGCGCCGCGGACGGCTGGCAGCCCCGGCCGCCCGACCCGACGCGGGACGCCGCGCTGTGGAACGGCCTGCGCCGCACCGCGAAGCTCACCTACCGCAGCAGCCCGGTGGGCGTGGTCCTGCGCCGCCCGGACGGCGAGTCGATCACCGCGAAGGCGGGCCCGAACCCCGTGCTGCTGACCGGCCAGGTCCCGGAACTCCTGCTGCACGCCCTCGGTCGTAAGCCCGTCGACGTGGAATTCGACGGCGACCCGGACGCGGTCAGCGTGGTGAAAGCACTCGATCGGAGCTTGTGAACACCGGCCCATCACAGGGTGCGCCCAGGTCAGGCGGTAGCGTTTGGCCATGACCGGATGCCCTACCGCCTCGCCCGGCCGCCCTTTCGGCCGTGTCCTCACCGCCATGGTGACCCCGTTCGACGCCTCCGGGGCGCTGGACCTGGACAAGGCGCAGCAGCTCGCGAAACACCTGGTCGAGTTGGGCAACGACGGTCTCGTGGTCAACGGCACGACCGGTGAGAGCCCGACCACCACCGACGCGGAGAAGGCGGACCTGGTCCGCGCCGTCGTGGAAGCCGTCGGCGACCGCGCCACCGTCGTCGCCGGCGCGGGCACGTACGACACCGCGCACAGCGTGCACCTGGCGATGCAGGCCGAGGCGGCGGGCGCGCACGCCCTGCTCCTGGTCACCCCCTACTACTCGCGGCCCTCGCAGGCGGGTGTGGAAGCGCACTTCCGCACCGTCGCCGACGCCGTGGGCCTGCCGGTGATGCTCTACGACATCCCGCCGCGCACGGTGATCCCCATCGAGGTCGAAACCCTGCTGAGGCTCGCCGAGCACCCGCGTATCCTTGCCGTCAAGGACGCCAAGGGCGACCTGCTCGCGGGCAGCAAGGTCATCGCGGCCACCGATCTGGCCTACTACTCCGGTGACGACCCGCTGAACCTGCCCTGGCTGTCGGTGGGCGCGGTCGGTTTCGTCAGCGTCATCGGACACCTCGCCGCCAACCGACTGCGTGACCTGCTGGACGCGTACGAGGCGGGCGACGTCGCCCGCGCGACCGCGAGCCACCAGGCGCTGCTGCCGCTGCTGCGGCCGTTCAACCGCATGCCCGGGGTCACCTACACCAAGGCCGCGCTGCGCCTGACCGGCGTGGACGCGGGCGACCCGAGGCTGCCCCTGGTACCCGCAACAACCGAGGACATCGAGGCCATTCAGGCCGAACTGGGAGTCAACGCGTGATCAATCCGAGCTCACCCCCGCCCGCATTGGCCGACGGAGGTCTGCGCGTCGTCGCACTGGGCGGGATCGGCGAGGTCGGCCGCAACATGACCGTGTTCGAACACGCCGGGCGACTGCTGGTCGTCGACTGCGGGGTGCTGTTCCCCGAGGACGACCAGCCCGGTGTGGACCTCATCCTGCCGGACTTCCGGGCCATCGAAGAGCGCCTGGACGACATCGACGCACTGGTCCTCACCCACGGGCACGAGGACCACATCGGCGCGGTGCCGTTCCTGCTCAAGCTGCGCCCGGACCTGCCCGTGGTGGGATCGCGGTTCACGTTGGCGCTGCTGGCCGCCAAGTGCAAGGAACACCGGCAGAACCCGACCCTGGTGGAGATCTCCGACGGCGAGCGCCGCGCGTTCGGCCCGTACGAGCTGGAGTTCTTCGCCGTCAACCACTCCATCCCGGACGCGGTGGCCGTCGCCATCCGCACCCCCGCCGGCCTGGTGCTGCACACCGGCGACATCAAGCTGGACCAGTTGCCGCTGGACGGCAGGCTGACCGACCTGGCCGGGTTCTCCCGGCTGGGCGACGAGGGCGTCGACCTGTTCCTGGTCGACTCCACCAACGCCGAGGTGCCCGGGTTCGTGTCGCCGGAGCGGGAGATCGGCCCGGTCCTGGAGAACGTCATCCGCAAGGCGAACCAGCGGGTCATCGTGGCCTGCTTCGCCTCGCACGTGCACCGCGTGCAGCAGGTGCTGGACGTGGCCGTCCAGTACGGACGCCGGGTGGCGCTGGTCGGCCGGTCCATGGTCCGCAACATGGGCATCGCCGCCGAACTGGGCTTCCTGAAGGTGCCGGACGGCCTGTTCGTGGACCTCAACGAGGCCATGGACCTGCCCGCGAACGAAGTGCTGTTCGTGTCCACCGGTTCGCAGGGCGAGCCGCTGTCCGCCCTGTCGCGGATGGCACGGGGTGAGCACCGCCAGATCTCCATCCTGGCGGGCGACACCATCGTGCTGGCCTCCTCGCTGATCCCGGGCAACGAGAACGCGGTGTTCGGTGTCGTCAACGGCCTGGCGCGGCTGGGCGCGACGGTGATCCACCAGGGCAACGCGAAGGTCCACGTCTCCGGCCACTCACCGGCCGGCGAGCTGCTGTTCCTGTACAACGCGGTGCGGCCGTCGAACGTCATGCCGGTGCACGGCGAGTGGCGGCACCTGCGCGCCAACGCGGCGCTGGCCGTCGCCACGGGTGTCGCGGAGGAACGGGTCGTGATCGCCGAGGACGGCGTCGTCGTGGACCTGGTGGACGGCAAGGCGGCCATCAGCGGCCGGGTCGAGGTCGGCCACGTGTACGTCGACGGCCTGTCGGTCGGCGACGTCGGCGAGTCGACCCTGTCGGACCGGTTGGTGCTGGGCGAAGGCGGTTTCATCGCCATCACGGTGGCGATCGACTCCAGCAGCGGTCGCGCGGTCGCCCCGCCGACGGTGTCCGGCCGGGGTTTCTCGGACGACCCGAAGGCTCTCGACCAGGCGATCTCCCTGGTGGAGATGGAACTCTCGCGCACCGAGGCCGAGGGCATCACGGATTCCCACCGCATCGCCCAGGCGGTGCGCCGGGTCGTGGGCCGTTGGGTGGCCGAGACGTATCGGCGCAGGCCGATGATCGTGCCGACGATCATCCCGGTGTAGCTCCACCTATTCATCGGACGGCCCTCCCACGTCCGGGCTCAGCCACACCAGGCGAGCCCGGACGTGGCTGCCGTAACCGAACGCGGGCAGCGCGTTCTCCGGCGTGTTCAGCCGCAGGCGCAGGCCGCCGTCGACCGAGACGATCTCGGCATACTCGGGGAACGCCATGCCCCATGCGGCGATCACGCCGTCTACCCGGTTGCCGTACTCCTGGACTACCGCGAACAGTCGGGGTGCCTGATTGGCCGCCATCCGGTCGAGGATGGCGGCGAACTGGGCCTCGTCGCACAGCGGGGCGAGGCCGGATGGGTCTGGTACGTATCGATCAAGCAATGTAGTCATGGGAATCAGCTTAGGGGCGGGCGTTATATATTCAAGGGTGGTCATACGATCGTGTGACTGATGGTCGTGAATGATCCCCTGAATGGGATACTTCTGGCATGACGGACCGGCGGGCTGACCCCTCTGCACTTCGCTTCCTGATCGGCCATGACCTGCGGACGATGCGCGAACGCGCGGGTGTGAAGCAGATCGAGGCGGCCCAGGCGCTGGGATGCAGTCAGCCGAAGATCAACCACCTGGAGAGCGGGCGGACCCAGCAGCAGCCCGACCAGGTCACCGTCCTGCTCAAGCGGTACGGGGCGGACGCCGAGCACGTCGACCGCATGGCCACGCTTGCCGGGCGCGCCGACCAGGGGACGTGGTGGGCACCGTTCGGCGATGCGTTGCCGAACTGGTTCAAGACGTTTGTGGGGCTGGAAGGTCTCGCGAACGCGGCTTTCACCTACAAGTCGCTGGTGTTGCCCGGCCAGCTCCAGACGGCCGAGTACGCCGCCGCGCTACTGGTCGGCAATCTCCGGGTCGCGCCGATGGAAGCACCGCACGTGATCGCGGCGCGGATGGCCCGCCAGCGCCTCATCGGCTCGAACACGTTGCGGCTCCGGGCCGTCATCGAGCAGTACACGGTTGATCGCCTGGTCGGTGGTCCGGATGTCATGCGGGCACAGCTTCGGCACCTGCACCTGCTGATGCGACAGGAGCACGTCGAGCTTCACGTGATGCCGGCCGACGTCGCCGTCCATGATGGGCTTGACGGCGACTTCCTCGTGCTGGACTTCGAGGAAGCCCAGGGCATCGGCTATGTCGAGTACCCGAACGGCGCGCTCTACGTGCAGGAACAAGACCACGTTGGCGCGTTTAGGATGGCGGCCGATCGGTTGTGCGCCGCCGCGCTGTCGGTGTCCGAATCCGCCGAACTCATCGCGGCCCGCATCGCCGCCTTGGACACTAGTTCGGAGGACTGACATGACCCCTGCCTGGCGAACATCCAGCTACAGCAGCAACGGCGAAGCCTGCGTCGAGGTTGCTGCTGCCGATGAAGGCGCGATGGTGCGTGACACCAAGCACCGTGACGGTGGGGTGCTTTCGTTCGGTTTCGAGGCGTGGCGGGCGTTCCTTGCCGAGGTCAAGGCGTAGGTACCGGCTCGACCATGGGAGCGGTGCGGTTGGTGGCGAGCTGCACGACTGCCGCACCGCTCAGCAGGACGACTGCGCCGAACATCTGCACCACCGTCAGCGCCTCGCCCAGCAGCCACCACGCCAGACCGGCGGCCACGACAGGTTCGACCAGTCCGATCACGCTGGCTGCCGACGAAGGTATGTACCGCAGCGACACGATCCCCGCCACGTAAGGCACTGCCGTTGCGAGCAAGGCCAGCGTCACCACCAGCACCCACACGGAGCCCAGGGACGTTTCCTGGCCCAGCGGCAGTTCCCACGGCGGGCTGAACGCGGTCAAGACCACCGCGCCGATCAGCATTCCGACCGCCAGCACCCCGTACGGGTCGTGCTTGCCCGCCGCACGTTCACCCAGCAGGTAGTACGCGGCCGTGCCCACTGCCGATCCGAGACCGGCCAGCACGCCGATGGTGTCCAACTGCACCGAACGCCACACTTCACCCACCAGCGCCAGCCCTAGCAACGCCACCGCGATGCCCCACCACACGGCCGGTGCGAGCCTTACGCGCCGTACGAACCGGATCCACAGCGCCACCAACAAAGGCGCGGTGAACTCCAGCAGCATCGCGATACCGACAGGCACCCGTGACGCGGACACGAAGAACAACAACGGCGTCCCGATCACCCCGAACAGGCCGTACGCGAGCAGCAATCCCCAATCCCCACGGGCGAACCGCAGCGCACGGGGCCGTAGGACGGCAACGAACACCAAGAGCAGCACGGCGGTGATGCCGATCCGGGCACTTGTCACCTGGACCGGCGAAACCCCGGAGTCCATCACGGGTTTCGCCAACACCCCGGACATGCCGAAGGTCAGCGCCGACAACACCGCCAGCGCCAACCCTCTGGTGTTCAAGCGGCTTCCGGACGCCACGGGCTGTGTCCCGTGGTGGGTCGCGTCGGGTCGTGGAACTTCGGCCGGTCCAACTCGTCCGCCCGCAACGGCACCAGGCCCGCCGTGATGGCGCGCATGATCCGTTCGTGCGCCCGCCGCGCGTCACCCGGACGGCCGTCCTCCAGGTCCGACAGGTCGACGGGCTTGCCGAAGTGCACCTGGAACGTCGGCCGCCGCCGCAACCCGCTCAGGTACGACGTCAGGTACGGCTTGAAGTCGTTCCAGCCGTCGACCCGCGTGTTGCCCCAGTAGACGGCCTCGTGCGCGCCCCACTGGCTGATCGGGACCACCGGCACCCCGCTCGACAGCGCGAGCCGCGCCGCGCCGGTCTTGCCGCGTTCCGGCCACAGGCCCGGGTCGAGGCTGATCTTGCCCTCGGGGTACATCGCGATCGGGTCGCCGCCCCGGCGCAGCGCCTCCACCGTCCGGTGGTACGCCTCGCCGACGCTGGCCGACGCCCGGTCCACCCGCAGGTGACCGGACGCCTTCAGCGCGGGCCCCATGATCGGGGCGTCGAGCAGGCCGCCCGCGAGCAGGAAGCGCGGCGCGACCCCGATGGAGTGACACGCGGCGATCAGGACGAACGGGTCGAGGTTGCCGATGTGGTTGGACGCGAGCAGCAGGGGTCGGCCCCTGAGGTCCGCCGGGATGTCACCGGTGACCCGTAGCCGTCCGCTGATACCGACGAACCCTCGGTCGACGGTGGTCAGCACGCGCCACAGCATTGGTGTGGACACAGCGGGGAAGGCTACGGCGTGTCGACGTGTGGGCGGACCCGAATCAGGGCAACCATGGTCGCGAAGCGCCGCACGTCACGTCCCGCGTGACCGTTGTGGCTGGTGGGACTCAAGGGACTACCGTAGACACCATGGCTGGCCGAACCGGAACCTCGCGCGGCAAGGGCACGACCCGTGGCTCCAGAGCCGGGTCGAAGCCCCGTGCCGCTGCGGCAAAACCCAGGTCGCGGGCCACCTCCAAGGCCGCGCCCAAGAGGAAGTCCTCGGGCTCGGTCGGCAAGGCGTGGGGGCTGGTCGGGCGCGGCGTCGGCAGCGTGGTCCGTGCGGTCGGCCGCACCAAGGAGCTCGATCCGGCGCACCGCCGCGACGGCCTGGCGCTGGTGCTGATCGCGCTCGCCGTGATCACCGGCGCGGGCGTGTGGTGGCAGGCGGGCGGCCCGGTCGGCCAGTGGGTCGACGTCGCGGTGCGCAGCTCGATCGGCACGCCCGCGTTGATCCTGCCGTTGGTGCTGCTCGGCATCGGCGTCACGCTGATGCGCACCGACCCCAACCCGGAGGCACGGCCCCGCCTGGTGATCGGCGGCGTGCTGGTGTCCGTCGGGTTCCTCGGCATGTTCCACCTCATCGGCGGCCTGCCCATGGACTCGCTGGAACGCCGCGGCGCGGGCGGCGCGCTCGGCTACCTGGCGGGCGGGTTCCTGGCCCAGGGCCTCACCCAGTGGGTCGCGGGACCGCTGCTGGTGCTGATCTTCGGGTACGGCCTGCTGGTGCTGACCCACGTCCCGGTCCGCGAACTGCCCGCGAAACTCGGCTCCCTGCTGGGCGGACGGCGCACCGAGGACCAGTTGGAGGGCTTCGGCCGCGAGGAGGACGCCGAGGAGGAGCCGAAGCCCGCGAAGCTGCGGCGGCCGTCCCGGCGCAGGCAGGCGGCAGCGGCCGAGGAACAGCCCGAACTGCCGCTGGACGAGGAAGAACCGCCGCCACCACCGCGTCCGAAGCCGAAGGCCGCCGAGCCGGCCGAGAAGCCCAAGCCGACCATGGCGGTCCGTGCGGTGGAGGGCGACTACAAGCTGCCGCCGCCGACCATCCTCAAGGACGGCGACGCGCCGAAGGCCCGCAGCAAGGCCAACGACCAGATGATCGAGGCCATCACCGGGGTGCTCGACCAGTTCTCCATCGACGCCCAGGTGACCGGGTTCACCCGCGGCCCGACGGTCACCCGGTACGAGGTGGAGCTCGGCCCCGGCGTGAAGGTCGAGAAGATCACCGCGCTGACCAAGAACATCGCCTACGCGGTGGCGACGGACAACGTGCGGCTGCTCGCTCCGATCCCCGGCAAGTCGGCCGTCGGCATCGAGGTGCCCAACAGCGACCGCGAGATGGTGCGGCTGGGCGACGTGCTGCGCTCGCCGTCCACGGTCAAGGACAACCACCCGATGGTGATCGGGCTGGGCAAGGACATCGAGGGCCACTTCGTCACCGCGAACCTGACCAAGATGCCGCACCTGCTGGTCGCCGGCTCCACCGGTTCGGGCAAGTCGAGCTTCGTGAACTCGATGCTGGTGTCGCTGCTCGCGCGGGCCACGCCGGACGAGGTCCGGATGATCCTGATCGACCCGAAGATGGTCGAACTCACCCCGTACGAGGGTATTCCGCACCTGATCACGCCCATCATCACCCAGCCGAAGAAGGCCGCCGCCGCGCTG
>CBHFOL010000129.1:0-20174 GCA_965995405.1 uncultured Saccharothrix sp.
GTTCATGGTGCCCACCAGGAGGAACGACGCGGCGTGCGACACGGATACGCCCTCGCGCTCGACGTGCGCCCGGCCCATCGCGGCGGCGTCCAGCAGCAGGTCCACCAGGTGGTCGTGCAGCAGGTTGACCTCGTCCACGTAGAGCACGCCCCGGTGCGCGGCGGCCAGCAGCCCCGGCTGGTAGGCGCGGACACCTTCGGTGAGCGCGCGCTCCAGGTCCAGGGAGCCGATCAGCCGGTCCTCGGTCGCGCCGACCGGCAGCTCCACCAGGCGGGCGGGGCGGTGTTCGACGGACGGGCCGTGCGGCACGTCCGGGCAGTCGGCGTCGACCGCCGGGTCGCAGCCGAAGCGGCAGCCGGCGACCACCGCCAGTTCCGGCAGCCACGCGGCCAAGGCGCGGACCACGGTCGACTTCGCGGTCCCCTTCTCACCTCGGACGAGCACCCCGCCGATACCGGGGTGCACGGCGTTGAGCAGCAGTGCCATGCGCAGGTCGTCGTGGCCGACGACGGCGGAAAAGGGGAAACGCGCGCCCATGCGGCGGTGTCCTTCCTCGGGTGTCCACGCCCGGGTCCGGTCCGGTGAGATCCGGGGGCGGAGTTCCTGACTCCCGGATCTACCACCCGGTCACAGTGGCGGGACCGTGCCGGATTCACACCGGCTTCCTCGCGCACCCCCTACAGCCCAGGCATCGTCGCATTTCGATCGACGGGCTCCAAGTCCCCGGTGAGCACGGCCCACGCGAGCGCGATCACACCGGCCCGCACCTGAGGCACCGCCAGACCCACCCGGTTGACCAGGTGGTGGACCACTTCGCCGCGCAGGTTGGCGAGCAGCGCGTGGGCCAGGTAGTCGGCGTCCGCATCGGGTCTGACCTGCGTGATCAGGCCCGCGAGCCGGCCATGGGTGCGGGCGAAGTCGGCATCGCAGCCGGCGCTCTTGGCGGACACCCGTTCGAGGGCCCGGATGACCGGCAGGCAGGACAGCACGTGGTCGAACAGGAGGCCGACGAACGTGACGACCCTCTCGTCGGCGGGCCGCCCGTCGTCGGCGACGAGCACCTCGGACTCGGCCAGCCAGGCTTCGGCGCTGTCCGCCACGACCGCCTGGATCAGCCCTTCGCGGTCGCCGAACCGGCGGAACACGGTGCCCTTGCCGACGCCGGCGGCGACCGCCACGTCCTCCATGCACACGTCGTCCAGGCCGCGTTCGCCGATCAGCCGGGAGGCGGCGGCCAGGATCGCGGCCCGGTTGCGCGCGGCATCGGCGCGTTCGGCCACGCGGCACCTCCTTGACAGAACCGGACCGGCAGTCCGTATCGTAGCCCACGACAACCGGACCGCTGGTCCGCTTACCTGGGGAGGGTTCATGCGCGCAGTGCGGTTCACCGAGTTCGGCCCGGCCGACGTGCTCAAGGTCGTGGAAGTGCCGGACCCGGAGCCCGGACCGGGCGAGGAACTGGTCCGGGTCACCGCGATCGGCGTCAACTACGGCGAGACGGTGATCCGCTCCGGCAAGGGCGCGCGGCTGTTCCCCTGGTACCCGGCGGCCGTCGAACCGGACGGCCGGCTCGGCTCCGAGGTCGTCGGCATCACGGCGGACGGCCGCCGCCTGATCGGCACCCCGGCCGGCGAGGGCTACGCCGAACTGGCCGCGATCAAGGACGGCATGGAGGTGCCGGACGACATCACCGACCACGAGGCGCTGGCCCTGCTGCTCCAGGGCTCCACGGCGGTGCAGGCCGCCGAACGCGCCCAGCTCGGACCCGGCGACCGGGTGCTGGTGGAGGCTGCCGCGGGCGGGGTCGGCAGCCTCCTCGTCCAGGTCGCGGCCCGAGCCGGGGCCACGGTCATCGCCGCCGCGCGCGGCGCGCACAAGCTCGCCCTGGCCCGGGAACTCGGCGCACACGAGACGGTCGACTACAGCGCGCCCGGCTGGGGCGACGAGGTCGGCGAGGTGGACGTGGTGTTCTCGTCGGTCGGCGGGAAGGTCGCCCGGCAGTCGTTCGACCTGCTGCGCAGTGGCACCGGACGGCTCGTGCTCTTCGGGTTCGCGAGCGGTGAGCCGCTGGACGTGACGCCGGCCGAGGTGTTCGCCAAGGGGGTCGCCCTGATCGGCCTGTGGAACCCGCTAACGCCGGAGGGCGTGCGCCGGGTGTTCGGCCTCAGGCTCAAGCCGATCCTCGGCGAGGCGCTACCGCTGGCCGAGGCCGCCCGTGCCCACGAGGCCCTGGAGTCCCGCGCCACCACCGGCAAGCTGATCCTCGTCCCGTAGCTCGACCCGCACGCTCAGCGGCGCGCGGAACGACAGCAGGCCCAGCATCGGCGGCGGCTCGTCCGAGGCCAGGCGGAGCCGGGGGAACCGCCGGAACGTCTCCTCAAGCACCACCGACGCCTCCAGCCGGGCCAGGCCCGCACCGAGGCAGAAGTGCCGGCCGAAGCCGAACGCCAGGTGCCTGCGGGCGTTCGGCCGGGCCGGGCACAGCCGTTCCGGCTCGCCGAACACCTCCGGGTCCGACCCGGTGCCCGCGAGCATCAGCAGCAGGTGCGCGCCCGCCGGCACGTCGACGCCGGAGATCGTCACCGGCTCGGCCGCGATCCGCCGCCACGTGTTGACCGGCGGGTCGCGCCGCAGCACCTCCTCCACCACCCGCTCCGGCATCCCCGGCTCGCCCAGCCGCGACCACAGGTCGCCGTGCCGCAGCACCGCGTCGAACACCGCGCACAGCAACTGCGTGGTGGTCTCCTGGCCGGCGATGAGCAGGAAGTAGCACAGGCCCGCCGCGTCCCGGATCGGCACGTCCCGCAGCGCGGCGAACAGGTCGTCGCCGCGCGCGGTCCGGATCCGGTGGGTGAGCCACCGGTGGAACTCGGCGGCCGGGCCGGCCAGCTCGTGCTGGCGCTCCAGGCCCACATCGCCCCAGAACAGCTCCAGCGACGCCGTGCTCCACGCCTTGAGCTTCGGGACGTCCACGTCGCCGATGCCCATGACCTCCAGCAGCACGATCGCCGGCAGGTCCCGGGCCAGCGCCGGGTGCAGGTCGGCGACCGGGCCGGTCAGCCCCGCCAGCCGGTCCCGGGCCAGCCCGGCGATCCGGGGCCGCATCGCGCGGACCCTGGCCGGGGTGAGGAACCCGGCGACCAGCCGGCGCAGGTGGTCGTGGGTGTCGGTGCCGTTGTTGGCCAGCGTCGGCGGCAGCGAGAAGCCCGCGCGGGCCAGCGTCCGCAGCACCGGGCGCGGGATCGGGGTGACCGCGGTGAGCGCGTTGTCCGGGTGGAAGCGCTTCGGGTCGGCGAGCACCGCCCGCACGTCGGTGTACCGGCTGACCAGCCACAACCCGGTGCGCTCGTCCCGGTGGACCGGCGCGTCCGCCCGCAGCGTGCGCAGGTCGCCGGCGTCGAGCTGGAAGAGGTCCACGCGGGGACGGTAACGGCCGGATGCGACACTGCCGGCGTGAGTGTGAGCACAGAGGCGGTGACCGGCCCGGAGTCGGTGTTCGACTGGATCGACACCCGCGCCCAGGCCCGCGCGAAAGCCGGCCTGGCCCGCCGGGTCCGGCCCCGCCCGGCCGACTCGACCGACCTGGACCTGGCGTCCAACGACTACCTGGGCCTGGCCCGGGACAAGCGGGTGACCGGCGCCGCCGCCGCCGCGTCGCTGCGCTGGGGCGCGGGGTCGACCGGGTCGCGGCTGGTCACCGGCTCCACCGAGCTGCACACCGAGCTGGAGTACGAGCTGGCGAACTTCTGCGGCGCGCAGGCCGCCCTGGTGTTCTCCTCCGGCTACCTGGCGAACCTGGCCGCGCTCACCGCGCTGTCCGGTCCGGGCACGGCGATCGTCGCCGACCAGCACATCCACGCGTCGCTGATCGACGGCACCCGGCTGTCCAAGGCGGACGTCGTGGTGGCCGGGCACTGCGACGTGCCGCAGGTCACGCACGCGCTGGCCACCCGGGGCAAGCGGCGGGCGCTGGTGGTGACCGACTCGGTGTTCTCGGTGGACGGCGACCTCGCCCCGCTCGCGGAACTCGCCACGGCCTGCCGCGCGCACGGCTCGGCGCTGATCGTGGACGACGCGCACGGGCTGGGTGTGCTCGGCGACGGCGGCCGGGGCGCGGTGCACGCGGCCGGGCTGGCGAAGGCGCCGGACGTGGTGACCACGGTGACCCTGTCCAAGTCGCTGGGCGCGCAGGGCGGCGCGGTGCTCGGGCCGAGCCGGGTGATCCGGCACCTGGTGGACACCGCCCGCACGTTCATCTTCGACACCGGGCTGGCCCCGGCCAGTGTGGCGGCGGCGCTGGCCGCGCTGAAGGTTGTGCGGGAGGAGCCGGACCGGGCGACGCGCGCGCTCGACGTGGCGCAGGACCTGGCGTTCCGGTTGCGGGACGGGGGGTTCCGGGTGAGCAGCCCGACCGCCGCCGTGGTGTCGGTGCAGGCACCCTCACCGGAGGCGGCGTTCGAGTGGGCCGAGGCGTGCCGGGCGCAGGGGGTCGTGGTCGGGTGCTTCCGGCCGCCGTCGGTGCCCGACCAGATCTCCCGGCTGCGGCTGACCGCGCGGGCCGACCTCACCGAGGCGGACGTCGAGCGCGCGGTACGGGTGATCAGCGAGACCGGCGCATCCGCAGGTGCGGTATCCCGTCCTCGATGAACTCGGGGCCCTCGGGCATGAAGCCGAACGAGGCGTAGAAGTCGGCCACGTAGGTCTGCGCGTCCAGCACGCACACCCGCCGGCCGACCTCCACCAGCGCGGCCTCCACCAGCCGCCGGCTGTAGCCGCGGCCACGGGCGGTGCGGGCCGTGCAGACCCGGCCGATGCGGAAGGTGCCGTCGGGTTCCTCCAGCAGCCGCAGGTAGGCCTGCGGCTCCGGCGAGCCGTCCGCCTCCAGCCAGAAGTGCCTGGTATCAGGTTCCAGGTCGCGGCCGTCCAGCTCCGGGTAGGGACAGGACTGCTCGACCACGAAGACGTCGCCACGCAGTTTGAGCAGGGCATACAGCTGCGCGGAAGTCAGATCGGCTGACCACTTGCGGCGCAGCGTGGCCGGGTAGGAATGCGAACGCACAACGCGTTGGTACCACAGCTTCAGCCGGCGCCGAGGTAGTGGCTCGTCCTGGTGTAGATGCCCGGCTGCCCGGCGCGGGCACAGCCCCGACCATAGGAAACGACGCCGACCAGGGTTCCGTTCACGGTCAGCGGGCCGCCGGAGTCGCCTTCGCAGGCGTCCTTGCCGCCCTGCGGGTGGCCCGCGCACAGCATCGCGTCGACCCGGTAACCGTTGACGGCTTTCGCGCAGTCGGCGTCCGACCACACCGGCAGGTCGACCTCGCGCAGCGTCCTGGACGGGCCCGCGATCTCCCCGGTGCGGCCCCAGCCCAGGACCGTGGCACGGTCGCCGGCCGTCGCCGTGCCGAGCCGGACCGGCTGGAACGGCACGGGTTCGGCGAGCGTGAGCGTGGCCATGTCGTCGCCTTCGGCCACGGAGCGGAACGCGGGGTGCCGGTGGATCGCGGTGACGCCCACGTCGCGGCCGGCCGTGGTGTCCAGGTCGCGCCGGCCGACGACGGCGCGGAGTTCACCGGGGACGCGGTCGCGGCTGGTGATCGCGGTGCGTTCGATCGTGCAGTGGGCGGCGGTGAGCACCTGGTCGGGTGCGATGAGCGCGCCGCCGCAGAAGAAGTTCCCGTTGCCGTCGAACAGCGCGACCGCCCACGGGGTGTCCGGCGCGTCCCGCCCGCCGACGACGGCGTCGGCGGGCAGCGCGCCGAGCAGCAACGCGGTCAGGACCAGGGCGCTGAGGCGCATGGCGTACTCCACTACAGCAGGCGGCGGAACGGTCACGAACCGTAGCGGAGCCGTCAGGGTGGTATCAAATCAGGAAAATCTGTTGTTAGGATCCCGTAGAGCCGAAGATTTCACGGCGCGTGAGGCAGATCACGAGTATCTGTCCGGCCATCGAGGGAGGGAAACCCATGCACCTGGATTTCAGCCAGCTACCGACGTTCCTCATCGCGTGCGCCGTGGTGGTGCTGACGCCGGGCGTGGACGCCTTCCTGCTGCTCCGGACGTCGATGCGCGCGGGCACCCGGGCCGGGCTGTGGGCGCTGGCCGGCATCCACACGGCGGCGGCCGTGCAGGTGGCGCTGGTCATCTCCGGTCTCGGCGTGGTGATCGCGCGGTACCCGGCGGTGCTCACCGCGCTGCGCTGGATCGGCGCGGCCTACCTGCTGTACCTGGCGCTGAGCATCGGGCGCGGCCTGCTGCGGCGCGGTGCGCCCGAGGAGACCGGGGAGGTGGTCGCGGACCGGCCGTTCCGGCAGGGGTTCCTGACCAACATCACCAACCCGAAGATGCTGCTGTTCAGCCTGGCGTTCCTGCCGCAGTTCATCGGCACCGGCACCCCGGCCGCCCAGCTCACCCTGCTCGCGGTGGTCTTCCTGGGGTTGGCGGCGGTGTGGGAGCTGCTGATCGTGCTGGCGGCGAGCACCATGGGGCGGCGGCTGCGGCGGCCGGGCGTCACCACGGCGCTGGACGCGGTGTGCGCGGCGGTGTTCCTGACCATGTCGGTCGGTCTCGTCGTCTGAGCACGCGGCCCGGACCTGCGACAGCCCGGGGCACCGGGCCCCGGGCTGTCCGTCAGGTCAGCTGTTCAGCCAGTCCACGTAGTTCGCCACGCGGGTGTAGACGCCGGGCTTGCCGGGGCGGGCGCAGCCGATGCCCCACGACACGACCCCGGCCAGCTTGCCGTCCACCAGGAACGGGCCGCCCGAATCGCCCTGGCAGGCGTCGGTCCCGCCCTTCGGGTAGCCGGCGCAGACCATGGAGAACTTGTCGTAGCTGCCGTACGCCTTGAGGCACGCCACATCGGTCGTCATCGGGATGTCCGCCTCTTGCAGCAGCATGCTCGACGGGCCGCCCTCCGACGTGCGGCCCCAGCCGACGACGGTGCCCAGCTTGCCCGAGTCGTAGAGCAGCTCGCCGGGCTCGGGCAGCTCGGCCGGCTGGTACGGGAACGGCTTCTCGGTGGTCAGCCACGAGATGTCGTGGCCCTGCTCGGCGTCCTGGTAGTCCTCGTGCACCACGATCTTCGTCACGGCCGACACGACGCCCTGCCGCTTGGTCAGGTCGACCCGGCCGCCGACGACGTAGAAGTCACCGGGCTCCGTGCCCACCGTGCAGTGCGCGGCGGTCACGATCGTGGTCGGCGAGATCAGCGTGCCGCCGCAGAACTGCCGGCCGTCCGGGGTCACCAGGGCCACGACGAAGGGGTAGTCCTCGACGCTCTCCACCACCGTGCCGCCGACGACCTTCGGATCGACCGAGGCCGGGGTGGGGTCCGCCGACGCGGGCGGGGCGAAGACCACCAGGGCGAGCAGCACTGCCATCAGAGTCCGCATACCGGCCACTGAAGCCACCCGCCCCGGGCCCCACAACTCGACATCACTCCGTCGTGTGAAGCTGCTCCTCGATCACCGCCCGATAGGTCAACACCCGCGAGTACACGCCGGGCTTGCCCTTGCGCGCGCAACCCTCGCCCCACGACGTGACGCCGATCAGCTTCCCGTCCGCGACCAGCGGCCCGCCGGAATCGCCCTGGCAGGTGTCCACACCGCCCTCGGGCACCCCGGCGCACACCATCGACTCCGGCTGGAACAGCCCGTAGGACTCCTTGCACGACTCGTCGGACACCACCGGCACCGTGACGCCCAGCAGGTACCGGGACGGCGCGCCCTGCTCGGAGGTGCGGCCCCAGCCGAGCGCGGTCGCCTTCGTGCCCGCCGCGTAGAGCTTCGGGTCGTCCGCCAGGTCCAGCGGGGTCGCGGGCGCGGGCCGGCGCAGCGTCACCACGGCCACGTCGAAACCCCGGTCCGCCGACGTGTAGGCCGGGTGCCGCCACACGTCGTCCACCGCGATGGCCGTGCCCTGATCGGTGTCGGCCTTGTCCTCGCGGCCGACCACGACCCGCGAGATCTTCGGCGCGAACCCGGTCGTACAGTGCGCGGCGGTCAACACCTTGGTCGGCGCGACGAGTGTCCCGCCGCAGAACTGGGTCCCTTTCGCGTCGGCCAGGTAGACGACCCACGGGGTGTCCGCGATCGACACCCGTGAGCCACCCACCACGCGGGGTTCGGCGGCCGTCGCCGCACCGCCGCCCAGCAACGTCAAGACCAACACCAGCACGCCGAGCCGCACGGGCCCTCCTCCGATCGACAGCAGTCGGTCAGAGGTTAGCCAGAACGTACGACAGTCCTAGGCCATTCGGCCCAGCGACACCCGGTCGGCCTACTCGCCGTTGAACTTCGACCGCACCCGGTCCGCCGCGCCGACCAGCACGTCGCCCACCTCGTTGAGCACCTTGACCAGCGGGTCCTCCGACCGCTGCGCGGACTCCTTGTAGGAGCGCGCCGCGCCCTTGAGGTCCTCGGTGAACGTGGACGTGGGCCGGTCGTCGTCCCGCCGGGGGTAGGTGCCGGTGAGGATCTCGCGGTACTCCTCGCCCGCCGCCCACCGCTGGAGCTCGGCCGCCCGCACCACGGCCATCGGGTGCGTGCTGCGCCAGGTCTTGATCAGCTTGAGCAGGCTGTCCCGGACGTCCTCGACCTGCTCGTACTCCTTGGCCTGCTTGAGGAACTCGGCGGTGTCCACCTGCGACAGGTCCATGCCGCCGGCCAGCGCCACGTGCACCCGCAGCGCCGCCGCCGGGTCCTGGCCGACCAGCAACCCGGCCCGGTCGCAGCTCAGCTCGGTCTTGCGGTACCACTCCAGCAGCGCCGCGATGACCGCGCGGACCGCCCAGAACCCGGCGGGCATCCAGCCCAGGCCGTGCTGGAGCTCCATCAGCCGGTACAGGATGGTCTGGTACAGCGCGTGCCCGGACAGCACGTGGCCCATCTCGTGGCCGATCACGAACCGCCGGCTGTCGTTGTCCAACAGCTCCAGCAGGCCCGTGGACAGCACGATGAACGGCTTGTCGATGCCCAGCGTACGCGCGTACACCTGCGCGTCGCGCTGCACGAACAGCTCGGGCACCGGGTCGATGTCCAGCGTCGCCGCCGCCTCCAGCCGGAGCCGGTCCAGGTCCGGGTACTGCTTCGGCCCCACGCGAATCGCGGAAGCCACGTACATGAGCCGTTCACCCCTTTCGGTGAACGCGCCCGCCACCGCCTGCAACACGGGCCCGATTCCCGGTACCGCGCGCAAGACCGCCAACGCCCCCCTGTCGACCGGGTGCTCGTATGCCCGTGGGCTGATGCCGGGGAACCGCACCCGCGCCGTCGACCGCTCGATCTCCTCGCTCATGTCAACCAGACTGCCACGACCTGGCGACCTGCTCTCCCCGAAGGGCGCAATCGACGTGCACACTGACGCGATGACCGCAGACGTGCTCGGCACCGACTACGAGGCCCGGACGCTCCCGCTGGGCGGCGGGGACGCCACCGCGACGCTGGTGCGCCGTCGGGCCCAGCCGGCGACCAGGGGCGCGGTGCTCTACGTCCACGGGTTCGCGGACTACTTCTTCCAGAAGCACGTCGCCGAGCACTTCACGGCGCGCGGCTACGACTTCTACGCCATCGACCTGCGCGCGTACGGCCGTTCCCTCAAGCCGGGCGAGGACGCGAACTACGTGGCGGACCTGGCCGACCACTTCGAGGAGATCGACGCGGCGGCGCGGGTGATCCGCGAGGAGGACCACCACGAGCACCTGGTGGTGATGGGGCACTCGACGGGTGGCCTGATCACCTCGCTGTGGGCGCACGAACGGCGGGCCGACGACGTGTTCGACGCGCTGGTGCTGAACAGCCCGTGGCTGGACCTCGCCGAGCCGTGGCTCGCCCGGACCGTGGGGACGGCGCTGATCCGCGGGGTCGGCCGGGTCGCGCCGCGCCTGGTGCTGCGGAAGGGGCTCGGCTCGGTGTACGGCGAGAGCATCCACGCCGACCACCACGGGGAGTGGGATTTCGACACGACCTGGAAGCCGGTCGAGGGGTTTCCGGTGTTGGCGGGCTGGCTGCGTGCGGTGCGGCGGGGGCAGGCGGAGTTGCACCGGGGGCTGGACGTGCGGGTGCCGGTGTTGCTGCTGCACTCCGGGCACAGCCTGCTGCGCACCAAGCAGTGGTCGCCCGAGGCGATGAACTCGGACACCGTGCTGGATGTCGAGCACATGAAGCGGTGGGCGCCGAAGATCGGCCAGGACGTGACGGTGGTGCAGGTGGACAACGGGATGCACGACCTGATGCTGTCCGCCGAACCGGTCCGCAAACGCGCCCTGGCCGAGATCGACGAATTCCTCGACCGGATCTGACCCACGAGGCTCCTGGCGTTCGTGCGGCTGGGGACGGTGGTGCTCAGCGCAGGTGCTCGACCGCCAGGCGCGCCGCCGTCCCGATGACCGCGTCCGCCCGGGGCAGGGTGAACGCGGTGCTCGCGCTCCGGGTGAACACGGCCACCGCGTACCGGCCGCCGTCCGGGTAGGCGACCACGCCGATCTCGTTGCGGACGGTCGGCAGGGTGCCGGTCTTGCCCGCCACGCGCACGTCGTCGTACGGGAAGCCGGACGCCAGTCGGTGCGGCCACACCTGGTGTGCCATCGCGCGGCGGATCGGCTCGCACCGGTCGTCCCGCCAGATCTCGGCCAGCAGTCGGGTCGCCTCGCGGGGTGTGCTGCGGTTGGTCTGCTTCGGGTCCAGGGCGCGGAGTCGGGACAGCACAACGGGATCGGCCAGCGCGGCGGGCAGTTCCGCCGGGGCGGCGTCCTCGGCGAGTGAGCGCGTGAAGTCCCGGGCCCGGTGCACGACGGCCGTTCTGGTCAGGCCCACGGCCCGCAGTTCGTCGTTGACCGCGTCCAGTCCGACGACGTCGACCAGGGCGTCGGCGGCGGCGTTGTCGGAGACGGTGATCGCGAGGAAAGCCAAGTCCCGCAACGACATGGTGACCGGGTCCAGCATCCCGCCGACACCGGTCGGGCCGGAGCTGCGGTCGACGCCGACGGTGATCCGCTCGGTCAGGTCGCGACCGCTCCGGTACAGGGCGAGCAGCAGCGGCACCTTGAAGACGCTCGCCAGCACGACGGGCTCGTCCGCGCCGACGGCCACCTGACGGGCCGGGTCGGCCAGGTCCACGGCGTGCAGGTAACCCGTCACGCCCGCGTCGGCGAACGCGGCCCGGATCTTCGCGGCGCTCACGCCAGGTACTCCGCGGCCGGGCGCGGGTAGCGCGGGAGTGTGCCTTCGACGTGCCGCATCCCTTGTGCGACAAGCACTTCCGTCACGGCCTCGGCGTACGCGGCAACCGCCGGGG
The DNA here is from genome assembly GCA_965995405.1 of uncultured Saccharothrix sp. Lineage (GTDB taxonomy): Bacteria > Actinomycetota > Actinomycetes > Mycobacteriales > Pseudonocardiaceae > Actinosynnema. The sequence goes on from CBHFOL010000129.1 coordinate 11,293, forward strand.
TGTGCCTGCCGCGCGGCCACGCGGGTGCGGTCCGCCAGTGCAGGGGTGTGCCGCGCAACGGCCGCCAGGTCGCGTCCGGCGGCACCGACCCGCCGTCGTGCAACGCGACCGCGCCGCCCGCGAGGACCAGTCCCAGGGCGAACTCCGGGTTGCCCGCCTGGTGCACCTCGGTAGGCGTATAGCCGTGCCGGGCGCAGGTGTCGATCACCTCGTCGTGCAGCGCGGGCGCGGTGGCACGCGGGAACAGCACCAGGCCCAGGCCGTTCAGGTCGGCGAGGCGGATGTCGGGTGCGGCGGCCAGCGGGTGGCCGTGCGGGAGCAGGACGCCGAGCGGGCTCGTCAGCACGGTGCCCACGGTGAGCCATGAGACGTCGAACGGGAAGCGCAGCACGCCGACGTCCAGCGTGCGGTCGGCGAGGGCGCGGAGTTGTCCGTCGGTGCCGATCTCGCGGAGCTTGAGGACGACCGGGCTGCGCCGGCGGAACGCGGGCAGCAACGCGGCCACCGCCCGGCCACCGAGGTCCGGCGGCACCCCGGCGCGCAGCGAACCGGCTTCACCGCGCCGGAACCGTTCGGCGAGGGCGCGCATCCGGTCCTCGCCGGCCAGCAGGTCGCGTGCTTCGGGCAGCAGTTGCCGGCCCGCGTCGGTGAGGGCGACGTGCCGGGCGTCCCGGTCGAACAGGCGGACGCCGAGTTCGCGTTCCAGGCGCTGGATGCTCTGGGAGAGGGGTGGCTGGGACATGTGCAGCCGGGTCGCGGCCCGGCCGAAGTGCAGCTCGTCGGCGACCGTGAGGAAGTACCGCAGGTGCCGCAACAGGTCCACGAGCAGCGATGATATGGATTCGGATATGGCAGTCGGCACGATATTGGTCTTGGACACGTCCGGGATGGCGCTGCTGTCCTGGGCTCATGTGTCTGAACAGGCGACAGGTGTTGGCCGGGTCCGCCGCACTGGCGTTGGCCGGCTCGTCGGTGGTCGCGTCGGCCGGTGCTTCGGGGGTGCCCGCGTTCGCGGAGGGGCAGAGCGGGGTGCGGCTGCGCCGGCTGGGCGTCGCGGGCTGGGAACTGGCGTTCGGCGGGCGGCGGGTGGTGATCGACCCGTACCTGACCCGGTTGCCGGTGTTCGACCGGGACGGGAAGTTCATCCCCGACCACCCGCTGACCGTGCGGCGGGACCTGGTGGACCGGCACCTCGGCGAACGGCCGGAACTGCTGCTGGCCACGCACGGGCACTACGACCACCTGTTGGAGGTCCCCTACCTGGTGGAGAAGCACGGGTCGAAGGTGATCGGGACCGAGACGCACCGGCACCTGCCGGCGGCGCAGGGCGTTCCGGCGGACCACGTGATCGAGGCGTCCGGCGGGGAGTACCTGGACTTCCACGGGTTCACGGTGCAGGTGTTCCGCAACCTGCACTCGCAGTTCGGTTCGTACGGCTACTGGGCCCCGGGCACGCTGACCGCGCCACCACCACCGCCACGGACGATCTCGGACCTGGTGGAGGGCGGGACGCTGGCGTACCTGGTGACCGTGGACCGGTTCTCGGTGCTGTTCCTGTCGGGTGCGGCGAACTTCGTGGAGCGGGAGGTCGCCGGGCTGCGACCGGATGTGCTGGTACTCGGCCTCAGTGGACACGCGAACGTCTACGACTACCCGGCGCGGGTGCTCCGGGCGACCCGGCCGCGGGTGCTGGTGCCCAGCCACCACGACGACATGGTGACCCAGCTGGACGACCCGGCGCTCCCGCCGCGCGGCAACCCGGCGGCGGCGGCCGAGCTGGCCGACACGGCGAAGCGGATCGGGTTGGCGGCTCGGGTGCTCGACCCGGAAGTGCTGCGCTGGTACGAGTTCTAGGCGTCCGGCCGGGTCGTGGAAACCAGGCCGGCTGCCACGGCGACCAGGGCCGCGCGGGCGGCGCGTTCGGCGGTGTCGTGGTCGACCGGTTCGCCGGTGATGAAGATCCGGTAGTAGAGCGGGGCGCAGGTGAGGCGGACCAGTTCGACGGCGTCGGTGTCCGGTGGGAGTTCGCCGCGCTGGATCGCCCTGGTGACGACGACGGCCGACTGGGTGTGGCGGGCGGCGTAGAAGTCGGCTTTGGCCTGGCGGGCGCGGCTGGAGTGGAGGGCGGCGGTGACCACGGCTTCGGGGATCGCGCGCCGGCCCGGGTCGGTGAAGACCTGGACGATCTCGTCGGCGATCGCGATCAGGTCACCCTCGATCGAGCCGGTGTCGGGAGCGTGCCAGCCGGCGTCGCGGCTGCTGTCCAGGGCGTCCGCGATGAGGATGTCGACGGTGCCCCAACGCCGGTAGACGGTGGTCTTGTGCACGCCCGCGCGGTCGGCGACGTTCTCGATCGTCATGCCGATGTAGCTGCGCTTGACCAGCTCGGCGTAGGTGGCTTCGAGAACGGCGGCACGCACACGGGCGGACCGTCCACCGGGTCGGGCACTCACGGGCAACTCCAGTCGCGTCGGGCAGGTCCCACACACTAACGCAACCCGTGTCGCCTTAGCAGCCAATCGCAACTCGTGTCGCACTCCGGGTAGTCCAACGGGTCGGTAATCACCGTTCGGTCTAACGCCTTCGCCGAGGTTCGGCGCGATCATGGTGCGGCCTCGGGGAGGGGACGCCATGAGCGACGACCGTGCGGAGTTCAACCAGTACTGCGATGTGACCATGCGCGGCGGGACGACGAGTGGCGTCGTCTACCCGTGGGCCGTGGTCGAACTGGCCCGGCACTACCGGTTCCGGTCGCTCGGCGGAGCGTCCGCCGGGGCCGTCGCCGCCGCGTTCACCGCCGCCGCCGAGAAAGGCCGGGACGCCGACGGCTTCGAGAAGCTCGCCGACACGGTCCGGTGGTTCGCCGAACCGGGTTGGCGGATGGCGCAGCTGTTCCAGCCGAGCGACCACACCCGGAAGCTGTACCGGATCGTGGCGGCCTCCATGCAGTCCCGGGACACGACCGGGCGCAGTGCCGCGACCTGCCCGGTGCTGGCACTGCTCGGGGCGATCGGCTTCCGGGCCAAGGCAGCACTCGGGTTGGCGTTGGCCCTCTGGCTGGTCGGCCCCCTCGTCTGGTCGCTCGCCGTCGACTGGGGGCGGCACGCCCACGTGGATGCTGCTCGCGATCGTCGCCGTGGTCCTGGCAACGGTGCCGCGGGTCCTGGTTAGGGTCCGTCCTAAAAGGAAGTCCGGGACAGACGGGATTTCGGTGTGGGCACGGCGGTTGGGTACCGCGCTGCTGCTGGCGATGCCCTTGATCCCGGTGCTGGTCGTCATGTCCTGGACGGTGCCGGGACTCGCGTCGCCGGCGGTGTCGGTGGCGTGGTGGGTGGTGCTCGGGTTCGCGTTCGTCTGCGCGGTCGCCGTGACGTACCTGTTGGGGGCCAAGCGATTCCTGGACCGGATGGCAACGAGGGTCCACTTCGGACTGGTGCCGGGCACGGGCTCGTTCACCGCGAACTTCTGGGACCGGCGGTGCGGCGTGCCGCGCTCGACCGGGGTGCCGCCGATGAGCGACTGGATCGCCGACCGGCTGGACGAGCTGTCCGGCGTCCCGGACCTGAAGTTCTCGCACCTCACCACGAACCTGGTGCTGATGACCACGGACCTGTCCGAGGGCCGCCCCTACCGGCTGCCGTTCACCGAGCCGTCCGCGCCGTGGCTGTACTGCGTCGACTGCCTGGAAACCGTGCTGCCGCAACGGATCGTGCGCACGACCGGCGGACCGGCCACGTCCCACCGCTGCCCGCTGCACCCGGACCGGACGCTCAACGAACTCCCGCGTGACCTGCCGGTGGCGCTCGCGGTCCGGATGAGCGTGCCGCTGCCCGGCCTGATCGCCGCCGTGCCGCTGGTCCGCGCCGAACCCGAACCGCGCGTGCACTGGTTCTCCGACGGCGGCATCACGAGCAACTTCCCATCCACTTCTTCGACACGCTGCTCCCCCGCTGGCCCACGTTCGGCTTGACGCTGGGCCCGTTCCCGACGAAGGACGCGCCGCCGGTGTGGCTGCCCGAGCAGGACGCGGAGACCACCGGCCGGCCGTGGCGGGACATCGGCGGTGTGCAGCGGTTCGCGGCGTCGATCCTGAGCACGATGATGAACTGGCGCGACACCGCGCAGTCCGCGCTACCCGGCTACCGGGGCCGGATCGCGCACGTCCGGCTGGCCGGCCACGAGGGCGGCACGAACCTGTTCATGCTGCCCGAGACCATCCTCACGCTGGCCGAACGCGGCCGGGCGGCGGGTGAGCTGCTGCGCACCCGGTTCACCGCCGACGACGACGCCGACACCGACCGCTACCGCTGGATCCGGATGCGCCTGGCGATGCGCGAGTTCCAGCAGCTCTCCGGCCAGGCACGGCAGCGCGCCCCGCTGTACGAGGACCTGGCGGAGAACTTCCCGATCCCGCCCGACCTGCACAGCTGGTTCGACACGCCGCCGAAGGGCACCGACCCGTTCGCCACCGACATCGCCCTCACCCTGGACGGCCTGGGCAACCTCGTGCCGGGCCCGTTCGACGGTGAGCCGCCGGTCGACCCCGACCTGCGGCTCTCGCCACCGGAGTGAGCCTCAGTCCAACGGCAGGTTGAGCAGCGCGTTCTCCACGACCTCCGGCATACCCGGGTGGATCCAGTACTGGCCGCGGGCCATGGACCTGGCGTCCAGGCCGAAGCTCATGGCCTGGATCACCGGCTGGATCACGCTCGACGCCTGCGGTCCGATGATGTGCGCGCCGAGGATCAGCCCGGTCTCCGGGTCGGCCAGCACCTTCGCGAAGCCCGTGGTGTCCTCCATCGCCCAGCCGTACGCGATGGCCGCGTAGTCCTGCGACGCCGTCACGTACCGGACACCGCGTGCCACGGCCTGCTCCTCGGTCAACCCCACCGAAGCGATCTGGGGCGACGAGAACACGGCCGCCGGCACGTACCGGTGGTCGGACTCGACGGGCGCGTCGGGGTGGAGCAGGTTGTGCTGCACGACCCGCGCCTCGTGGTTGGCGACGTGCTTGAGCTGGTGCTCCGAGCTGAGGTCGCCCATCGCGTAGATGCCGTCGGCGGTCGTGCGCTGGTACTCGTCCACCACGACCCGCCCGTCCGGGTGCACGTCGACACCGGTCGCGGCGAGGTCCAGCAGGTCGGAGTTGGGCGTGCGCCCGACGGCCACCAGCAGTTCGTCGGACGTGACGACCTCGGCTCCGTCCGGGCCTTCGAGGTGCAGCCGCACCTCGCCGTCGACGCGTTCCGCGCGCACCGCCTTGCGCCCGAGCCGCACGTCCCACTTGCCGGCGGCGATCTCGGTGAACCGGGTGGCGACCGCGCGGTCCTCGTGCCGCAGCAACAGGTCCGACCGGGCGATCAGGGTCACCGCCACGCCGAATGAGGAGAACACGTGCGCGAACTCGGCGGCCACGAACCCGCTGCCCAGGATGGTCAGCCGCCGGGGCAGCGCGTCGAGCCGCATGATCGTGTCGGACGTGTGGTAGCCGACGGTGTCCAGGTCCACCACGTCCGGGATCACCGGCCGGGAGCCGGCGGCCAGCACGAACCGGTCGGCGGTGATCACCTCGCCGGTCCCGGTGTCGAGCGTCTTCGGGCCGACGAACCGGGCCGTGCCCTCGTAGACGGTGGTGTTCGCGTTCTCCTCGGCCCGCCACCGCCGGCCGCCCGCGGAGATCGGGTCGATCCGGCCGAAGATCCGGTCCCGCACGTCCGCCCACCGGACGCCGTCGAGCGTGGCGTCCACGCCCAGGCGCGCGCCGGCCGCGGGCGTGGCGGCGACGTCGGCGGTGTGCACGAACATCTTGGTGGGGATGCACCCGACGTTCAGGCACGTGCCGCCGAACACACCCTTCTCGACGATCGCGATGTCCCAGCCCGCGAATCGCTCGTCGGCGATCGAGTTGCCGGAGCCGGTGCCGATGATGACCAGGTCGAAGTGCCTCACGTCGTGCTGCAACCCGCGACGTGCGGCGCTCATTCCCGGATCAGCTCGCGTAGACCGGGGCGACGATGGCGCGGGCCAGCGTGTGGAACGCCAGGTTGAAGCTCACCACGGCGGGTGAGACGTCCGGCGTCACGTCGAGCTTCTCCACGTCCACCGCGTGCACCACGAAGAAGTACCGGTGCGGCCCGTCGCCCGCCGGCGGGGCAGCGCCGCCGTACGCGCGGGTGCCGTAATCGCTGCGGACGTGGAACGCATCACCCGGAAGGGTGGAATCGGACGCGCCCGCGCCGGCGTCCAGCGAGGTCACCGACGCCGGGATGTTCACCGCCACCCAGTGCCAGAAGCCGGACGGGGTGGGCGCGTCGGGGTCGAAGCAGGTGACGACGAAGCTCTTCGTCCCCTCCGGGAAACCCGACCAGCTCAGCTGCGGCGAAGTGTCACCGGACGCGTGGACCTGGGCATTCGGCAGGGTTTCGCCGTCGCGCACGTCGGTCGACGTCACGTCGAACGACGCCACGGCGGGCAGCAGCGGGTAGGGATCGGGAGCGACCGGGCGCTCAAGGCTCATCGGGTGTCCTCCGCAGCGAATCCAGGGGTGACGCGACCGCCCCCGACCTTATCGTGAGGGTGAATTTGTGTTGCAGATTCATCACCCGACAACCTGGACTGCCCCCGGTACGTCCCAGAATAGGCGAATCGCCCGGTTGACTCCGCTCCGGGCAAGACGGCACGGGGGGATCTCGGGTATGCGAAGGATCGGTGTGGCGGTCGCGGCTGCCCTGGCCGTCATCACGGTGGCGTGCGCGCCGGAACCGGTGGCGCAGCAGCCCGTTGCGGCGCCCACCACCACGACTGCTGTGACGACCACCACACCGCCGACCGCGGTGCCGGGTCCGGGCGGTGTCACGGTGCCGGTGTTCCAGCACCCCTACAAGTTCGGCACGACCCAGGCGAAGCCGCCCGCCGCCCCGGACGGCCTGCTGCCCGTGGTGCGGCGGATCGAGACGGACAAGCCGTACGTGTTCATCACCATCGACGACGGCGCGGTCCGGCACCCGGCGGCGCTGGAGCTGATGAAGTCGTCCAACGTGCAGCCGTCGCTGTTCCTGAACACCAACCACGTGCAGGACGGCCCGGCGTTCTTCAAGGCGCTCCAGGACCAGGCCGGCGCGAAGGTGCACTCGCACACCGCGAACCACCCGAACCTCCAGGGCAAGTCGTACGACTTCCAGAAGCAGGAGATCTGCGGCAACGCCGACTACCTCCAGGCGCAGATGGGCGTGCGGCCCAAGCTGTTCCGGCCGCCGTTCGGCAACTACGACGGCAACACCCGGCGCGCCGCGACGGACTGCGGGTTCTCCGCGCTGGTCATGTGGACGGCGGCGGTGAACGACGGTGTGGTGCAGTTCCAGGCGGGCGCGAAGCTGAACGCGGGCGACATCGTGCTGATGCACTTCCGGCAGACGTTCGTGGAGGACTTCGTCGCGTTCCTCAACCGGTGCAAGCAGGACGGTCTGACGCCCGTCCCATTGGAGGACTACCTGTCCCCCGCTCAGCCCTGAACCGCTTGCCGGCACATGAAGTCCAGGTGAACGTCCGGCTTCGGCCGGAATGTCCGGACCGCGCGCGACCGAGAATTCGGTGTGCAGATCCTGAGATCCGCGCTCGACTTCCTCGGCGGACCCGGCCCGGTGGCGCTCGCGATCATGTTGCTCTTCGCGACGCCGGTCATCGACCGGCTTTTCGTACGCCGCAAACGGGTCGGGTTCCGCGTGTTGTACAACTCCAAGATCGGGCTGGGCCCGGACCAGCTGCACGACGGCACGGACGCGCACGCGCCGCAGCTGCGTGAGCTGGTGCGGGTGCTGGAGCGGATGTCGATCGTGGTCATCCGGGTCCGCAACAGCGGCAACTACGACATCGACCCGGACGACTTCGACAAGCCGCTGACCTTCACGTTCGGCGACCGGGTGGTGTGGAACGCGCGGGTGTCGGAGGCAGGTTCGGAGGAGCTGCGCGAGGAGGTGCGGCGCAGCCTCCAGTTCTTCGGCAAGGAGACCAGCCAGCCCAGGGTGTCGCTGCCGACCGTGCGGGAACGCATGACGCACAGCATGTCCCGGCTGTTCCGCACCGTGCCGGACCGGCCCCGGACGACCGCCGAGCCGGTGTGGCACGGGGTGCGGCTGGACGGCCTGACGGTGCGGCGCAAGCAGAAGTTCAAGCTGCTGGTGGTGTTGCGGGAACCGGAGTCCAACCGGAAGGGCGAGCTGGGCAAGGACGTCAAGGTCACCGGGAGCCTCGGCGGCGCGGGCGTGCTGCACGACGAGAAGCAGGAGCGGTTCCTCACCCTGCCCCGGCTGACCGGCGGCCTCGCCGCGCTGCTCGCGGGCGTGCTGGTGCTGACCCTGGCGTGGACGCCGGAGACCCAGGACCCGTCGGTGGCGTGCGGCACGGGCACGTTGCGGGTCGAGGGGTCCAGTGTGTTCATGCCCACAATGGACCGGATCGCCGAGCAGTACATGAAGGCGTGCCCGGAGGTCCGGGTGGAGACCGACGCCAACGGCAGCATCGACGGCGTCCGGTCGGTCGCGGCGGACCGCGCGCAGATCGCCCTGTCCGACGGCAAGCAGGAGGTCGGGGACCTGGTGGCGCAGCAGCTGGCGATCGTGGTGTTCCACGTGGTGGTGCACGGCTCGGTGGGGCTGGACACGATCACGCTGGAGCAGCTGCGCGGCATCTACGAGGGCCGCTACACGGACTGGAACCAGTTGCGTGACGGCACTTCCCTGCCGATCCGCATCGTGGGGCGCGGCGGCGGGTCCGGTGCCCGCCAGCTGTTCGAACGCCGGGTGCTGGGCACCACCGAGGTCGCGTTGTCCTCCAACGACTGCAAGACGAAGGACCGCGACCCGCAGGCCAAGGTGATCCGCTGC
>CBHFOL010000130.1:0-20098 GCA_965995405.1 uncultured Saccharothrix sp.
TATGACGCCGGCCAGCGCCAGCCCGAACAACACCAGGCCGACGATGACGGCGAGCCAGTCCTCGTTGAGCCCCTTACTCGGGGGCGGCGGTTCGCTCATCGCTCACGCTCCACCAGGTGGGAGAGTCGGGGAGCAACGAACGGTAGCGACACCAACGAGGAGCGTCACCGGCTCCCAGGATGTGGGAGTTCGCGCAGGTCGACCAGCAGGGCGGTGATCGCGGCCATGATCCGTTCGGTCGCGGTGTCCAGCACCTGTTTGGTGGGCTCGGACCCGTACAGGTCGGACAGGTCGACCGGCGTGCCCGCCACCACGTGCACCTTCGTCCACGGCCGGGGCAGGAACTTCCCGGGCGGCAGCAGTTCCCGGGGACCCCACTGGGCCACCGGCACGACCGGCGTGCGGGTCGTCAGCGCCAGCCGCGCCACGCCGTTCTTGCCGCGCATCGGCCAGCCGTCCGGGTCGCTGGTGAACGTGCCCTCCGGGTAGACGATCACGCACTCGCCGCCGTCCAGCGCGGAGGCCGCCGCGTCGACCGCCCGCCCGGCCCGCGCGGTGCCCCGGTCCACCGGGATGTGCCGCCCGGACGACATCACCCAGCCCAGCACCGGGGCCTTCCACAGGCTGGCCTTCGCCAGGAACCTCGGCACCCGGCCGGACACCAGGGCGAACGCGGCCAGCGTCGCCGAGTCGGTGAACGACAGGTGGTTCGAGGCCAGCAGCACCCGGCCCTCGCGTGGCACGTTCGCCCCGCCCACCATCCGCAGCCGCACGAACAGGGCGACGAACGGCCACAGCACGTCGATCGCCACCGAGTACCAGAACCCGCGCCCGCGCCTGGGCAGCCGAACCGCCAACGCCATCATCCGGGTGAATCCCACACCACGATCTTCGGTCATCGGCCGCGCCCGGTTCCCCGGAACCGCCGAACTCGTGCCGTGCTCGTGTCCGGACCGGCCGTGATCGCGGTTCGGCTAGGGTCGCATCCCGTGACCGGGTTCAGCGGAGCAGGTTCGGCCGACCGCATCACGGTGCTGCTCGTCGAGGACGACGAGGGCGACGCCGTGCTGGTCGAGGCGCTGCTGGAGGAGGTCGGCGCGGACATCGACCTGCGCCGGGCGCGCACCCTGCGCGACGCCGAGCCGCTGGTGCCGAAAGTGGACTGCGTGCTGCTGGACCTCGGCCTGCCCGACACCACCGGCCTGGACGGCCTGACCCGGCTGCTCGCGCTGCCCACACCGGCCGCGATCATCGTCCTCACCGGACTGGACGACGAGCGCCAGGGCGAGCGCGCGGTGGGCGCCGGCGCGGAGGACTTCCTGGTCAAGGGCCAGGTGGACGGGCTCGCGCTGCTGCGCGGCATCCGGTACGCGGTCGGCCGCAAGCACGCCGAGGACACCCAGCGGCAGCTGCGCGACCAGAAGATGCTGGCCGCCGAGAAGACCCGGCTGGAACGCGGCCTGCTGCCGTCGCCGATCCTGGAACCCGGCCAGGGCCTCGACCTGGTGGTCCGCTACCAGCCCGGCGGGAGCCGGATGCTGCTCGGCGGCGACTTCTACGACGTGGTCCGCACCCCCGACGGCACGCTCCAGGTGATCATCGGCGACGTGTGCGGGCACGGCCCGGACGAGGCGGCGCTCGGCGTGTTCCTGCGCATCGCGTGGCGGGCGCTGGTGCTGGCCGACCAGGAGCCGTCCCGGGTGCTGCGCACGCTGCACGAGATCCTGGAGCACGAGCGCCACCAGCCGGGCCTGTTCACCACGGCGTGCATGGTGACCGTGTCGCCGGACCGCCGCTGGGCCCGCGTCTACCTGGCGGGGCACCCGGAACCCATGCTGCTGGTCGGCGACCGGGTGGTGGAGCTGCCCCGGCACCGGGCGGGCCTGCCGCTGGGCGTGCTGCCGGACAGCACGTGGAGCGGCTTGGACGTGCCGCTGCCCGAAGGCTGGTCGCTGCTGCTCTACACGGACGGCCTGGTCGAGGGCCGGGTCGCGGGCGACGTCGAGCGGCTCGGCTCGGAACGGCTGATCGAGCTGATCGTCCGGGCGGCCCGGGACCGGCCGGACTGGGCCCGGCACCCGGCGGGCCTGCTGGACGAGCTGATCGCCTCGGTCAAGGGGCTCAACGGCGGCGAACTGGACGACGACATGGCCGTGCTGCTGATCTCGGACCGGGGCTGATGGACTACCGCACGCGCTGGCCCGCGAGCCGGCTGCTGGCCGTGTCCGTGGCGCTGCTCATCGTGGTGTGCGCGGGCGTGATCGGCGGGGTGGCGGTCGCGCTGGCAAGCCTGACGGACGCGCGGGAACTGCTGCTGGACCACGTCGGCCCGGCCCGGCGCAACGCACTGGAACTGGACAGCGCGCTGGTCGACCAGGAGAACGGGGTGCGCGGCTTCGCGCTCACCGCCCGGGAGGACTTCCTCGACCCCTACCTGGACGGCCGGCGGGCCGAACAGGACGCGCTGGCGGCGGCCCGTGCCGCGATCGAGCCGGTGCGGCCCGACCTGGCGGCCGAGCTGGACCACATCGGCGCACTCGCGATGGACTGGCGCGCCGGGTACGCGGAAACGGTGATCACCGAGGTCAGGACGGCCGGCGAGCCGCGCGCGGACCAGGCCGACGCGGCGCGCGGCAAGGAGCTGTCCGACGGCGTCCGGCGGGCCGTCGGCGACCTCAAGCAGCGGCTGGACGAGGAGACCCGCAACGCCCGCGCGGGGCTGGACGCCGTCGCCGACCAGGTGCTGGTGCTGGTGGTGGCGCTGGGCGTGCTGCTGGTGGTGATCATCGCCGCCGTGGCGGTCCAGCTGCACCGCATCCTGATCCGGCCGTTGAAGGAGCTCGCGGACGAGGTGCGGCAGGTGTCGTCGGGCGACTTCGCGCACGCGGTGCGGACCGGCGGGCCGCGCGAGACGGTGATGCTGGGCCAGGACGTGGACACCATGCGCACCCGGATCCTGCGGGACGTGGAGGACCTGCGCCGGTCCAACGCCGAGCTGGAGCAGTTCGCCTACGTGGCGTCGCACGACCTCCAGGAGCCGCTGCGGAAGGTGGCGAGCTTCTGCCAGCTGCTGGAGCGGCGGTACTCCGGGCAGCTCGACGAGCGCGGCGAGCAGTACCTGCGGTTCGCCGTGGACGGCGCGAAGCGGATGCAGGTGCTGATCAACGACCTGCTCGCGTTCTCCCGGGTCGGGCGGATCACCCGGGAACACGTGCGGGTGGATCTGAACGAGACGCTGGCGCTGGTGCTGGACAGCTATTCGGAGACGATCGAGCGGACCGGCGCGACGGTCGAGGTGGCGGAATTGCCGACGGTGCGCGGTGAATCGTCGCTGCTCGGCGGGGTGTTCGGCAACCTGATCGGCAACGCGCTGAAGTTCCACGACGAGCAGCCGCCGGTAGTGGTCGTAGGGGTGGAACGAACCGGTGAATTCTGGACGTTCATGATCCGTGACAACGGCATCGGCATCGAGCCCGAGTACGCTGAGCGGATCTTTGTGATCTTCCAGCGGCTGCACCACAAGGACGACTACCCCGGCACCGGGATCGGCCTCGCGATGTGCCGGAAGATAGTCGAATACCACGGCGGCGCCATCTGGCTGGACACCGGTGCGGACGCCGGCACGACCTTCAAGTTCACCCTGCCGGCGATAGAGGACACCGATGAATGACTCGCTGAACGTGGTCGACGTGCTGCTCGTGGAGGACGACCCGGGCGACGCTCTGATGACGCAGGAGGCGTTCGAGCACCACAAGATCCGCAACCAGCTGCACGTGGTGCGCGACGGTGTCGAGGCGCTGGAGTTCCTGCGGCGGGAGGGTGCGCACGCCGACGCGCCCCGGCCGGGCCTGATCCTGCTGGATTTGAACCTGCCGAAGATGGACGGGCGGGAGGTGTTGGCCGAGGTGAAGGCGGATGAGCGGCTGCGCAGCATTCCGGTGGTGGTGTTGACGACTTCGGAGGCGGAGGAGGACATCCTGCGCAGCTACGACCTGCACGCCAATGCCTATGTGACGAAACCCGTCGACTTCGACCGGTTCATCGAAGTGGTCCGCCAGATCGACGACTTCTTCGTGACAGTGGTAAAACTCCCCCGTTGACCCCACCGCGGCCCGCCGGGTATTGCCCCGTTCGGCGCTGTTCTGCTCGATCTCGCGCTACCCGGCGAGCGTCGATCGACCGGCTTTGCCCTACCTCGTGGGACAATGGAACCGGGGGCCGGAGGCAACCTGCCCAGTGCCGCACCTCGGAACGCCGACCCGGTAGTCGGTTCTGTGGACTGACGGGCTGGTCCTTCCAGGTCGACCGGGAGGTGGTCGCGGGGCGTCGTCCGGAGGTGTTCATCCGGCCGCAGGCCCGTACACGACACCCCGCGTCACCTCCTTAGCGGGTCAGAGGGCGTTGTGGCCGCGTGCAGCGGAGCGGCGGTGGCCGAGCGGGCCGTCCGCCTCGCGCGTCAGTCCCCGGACGTGTCCTCGGCGAAGTACTCGTAGTTGTCCGCGTTGTCCACCGCGTTGCCGGGGGCGTCCTTGGCCAGTTGGCGCGCCGCGACCCTGCCATATGCGTGATCGCCGGTGTTGACCGTGACGTGGGTGAGTTCGTGGATGATCTTGCCGACCTTGGAACTGGCACCCGTTGCCGGGAGTTTCCAGAATTCCCGGCACAGATTCACGGTGTTCACCCCGTGGTGGGCATAGGCGTACCAGTCGTCCTGACACAGCGGGCCGGGTATGACGTAGGTGATGGTGTCGTCCCGCAAAGTGCGGACCACAGCCTGATACGTCGTGTGCACCTTGTCGCGGCGGCCGTGGTCGAAAATACCGAACCACTTCTTGTATGTGTTCGAGATGTGGGGACCCATGTTCGCGGGCACGGCGGTGAGCGAGTCTCCGGCGTAGCGCAGGGCCCGCCCATGAGCCAGTTCCACCGATTCGCGTCGTTTGGCCGTCACGCCCGTGCCCTGGAACGCAGGGAGTTGGCGGTCAGCGCCCTCACCGGCGATCGCGGAACTCCCGATCGGGTCCGGCGTCGCGGCGGCTGCGGTGGCGGTGGTGCCGGACAGGAGCAGGGCGGTCAGCGCCGCTAACGCGGTGGCGTATCTCATCTTCGGCATTCGGCTTTCCCTTCACGGAAATTCCAGCGGGTTTCCGCGTCCCACGGCGCGGGAACGCGGCAGACCAGCCGAACGTACGAGGATTTCCGCGAGGAGTTGAGGTGCGCGTCCTGGATTACCCGACCGCCACGGCCGGTTCAGCCGCCGAGATCCGCACGTGCCCTTTCGGTGACCGCCGGCCGCCACGGAAGTGGCACGCTCCCACGACCGGGTCCCCCCGAACGGGTACTACCACCGAACCATTGTCAGGTCGACGTTCCGGGATTCAGCGCTGACACCCGAACGCGGCCAGAAAGGTGGCGACCGCCGCGTCGGCGAACTCGTGCAGCTCGTCCTCCGTGTACGGCTCCGGATCGAACATCGCCCGGTTCAGCGGCACGGACAGCGCCAGCCACACGAACTGCTGCGCCGCCGTCAGCGGATCCGGGGTGTTCAGCCTGCCCTGGTCGGTGAGCTGGGCGAACCGGTGCGCCAGCCGTTCGTAACCGCGTTCCGGCCCGGACGCGTACCAACTGCGGGCCAGGTCGGGGAAGCGGTCGGCCTCGCCGATGACGACCCGGCGCATCCGGACCAGGTGCGGGCGGGTCACCACGGTCACCAGGCGGCGGGCGATCTCACGGAGGTCGGCGGCCAGGTCGGCGCTGTCGGGGAAGCGGTCCAGTATGGCGTCGAAACGCTGTTCGCCGGCGTGGATGTCGGCGGTGATGATCTCGGTGAACAGGCGTTCCTTGTCCGCGAAGTGCTTGTAGACGGTCTGCTTGGACACCTCGGCGAGGGCGGCGATCTCGTCCATGCTGGTGCCCTGGTAGCCGTTGCGCAGGAAGACCGTCCGCGCGGCGTCCAGGATCGCGCGGCGCTTGCGAGCCGATCTGGTCTCCTCCATGGGGCCACACGGTACTGGACGGACCAGTACTCTCAGGGATCCCGCCGCCGGGTACTTACAGCCCCTGGCTCAGGCGTAGTCGGAGCGGAGGACGTCTTGAGTCGCGCCCCGGTGAAGATCCGGAACGCGGTGGTTGATCAGCGGTCCCGGCCGGCCGAGTAGTGCACGACGCCGTCGACGGACTCGGCGGTGAGCAGGCCGCGGCGGACCAGGACGTCCAGGTGGGCGGCGGTCTCGCCGGTCGCCAGCACCCGGTTGAACAGGTCCAGCTCGTCGAACCGGCGTTCGCGGCGCGTCCAGCCGAGCTTGCGCGCGGTCTCGAACGCCGTGCCGGTGCCCGATTCGACGGCGGTGAGGGTGGCGGCCAGGCGGTCCTCGTGGTGGGTGAGGAGTTCGTCCACGCGGGCGTGGCTGGAGTCGGTGACGGGGCCGTGCGCGGGCAGCAGCCGCAGGTCGGGGTAGGCGCGGACGAGGCGGAGCGAGTCCAGGTAGTCGCCGAGCGGGAGTTCGGGCCGGGCGGGTTCGAAGCCGATGGACGGCGTGATGTGCGGGAGGACGTGGTCGCCCGCGAACAGGAGCTTCGACTCCACGTCCACGAAGACGACGTGGCCGCGCGTGTGGCCGGGGGTCGGCAGGACGCGCAGGACGCGCTTCTCCAGTCCGAGGTCGGTCTCGGTGAGCCACTCGTCGGGGTCCTCGTAGTCGCGCAGTTCGTCCTCGCCGATCTTCTCGACGGCCGCGCGCCAGTGGGATGCGAGTTCGGTCGCGCCCCAGGTGGTGAGGTTGGCCAGTTGGCCGTCCCGGGTGCGGGTGACCAGTTTGCGCAGCGACGGTTGCTCGCCGAGCCCGAGCGCGACCTTGGTGCCGAACCGTCGGCGAAGGGCGACGGCCATCGTGTAGTGGTCGCGGTGGACGTGGGTGACGAGGAAGCGGCGGATGTCGGAGAAGTCGCGGCCGAGGGCGGCGAGGGCTTGTTCGAGGGCGCGTTCGCCTTCGTCCAGAGCCCACCCGGAGTCGACGAGGACGAGCCCCGCGCCGTCTTCGATCGCGTAGACGTTGACGGTGCGCAGGCCGTCGTTGGGCAGCGGCAGCGGGATGCGGTGCACGCCGGGCGCGACCTCGAAGACTCCGGGTTCGGTCCACTCCATTCCCGGATACTACTTCTCGGTAACCTGGGCGAGTTCGGGGTGCTTGTCCAGGTAGCCGCGCACGAAGGGGCACTGGGGCACGACGACGAGGCCGCGGCGGCGGACGTCGTCCAGCGCCTGCCGGACCAGGGCGCTGCCCAACCCCTTGCCCTCCAGCGCCACCTCGGTGTGGGTGAACGTGATGCGGTCGGGTTCGAGGGTGTACTCGGCGAACCCGCCCAGCTCGCCGTCGAGAAAGACCTCGAACCGGGACTTGGCGGGGTTGTCGGAGACGGTCACGCTCACTGCGGACTCCAGTTCTCTATGGTAAAAACGCAGGTAGACGCGTCTTGGACGCTCTGCCGTTAGTCGCCAGTTATAACCCCATCGGGCGAACTCCCGATTTTCGGGCACTTTTCGGCCGCGAATTTCGTTGCCGTAAACAAGGAGCGCGGCACGGCGGCGAGGCATCTCGCAACCCGGCCCCAGGCGAGCCCGCGCCGAAGACTGACGAGAGGACGAGGAGACAGAGCAGGACGCGGACTGCCCCGGACGCACGTGCGCGAACCCCGGACATGCCAGGTGAGGAGGACTCACAACGCCCACCGTAACCGCGCGGTGCAAGATTGCGCGATGGACGTCTACCTGCTGATCCTGGGCGACCACCTGCCGGACCCGACCACCGGTCGGACGGTCAGCGAGGCCGAACGGCTGCGCGCGATAGTCGAGCAGGCCGTGGTCGCCGAGGAGGCGGGCTTCGCCGGCGTGGCGATCGGCGAGCACCACTTCACGAGGTACATCGTCAGCGCGCCGGAGCTGCTGCTCGCGACCATCGCCGAGCGCACCACGCGCCTGCGCCTGTCGACCGGCGTGACGCTGCTGGCGCACCACGACCCGGTGCGGGTGGCCGAGGAGTTGTCCATGCTGGACGTGCTGTCCGGCGGGCGGGCCGAGATGATCGTCGCGCGGGGCGTGTCGCAGCGCACCGACCTGGCTTTCGGCGTGCAGGACGACCTGCGCGCCAGGTTCGACGAGAACCTGCGCCTGCTCCTGCGCCTGCTGGACGAACCGCACGTGACCTGGAACGGCCGGTTCCGGAGCCCGCTGGTGGACGTGACCACCACTCCTCGCCCGATCCAGCGACCCCGGCCGCTGGTGTGGATCGGCAGCGGCTCGGCGGTGTCGGCGGATCTCGCGGTCGAGTTGGAGTTGCCGCTCATGCTGCCCAGCACCCTGCGGGATCCCAGCACCCACCGGGGCGTGGTCGAGCGGTATCGGGATGGCATGGGCGGGCGGGGGGGGGTGGCGTTGCCGAGTCACGTGTTCGTTGCGCCTACTTCGGCGCGGGCTCGGGGGATCTGGCGGCCACATTTGGCGGCGTATGCGCACTTCGCCGATCCGTGGCGTGGGGCCGGCGGTCTGGACGGGGTGGATCTGGACGCGTTGATGGACGGGGCGGCGGTGTGCGGGGATCCGGTGGAGGTGGCGGAGCGGTTGAACGAGTTGGGGAAGTTGTTGGGGTTGGACCTCCAGTTGGTGATGGTGGACATCGGGGGGTTGCCGCATTCGGCCGTGTTGGACGCGATTCGGTTGTTCGGCGCGGAAGTGTTGCCCGCACTCAAGCCCTAAGCGACCGTGGCCGGAGCCCTGGCGACCGTGGCCGGCCGTGGTCGGCCGTGGGGACAGCTCGGCTGCGGCCCTGCCGCCCTGGGACTGTGGAAGTCCCAGGCCGGGTCAGCGCTTCAGGCGGACCACCACCAAGCGCTGCGTGGCACGGGTCAGGGCGACGTAGCGCTCAGCTGCCGTCATCTGTTCCGGCTCCACCACGACCACGGTGTCGAACTCCAAGCCCTTCGACGCACGCGGCGTCAGTGGGCCATCGCGGTTGATCACCGCGAACGTCCCGGACTCCGCGCCCAGCCGACCCACCACCTCCAGGTCCTCGACCAGCATCTCCACCGGCGGCTCCCCCCGCCGCACGGACGTCGGCAACTCCGCCGCCGGATCGACCTCCGCCAGCGCCGCAGCCGCATAGCGCATGATCGCCGCCGGAGTCCGGTAGTTCACCGTCAACCGACGATAGACCCACCGCGTGTGGACGTAGGGCTTCAACAACACGTCCCACGACCGCACCCCCGCCTCGGCCTGCCGCTGCGCCAGATCCCCCACGATCGTCATGGACCGGTTGGGGCTGCGCCGCATCAGCGCCCGCCAGTCCATTTCGGACAGTTCCTGCGCCTCGTCCACGACCACGTGCCCGTACGTCCACTCCCGATCCGCCGCCGCACGCTCGGCCAGCGTCCGGTGGTCACGGACCTCGTGCCGATCGGCCAGCCACTCGGCGTTCACCAGGTCGACGGCCCGCAACTCGTCCTCGTGCATCGCCGCATCGGTGTCGATCACCTCCAGCACACCCCGCGCGTACTCGACCTCGGCCGCCCGCTTCCGTTCCGCCGCCCGCTCCGCCGCGTCATCGGCACCGAGCTGCTCGGCGGCCTCGTCCAGCAACGGCACGTCGGACACCGTCCAAGCCCGCCCGTCCGCGCGGTACAGCTCCGGGTACCCGAGCGCGAAACAACGTCCCTCGTACAGGTCCGCCAACAACCCCGGCGCCGTCAACGGCGGCCACAACGCGTCGACCACCGCGCGCAGGTCGGCACTGTCGGCCAGCTCCCGCCGCACGTCGACCGCGAGTTCCGGCCAGTCCTCCCCGATCACCGGCAGCGCCACGTCGACCAACCCGTCGGCCAGCGCGTCGTGGAACACCTGCCGCGCCTCGTTGTGCCGCAGCCCGCACGCCCTGGCACGAGCACGCGCGGCGGACGCGATCGCCGTGTCCACGTGGACCGTCACGTCCTCCAGCTCCACGGGGATCGGGTGGTCCGGAAGCTCCTGCCGGTCCGCGACGGCCTCGCGGATCAGGTCGATCGCCGCCAGACCTCCTTTCAGCCCTTGCAGTTCCGGGGTGTCCTCGACCGTCGTGCGCACGCCGGGGAACAGCTCGCCGGGTGTCGCGAAGACGATGTCGGTCTCCCCCAGCGACGGCAGCACGTCGCCGATGTACCGCAGGAACCCCGGGTTGGGCCCGACGACCAGCACGCCCTGCCGGGACAGCCGTTCCCGCTGCGTGTACAGCAGGTAGGCGACGCGGTGCAGGGCGACCGCCGTCTTGCCGGTGCCCGGCCCGCCCTCGATCACCAGGACGCCGCGGTGGTCGAGCCGGATCACCTCGTCCTGTTCGGCCTGGATCGTGGCGACGATGTCGCGCATGGTGTCCGAGCGCGGCGCGTTCAGCGCTTCCAGCAGGGTTGTTCCGTCGAACTGGAGTTCGTCGTCGTGGAATCCTTCCACGTGCCGTCCGCAGGTGCGGAAATGACGCCGCCGGACGATACCTTCCGGCCGTGCCCCGGTCGCGGTGTAGAACGGCCGGGCGACCGGTGCGCGCCAATCGGTGAGCAGCGGCCGATAGTCGTCCTCCTGGTCGAACAGGCCGACCCGGCCGATGTACGTGCTGCTCCCGTCGGCGTGGTCGGTCCGGCCGAAGCACAGTCCCTCGTCGGCCACCTCCAGCCTGCCCACCTGCTCGGACAGGGTGCGGACGGCCACCTCGCGGTGCCACCGGCCCTCGTGCGGGTCGAGCAGTGCGGCGTCCAGCTCGGCCTTCGCCGCGGCCCGCTCCAGGTCGAGCCGCTCGTACAGAAAAGAAACGTACCGCTGTTCCGTGGACAATTCCCCTGTTGCCACGCTTGCCCCCTGTGATACAATCGCCTTGTATCGTTCTCCGCCACCGGTCCGTCTGGTGAGCGAAACACTATTTGTACCACGGGTCGCGTATGCGCGCGATACCTGTCGGTCACTAATCTCCACGACGCGGAATTCATCCCGCGCGACCACTGCGAGATCCCCCGTGGAACACGCCGGCGATCATCCGGACCTCGGGCGACCGCCCCCGCGTGGCTCTCCGGAAGGAACGCCGACTCCGCGCGCCGGAGCAGCCGGGGTCCACTGTGGACCGGACTACCCGAGGTGCGCGGCGCTGACGGCGTACGCGGGCTGCGTGGGGAGCACCGCCGGCTCGCGGCGGCCCAGCACGGAGTCGAGGATCTCCCCGACCCGGACGGATGTGTTGGACAGCAACGAGGACGAGATGCCGTGCGTGTGCTCGGTGCCGCCCTGGAGGTAGATTCCGCCGAGCAGGTCGTCGTCGGTCACCAGCCGGTAGTCCCGGTCGATCCGCAGCCGGCCGTGCTCGTCGCGCGCGCACCGCCCGGCCAGGTCGCCGAGCAGGCCGGTGGGGTCGGCCTCGCGGTAGCCGGTGGCGTAGACGACGTCGTCCGCGTCCAGTTCGACGCGGGTGCCGGCGGACAGCGACTCCACGGTCACCCGGACGCCGTCGGCGTGCTCGTCCAGGCCCGCCACCCGGGACAGGTTCAGCAGCCGGAGCCGTTGCGCGCCAAGGACTTTCTCCCGGTACACCCGCCGGTACAGCTCGGCGATGAGGTCGTTGTCGACCACCGCGTAGTTGGTGTTGGAGTGGTAGTCCATGAGCCGGCGCTTGACGTCCTCGGGCGCGGCGTAGAAGTCGTCCACGGCGGCCGGGTCGAAGATCCGGTTGGCGAACGAGCTGTCGTCGGCGGGGCTGTAGCCGTAGCGCGCGAACACCGCGCACACCTCGGCGTCCCGGAACCGCTCGTGCAGGAACGCGGCCACCTCCGCGCCGCTCTGCCCCGCGCCCACGACCACCAGCCGCTTCGGGTCGGCCAGCGACTCGACGCGCTGGAGGAAGTCCCGGTTGTGCCACACCCGCGCGGATTCGGTGACGCCGTCCGGCAGGCTGGCGCGCAGACCCGTTGCCAGCACGAGGTTTCGGGCGCGCCGCAGCTCGGTCTCACCGGACGCGGTGCGCGACACGACGTCGAAGTGGGTGACCACACCGTCCTCGGTGACCGGCGCGACCGACACCACGTCGTGGCCGTAGGACACCAGGTCGTCCACCTTCCCGGCGGCCCACTCGAAGTACTCGTGGAACTCGACGCGCAGCGGGAAGAGGTTCTTGTGGTTGATGAAGTCGACCAGCCTTCCCTTGCCGTGCAGGTAGTTCAGGAAGGTGAAGGCGCTGCTCGGATTGCGCAGGGTGACCAGGTCCTTGAGGAAGGAGACCTGCATGGTCGCGTCGTCGATCAGCATGCCGCGGTGCCAGCCGAACCTCGCCTGGCGTTCCAGGAAGTGGGCGGTCACCACGTCTTCGGGTCGCGCGGCGGCGTTGTACTCGGTGACGGCGATCGCCAGCGCGAGGTTCGACGGCCCGAAGCCGACGCCGAGGACGTCGAAGACAGGTGGCTGTGACATGACCGTCCCATTCGGTGCGACAACAGAGAGTGATCGAACTTCGGTTACCCTAACCTAAGTTCCGCGCACTGGGGAGTGATCCGAACCTCTCCGCAGATTAGGGTAGCCTCACCTAGCTATCAGCGGAAGGCGGTCGCGCGGGTGAATGCGGTGCTCCGGGAAGCCGCCACCGGGCCGACAGCGGTCCGGATCGACGTGCCGGCCAGGGGCGGAACCCGGCACTGCCCGGCGGTCATCGGACCGGTCGTGGGCGGTCGCGCCGCTACGGGTCTCCGTACCGCAGGAACTGTCATCGCCTCGCAAGCCACTCGCGAACGGCGTAGCGACGCCGGGCAGGAGCCGCGGCGCATCGTCTGCCCGTGGCGAAACCGGTCGCCCGGCGTGCGGGTGGCGTCACGGTCCGAAGTGGACGTCGAGGTGGACGAGGGCGCGGAACCGAGGTTCGGCGGCTCACCGCCCTGTCCCCCGTAGTGCTCTGCCCCGGCCACGGCGAACCGTTGACCGCCCCGCTCGCCTGACGGGCCAGTCAGGCGAGCAGCGCTCGACCAGCCGGAGTCAACTCGGCAGGCGACCACGCTCCGTCACCCAAAGATTGAGCCGGACGGAGCAGTCCCGCGTGGGCCAGTTGGCGTGCCGCAGCCTGGTCGCTGCACAGCAGTCCGTCCACCCGAAGGTCGGGTTCCTGACTGTGCGTAACCTCGGCGCGTCCCGCCGCGATGGCCCTCAGCATCGCGCGCGCCCGATGTGTCAGTTCGTCGTCCATGATGTTTCACCGTTGTCCGCAGGGTTTTACACAGGATGTATCGCCGAGACCCACCCAAGTCTTACCGCTATGGTCGAAATTATGGGGACTGTCGAGGCTGTCAGCCGTAGCGCGGAGTACACATTCACAAAACCCAACCAGGACGGCGTCCGTCTGGTCGCCGGGCTCGGCATCGAAGGCGACGTGCACGCAGGCGAGCTGGTGAAGCACCGCAGCCGCGTGTCCCGTGACCCAACGCAACCGAACCTGCGCCAAGTGCACCTGATGCACGCCGAGCTGCACGACGAGCTGAGCGCCCTCGGCTTCCCCGTCACGGCGGGCAGCCTGGGCGAGAACGTCACCACCCGGGGCGTCGACCTGCTCGGACTGCCCACCGGCACCCGGCTCCACCTCGGCCCGGAGGCGGTGGTCGAGGTGACCGGGCTGCGCAACCCGTGCGCCCAGATCGACAACTTCCACGACGGACTGCTCAAGCACGTGCTGGGCCGTGACGAGGACGGCAACGTGGTGCGCCGCGCCGGGATCATGTCGATCGTCGTGGTCGGCGGCGAGGTCCGGCCGGGCGACGCGATCCGCGTCGAGCTCCCCGCCGAGCCGCACGGCCCGCTCGTGCCGGTGTAGCTACTGTCCGCGGACATGGATCTCCCCGGCACCGTCGCCCTCGTCACCGGAGCGAGCGGGGGCATCGGCGCGGGCGTCGCCCGGCGGTTCGCCGCCGCCGGGGCGTCGGTCGTCGTGCACCACCACCGGGGCGACCCGCCGGACGTGGCCGGGTCACTCGCCGTGCGGGCGGACCTGTCCGTCGAAGGCGAGTGCTTCCGGCTGGTGCGCGCGGCGGCGGCGTGGCGTGGCCGGCTGGACGCGGTGGTCAACTGCGCCGGGGTGCAGCCGGTGCGGGACCTGGCGGGCATGTCGGCCGACGAGTGGCGCGCGGTGGTGGACACGAACGTGCTGAGCGCGTTCACCTGCACCCAGGCGGCGGCCGAGGTGATGGGCGAGGGCGGTTCGGTCACCCACATCGCGTCCATCGAGGCCACCCACCCGGCGCACGGGCACGCCCACTACAGCGCGTCCAAAGCGGCCCTCGTCATGCACGCCCGTTCGGCGGCCCTGGAGTACGGGCGGCGCGGGATCCGGGTCAACACCGTGTCGCCCGGCCTGGTCGACCGGCCGGGGCTGGCCGACGGCTGGCCCGAGGGCGTCCGGCGCTGGCACGAGGCCGCGCCGCTGGGCCGGCTCGGCACACCCGAGGACATCGGCAACGCGTGCGTGTTCCTGGCGTCGCCGCTGGCGTCCTGGATCACCGGGCACGACCTCGTGGTGGACGGCGGGGTCACCGCACGCCCCACGTGGGGACCACCGGGCAGGACCCGCCGTCAGCCCGGCGGATCCGGCTCGGCCCGGATCGGCTGGGCGACCGCGAACGCCCGGTTGGCCGCCGGAACGCCCGCGTAGACCGCCACCTGCAACAGGACTTCCTTGATCTCGTCCCGCGTCAACCCGTTGCGCAGCGCGGCACGCACGTGCATCGCCAGCTCGCCCTCGTGCCCCAACGCGGCCAGCATCGCCAACGTGACGCACGACCGCGCCCGCCGGTCCAGCCCCGGACGCGTCCAGATCGTGCCCCACGCGTACCGGGTGATCAGGTCCTGGAAATCCGCCGTGAACTCGTCGGTGCGCGCCACCGCACGGTCGACGTGCTCGTCGCCGAGCACCTCCCGCCGCACCTTCATGCCCTCGTCGTAGGTCATCGCAGGTGCTCCCGCATGATCGCCGACACCGCGTCCGCGGCCTCCACGTTCGCCAGGTGCGCGGCATCGACCACGAACAGCTCCGACCCGGGAATCGCGTCGGCGATCGCCCGCAGGCTCTCGGTGGGCGTGGCCTCGTCCAGCGCTCCCGCGATCACCGCCGTCGGCGCTTCGATCGCCGGCAGCACGGACCGCAAGTCCAACGCCGACAACGCTTCGCAGCACCCCGCGTAGCTCTCGTCGTCCACAGCGGACAGCATCGCCTCGAACCGCGCCACCGTCTCCGGCGACCGCGAACGCAACGCGGGCGTGAACCACCGCCCCACCACCTGCGCCGCGATCGACCCGGTCCCCGACTCGCGCACCGCCGCCGCCCGGTCCAGCCAGGGCTGCGCGGTGGCGAACGCGGCCGACGTGCAGCACAGCACGAGCCGCTCGACCCGTTCCGGCGCGTGCCCGGCCAGCCACATGCCGACCATGGCCCCCAGCGACACCCCGCAGTACGACACCCGCCGGAAACCCAAGGCGTCCAACAACTCCAGCACGTCGTCGCCGAGATCGCCGATCCGGCACGACCCACTCGAAGCCGGGCTGCCGCCGTGCCCCCGGTGGTCGTACCGCAGCACCCGGAACCGCTCGGACAGCCAACCCACCTGCGGCTCCCACAGCTCCGTGGTGGTGCCCAGGGAACTGCCGAGCACGACGACCGGCGCGTCCTCCGGTCCGCTCAACTCGTAGTGCAGCCTCATCGTCCGGCCCTCCCCCGGTGCGCCGCCAGCGCCCGGTCCACGAACTCGCCCGCGCAGCCGACGTACCCGGCCGGGTCCAGCGCCTCGCCGATCTCCTGTTCCGACAAGCCGATCCGCAGGTCCGCCAGCAGCGCCTCGCGCAGCGACCGCCCGGACAGCACCGCGATCCGGCACACCTCGGCCACCAGCTCCTGCGCCTCCGCCCGGCCGATCCGGGCCGCCAGCCGCCCCGCCACGTTCTCCGCCATCAGCAGTCCGCCGGTCAGCTCCAGGTTGCGCCGCATCCGCTCCGGGTCCACCCGCAGCCGCGACAGCAGCTCCCGCAGGCCGTAGACCGCGCCGCCGACCAGCCGCAGCAGCTCGGTCACCGTCTGCCACTCGCTGTGCCACGCGCCGACCGCCCGCTCGTGCTCGTGCGCCATCGCGGACAGCACCGTCGACACCAGACCCGGCACCCGCCGCGTGCCCGCCGTCACCAGCACCGCCCGCACCGGGTTGTGCTTGTGCGGCATGGCCGACGACGTGCCGCCCTCGGCTTCGGACACCTCGGCGACCTCGGTCTGCGCGAGCAGCACCACGTCCTGCGCGATCTTCGCCAGCACCCCGGACGCCGACCCGAGCGCGCCCGCCAGCTCCGCGATCCGGGTCCGGTCGGTGTGCCACGGGATGAGCGGCGCGACCAGGCCGAGCTGTTCGGCGAGCTGGTCCACCAGCCCGGGGTGGTCGACCGCCGCGAGGGTGCCCGCCGCGCCGCCGAACTGCACGGCCAGCCGGCGCGTCCGCACCCGCTCCAGGGCGTCCGCCGCCTCGTCCACCGCGACCAGCCAGCCCGCGCACTTGAGCCCGAACGTCGTGGGCAGCGCGTGCTGGGCCAGCGTGCGGCCCGCGATCAGGGTGTCCCGGTGCAGCCGGGCGAGCCGCTCGCACTCCCCCGCCACGTCGGCCAGCCCGTCCAGGATCGGGCCCAGCGCCCGGAACGCCACCAGCGACATCGCCGTGTCCAGCACGTCCTGGCTGGTCGCCCCGTTGTGCAGGGCCGCCCTGCCCTCGGCGGTGACGTGCGCGCCGATCGCCTTGACCAGCGGCACCACCGGGGTTCCGCTGGCCGGCGCGCGGTCGCCGAGCGCGGCCGGGTCGTAGTGGCCGACGTCGATCGCGGTCACCACCATCCGGGCCGCGTCCTCCGTGACGAGGCCCGCCCTGGCCTGGACGATCGCCAGCGCGCGCTCGAAGTCCAGCATGGCCCGCAGCCACGCCCGGTCCGACGTCTCCGCGTCCACGGCCGGGTCGGCGAACAGCGGCCCGAACAGCTCAGACGTCGAAGAAAACGGTTTCATGCTCCCCTTGCAAGCGGATGTCGAAGTGGTAGCCGAACGGGGCAGCCGCCGCGATCAGCGTGCTCCGCGCGGCCGGGTCCGTGATCGAGTGCAACACCGGGTCGTGCGCGTTGGCCTCCTCGTCCGGGAAGTAGATCCGGGTCACCAGCCGGACCAGCATGCCCCGGCAGAACACGGACACCCCGAGGTGGGGCGCCTCCCATCCGCCGTCGCCGGTCGGCAGCGCACCGGGTTTCACGGTGAGCACACCGTAGCTGCCGTCGGCGTCGGTCGCGCTGCGCCCGAAGCCCCGGAAATCCTTCCAGCGCACCGCGCCGCGCGGGTCGTCGGGGTGGTCGAACCGGCCCTCCGGGTCGGCCTGCCAGGTCTCCACGACGGCGTCCGGCACCGGTTCGCCGTTGCCGTCGAGGACCCGGCCCTCGATCCGGAACGCGCCCTCCGTGCCCTCGGGCACCACGAACGGGCCGTCCGCCCAGGGCAGGCCGATCGCGAAGAACGGGCCGACCGTCTGCGACGGGGTGGTGATCAGCTCAGTCATCGTCGTCCTCGTCCTCCAGCGGCGTGGGGGTCTTGCCCCGCAGCACGATGTCCCACTGGTACCCCAGCGACCACTCCGGAACCGTGCTCTCCAGGTCGAACCGGGCGATCATCGCCTCCCGCGCCTTCGGGTCGCGCACCGAGTTGAAGATCGGGTCCTGGAAGAACAGCGGGTCGCCCGGGAAGTACATCTGGGTGATCAGCCGCTGGGTGAACGCGGTGCCGAACAGCGAGAAGTGGATGTGCGCGGGCCGCCACGCGTTGTCGTGGTTGCGCCACGGGTACGCGCCGGGCTGGATCGTGGTGAACGTGTAGCGGCCGTCCGCGTCGGTGACGGTGCGGCCGACGCCGGTGAAGTTCGGGTCCAGCGGCGCGGGGTGCCGGTCGCCGTCGTGCCGGTACCGGCCGCCCGCGTTGGCCTGCCACACCTCCAGCAGCGTGCCCGCGACCGGCCGCCCGTCGCCGTCGAGCACCCGGCCGGACACGGTGATGCGCTGGCCCTGCGGCTCGCCGCCGTGCCCCAGGGTCAGGTCGTTGTCGTGCGTGCCGACCCGGCCCTCGCCGAGCAGCGGGCCGGTGATCTCACCGAGCCGCTGCGGCAGCAGGGCCAGTGGCCGGTGCGGCGACCTGAGCCGGTTGGACACGTAGTCCGGCCAGCTCACCGGGGGCTGTGACCCGGTGTCCCGCCGGTAGTGCGGCGTTGTGTCGAGTGGCACCGCGCCCTCCTGTTCGTCCGCCTCACGGGGAATTGTCCAGCCAGTCGACCCGAGCGGCACGACGGGCCGCGTCGGGGGTGGCCGAAACGTAGGTTGGGCCAATCGGTGGGTCAACGGCCAGTTCCACTGATCGGAAGGCCAACCCCCTGGAATATGAACCGGATGTGCGCCGCGACCGAATGGGGAGGTGTCCGCACGCTCGCGCATCCAGTGAAGGGATCGAGCATGTCCACACCGCTCACCAGACGCCGCGTGGTCGCCGCGTTGGCCGCGGTCGGTTCCGCCGCCATCGCGGTCGGCTTGGTCGGGCCGTCCGGTCCGGCAGGCGCCTCCAGCCACCGCGAGGCACCGCTGATCGCGGGTGACCCGACCGTCGACAACACCGACGTCTACGCGTTCACCAGCCCCGACAACCAGGACACCGTCACCCTGGTCGCGAACTTCTCGCCGTTCCAGGAACCCAACGGCGGCCCCAACTTCTACCCGTTCGCCACCGACGCGCGCTACGACCTGAACGTCGACAACGACGGCGACGGGAAGGCCGACCTGACCTACCGGTTCACATTCCAGACCGAGGACAAGCGCGGCAAGGCCACGTTCCTGTACAACAACGGCCCCGTCACCACGCTGGACGACGAGAACCTGCTGTTCCGCCAGTTCTACACGCTGGAAGTGGTGGACCACCGGGGGAACGCGAAGAAACTGGTGCAGCGCGGCAAGGTCGCGCCGTCCAACACCGGCCCGAAGTCCATGCCGGACTACGGCGCGCTGCGCGACCAGGCGATCACGTCGATCGACGGCGGCGCGAAGGTCTACGTCGGGCAGGCCGACGACTCGTTCTTCCTCGACCTGCGGGTGTTCGACCTGCTCTACGGCGGGGACCTGTCCGAGGTCGGACAGGACACGGTGCGCGGCTTCAACGCCAACACCATCGCGTTGCAGGTGCCGAAGAAGTGGTTGGCGCTCAAGGGAGACGCGACGCGCAACCCGGTGATCGGGGTGTGGAGCGACACCGAACGCCGCTCCATGCAGCTCTCGCCCGGCAAGGTCCAGGCGCACGGCGACTGGGTGCAGGTGTCGCGGCTGGGCAACCCGCTGGTGAACGAGGTCGTCGTGCCGGCGGGGTTGAAGGACAAGTTCAACTCGCTGACGCCGGACCAGGACGGCAAGGTCAAGGAACTGGTCGACCGGGTCAACAACCCGGAGGTGCCGCAGCTGGTCGAGGCGTTCTACAAGATCCCCGCGCCCAAGGGCAACCGGGACGACCTGGTGGAGATCTTCCTGACCGGCATCACCACCAAGCTCAACGGGCCGATCCAGGCCGACCTGAACTCGCAGCTCAACAACGCCGACGTGAACGGGAAGCGGTTCGTGCCGTCCGAGCAGTTGCGGCTCAACATGGCGACGCCCGTCGCCGCCGAACCGAACCGGCTCGGCGTGCTGGCCAAGGACTTCCAGGGCTTCCCCAACGGGCGTCGGCTGACCGACGACGTGCTGGACATCGAGTTGCAGGCGTTGGAAGGCGCGGCGGTCAGCGGCATCGTGCAGGCGTTGGCGGCCGGTGACAAGGTGGACGCGAACGAGAACGCGTTCGGCAAGACGTTCCCGTACGTGGCGTTGCCGAACAACGCGGCGGTGAACTCGGGCGCGCCCGGGGTCACGATCAAGCCCACGGCGGGCGAGTCCGGCATGCCGACCGCCCCGCTGTTGAGCGGGCTGCTCGCGGTCCTGATGATCGGCGCCGGGTTCTGGGTGTTCCGGAACCGGAGCCGG
>CBHFOL010000131.1:0-19856 GCA_965995405.1 uncultured Saccharothrix sp.
CGCTGTTCAAGAACAACAAGGAACTGCGGCTGGCCATCGCCCAGTGCTTCGACCGGCGGGACCTGGTCGAGAAGCTGGTGAACGACGTCGACCCGAACGCCAAGCCCCTGGGGTCGCTCACCTTCCTCCCCAACGAGGTCGGCTACGAGGACCACTACGGCGACATCGGCAACGGTGACGTCGCCGCCGCCAAGAAGACGCTGGACGATGCCGGCTGGAAGCCCGGCGGCGACGGCATCTACACCAAGGGCGAGTACCGCGCCTCGTTCAAGCTCGGTCACAAGACCGTGCAGCGCCGGGCGGACACCGTCCGGATCCTCCAGGACAAGTGCAAGCAGGCCGGCATCGAGGTCATCGCGGACCAGGCGGCCGACTTCAACGACAAGCGCCTCCCGGCGTCGGAGTTCGACGCGGCCCTGTTCGCCTGGGTCGGCCAGCCGGTCAAGGCCGGTGCGTTCGGCAACTACGCCCAGAAGGACAAGGGCGGCTCGGCGAACTACAACAACTACGACTCGGCCGTGGTGACCGAGAAGTGGAAGGCCGCCAACGGCATGCTCGACTTCCAGAAGCGCACCCAGGCGATGAACGACATCGACAAGGAAATGCGCAACGACCTGCACAGCGTCCCGCTGTTCCAGCTGACCGACTTCGCCGCGTCCAACGCGGACATCAGCCCGATTTCCTACATCGGTGTCGGTGGTGGCGTGACCTGGAACCTGTACGCCTGGCAGATCAAGAAGTAAGTCGAGCTGCCACCAGCTCGCGACGCGATAACTGATCAATCCGACCGGGGGGCCGGTGCCACAAGCACCGGCCCCCCGGCCGGCGTCCGCGTCCGGTAGGCTGGCCCGCTTGCGGCGGGGGCGCCTAGGGAGACTAGAGACTTGTCATGTTCCGTTACATAATCCGGCGGTTGTTGATCTCGATTCCGCTGTTGATCGTCGCTTCATTCCTCTGCTTCGGACTCGTCAACGCCATGGGCGACCCCCTGGGCGAGTGGAAGCTCCAGAAGCCCCGAACCCAGGCGGAGATCACCGCCGCCTACGAGCGGACCGGCTACAACAAGCCGTTCTTCGAGCGCTACGTCACCTGGGCGGGCGACTTCGTCACCGGCGACTGGGGCGAGTCCGTCGTACCCGGCAACGCGGGCAAGCCGGTCAAGGACGAGCTGATCACGGCCTTCGGCATCACCCTCCGGCTGATCCTGATCGCCGAGCTCGTGGCGCTGGTCCTGGGTATGGCGGTCGGCGTCATCGGCGCGGTAAGACAGTATTCGATATTCGACTACACCGCGACCGGAATAGCGTTCACCATGTTCTCCATGCCGCTGTTCTGCGTGGCGCTGATCATCAAAGCGGGCGGCATCGAGTTCAACAACTGGCTGGAGTCGATAGGCGCGGGCCGCTGGCTCACCATGGCCGGACCGCCCGGCGACGGCTTCTCCGGCAACCTCGGCCAGCAGATCTACCAGTACTCCGGCGCGTTCATCCTGCCGACGATCTGTCTGGTGGCGATCCAGTTCGCGCTCTACAGTCGATTCCAGCGCGCGTCGATGCTGGACACGCTCAACGCCGACTACGTGCGGACCGCACAGGCGAAGGGCATCTCGGAAGGTCGCGCGATCTTCCGGCACGCGTTCCGCAACGCCCTCATTCCCATCGTCACGGTGTCCTCGCTGAACATCGGCGCGCAATTCGGCGGCGCGGTGATCACCGAGACCGTTTTCGGCTGGTCCGGCATGGGCAAGTTCCTCATCGAGGCGATCACCAAGATCGAGCCCTACCAGGTACTCGGCTTCATGATGGTGACGGCCGTCTTCATCATCGTGTTCAACCTGATCGCGGACGTCATGTACGCGATCCTGGACCCGAGGATCCGCCTTGACTGAGATCGGTTCCCCCGTGGCGCAGGCACCCGCGCCCACCCCGGGCGAGGCGAGTCAGTTCGACTCCACGGCCGCCCGCAAGCAGTCCAGCGTGATCCTGCGCAGGTTCCTGCGGCACAAGGCCGCCGTGTTCGGCCTGATCCTGTTCGTCCTGCTCGCGCTGTTCGCGTTCGGCGGCAGCGCGATCTGGAAGTACTCCTTCACGGACCTGAGCTTCCGCCGGTACCTGCCGCCCAGCGTGGACCACCCGTTCGGCACCGACCGGCTCGGCGGCGACATGGTGGCCCAGCTGATCCGGGGCACCCAGTTCTCGCTCCAGATCGCGATCGTGGTGGCGGTCCTGTCGACCGTCATCGGCGTGGTGCTGGGCGCGCTGGCCGGCTACCTCAAGGGCTGGACCGACACCATCATCAGCCGGTTCATCGACCTGCTGCTGGTGATCCCCGGCCTGGTCATCGCGGCCGTGCTGGTGCGCAACAGCTTCGTGGTGTCGGTCGCCGGCAACGGCGGCAGCTCCAACTGGCTGATCGTGGCCCTCTACCTCGGCCTGATCGGCTGGCTGTCCATCGCCCGGGTCATCCGGGGCATGGTGCTGTCGCTGCGCGAGAAGGAGTTCGTGGAGGCCGCCCGAGCGCTCGGCGCGTCGACCTCGCGGATCGTGTTCCGGCACATCCTGCCCAACACCGTGGACGTGATCATCGTCAACGCGACGCTGGCCATCGCCCAGGCGGTGCTGCTGGAGGCCGCGCTGTCGTTCATCGGCCTCGGCGTGCAGTCGCCGGACACCTCGCTGGGCCTGATGATCAGCCTGAACAAGAACGAGCTGACGCTGCACCCGTGGCTGTTCTTCACCACGTTCGCGTTCATCGTGCTGATCTCGCTGTCGGTCAACTTCATCGGTGACGGTCTCCGGGACGCCTTCGACCCGCGCCAGAAGAGGGTGAAGGCATGAGTCGGACATCTGTCGCTCCGGAGTTCTCCTTGAATGACACCGCGTCGGACAAGCTCCTCAAGGTCGAGAACCTGTCCGTGGACTTCCCGACCGACGACGGCACCGTGCACGCCGTGCGCGACGTGTCGTTCGCCCTCGGCGCGGGCGAGGTGCTGGGCATCGTCGGCGAGTCCGGCTCCGGCAAGTCCGTGTCGTCCATGGCGATCATGGGCCTGCTGCCCAAGACCGCACAGGTCGGCGGCTCGATCAGGTTCAAGGGCGCCGAGCTGGTCGGGCGCACCTACAAGCAGATGCAGCCGGTGCGCGGCAACGGCATCTCGATGATCTTCCAGGACCCGATGACGTCGCTGAACCCCGTGTACACGGTGGGTTGGCAGCTGGCCGAGGCGTACCGGGCGCACCACGACGTGTCGAAGAAGGCCTCGTGGGCGAAGGCCGTCGAGTCGCTGGAACTGGTGGGCATCCCGCAGCCGGACCGGCGGGCGTCGCAGTACCCGCACGAGTTCTCCGGCGGTATGCGGCAGCGCGCGATGATCGCGATGGCGATCATCAACGACCCGGACGTGATCATCGCGGACGAGCCGACCACGGCGCTGGACGTGACCGTGCAGGCGCAGATCCTGGACACGCTGCTGCGCATCCGGGACGAGACGAGCGCGGGCATCATGATCATCACCCACGACCTCGGGGTCGTGGCGGGCATGGTCGACCGCGTCCAGGTGATGTACGGCGGCACGGTGGTCGAGCAGGGCGGCGTGGACGAGGTCTTCGAGGCCCAGCGCATGCCCTACACAGTCGGCCTGCTGGGTTCCATCCCGAACCCGCAGCTGCTGGGCAAGCGGCTCACCCCGATCAAGGGCGCGCCGCCCTCGCTGATGAACCTGCCGCAGGGCTGCTCGTTCTCGCCCCGCTGCCCGCTGGTGGTGGACGAGTGCCGGGTGACCGAGCCGGAGCTGTTGGAGACCGACCGGCACGGCCACTTCGCGCGCTGCCACCGCTCCGCGCACCTGGCGACCGTCGAGCACCCGCAGAAGCTGTTCGCGCACGAAGAGATCGGCGTGGTGGAGAACCCCGCCGCCCTCACCATGGCCAACCCGGACATCCCCGTCGCCGAAGACCTCGGCGCCGTGGAGGCGCGGCTGCACGAAGGGGAGTCCTCATGACCACCGCGACCGATGTGAACCCGCAGGCGGGCGGCGCCCCCGCGGGCGGCGGCGGTGCTCCGCTGCTGGAGGTCAAGGACCTGGTCAAGTCCTTCCCGGTCCGCGGTGGCGGGATCATCCCGCGCACCGTCGGGCAGGTGCAGGCGGTGTCCGGCGTGTCGTTCGACCTCCGGGAGGGCGAGACGCTCGGCCTGGTCGGCGAGTCCGGCTGCGGCAAGTCCACGACCGGCCGCGCGATCCTCCAGCTGCACAAGCCGACGTCCGGCTCGGTGAAGTTCCAGGGCAAGGAACTGACCAAGCTGCACGGCAAGGCGCTGCGCGGGGTGCGCCGGGACATGCAGATCGTGTTCCAGGACCCGTACGCCTCGCTCAACCCGCGCTGGCAGATCAACGAGCTGATCTCCGAGCCGTTCAAGATCCACGGCACCGAGAACGGCCTGGACGTCCAGCACCGGGTGAACGAGCTGATGGAGCTCGTGGGCCTCAACCCGGAGCACCGCAACCGGTACTCGCACGAGTTCTCCGGCGGCCAGCGGCAGCGCATCGGCATCGCCCGCGCGCTGGCGCTGAACCCGAAGCTCATCGTGCTGGACGAGCCGGTGTCCGCGCTGGACGTGTCGGTGCAGGCCGGTGTGGTGAACCTGCTGGAGGAGCTCCAGGACAGGCTGGGTCTGGCGTACCTGTTCGTGGCGCACGACCTGTCCGTCGTGCGGCACATCTCGGACCGGGTCGCCGTGATGTACCTCGGCAAGATCATCGAACTCGGTGAGCGCGAGGACATCTACGCCCGGCCGATGCACCCGTACACGCAGGCGCTGCTGTCGGCGGTGCCGGTGCCGGACCCGAAGCTGGAGCGGCAGCGGCAGCGGATCGTGCTCACCGGTGACGTGCCGTCGCCGGTGAACCCGCCGTCTGGCTGCCGCTTCCGCACCCGCTGCTGGAAGGCGCAGGACATCTGCGCGGTGGAGGAGCCCAAGCTGGAGCGCCGGGGCGACGGTGACGGCACGCTGTCGGCGTGCCACTTCGCCGAGGTCCGCTCCGTGGTGGGTTGATCTTCACCCGGGTTTCTGGTCGGGGTCGCCTGGTGGCGGCCCCGACCTGCCTTTTCGGGCGGGATCGGGGTCGGCTCGACCCGGGCTCGAGGTGGCCGTGACGGTGTTGTCGTACCCGGTCTCTACGCTGATCCGGTGACGCTGACTGCTCCACCACGGCTGCTGCTGGTACACGCGCACCCCGACGACGAAAGCCTGTGGACAGGCGGCACGATCGCCCGTTACGCGGCGAGCGGCGTGCACGTAACCGTGGTCACCTGCACCCTCGGCGAGGAGGGCGAGATCATCCCGCCCGCACTGCGCGAACTGTCCGCCGACGCCGCCGACCAGCTCGGTGGCTACCGGGTCGCGGAGCTGAGATCCGCGTGCGCCGCGCTGAGCGTGACCGACCACCGGTTCCTCGGCGGCATCGGTCGGTGGCGGGACTCCGGGATGGTCGGGGTGGCCGCCAACGCGCACCCCCGGGCGTTCGCGCAGGGGTCGGCCCAGGAACAGACCGAGGCGCTGGCGTCGATCATCTCGTCGGTGAAACCGCAGGTCGTGGTCACGTACGACGCGTTCGGCGGGTACGGACACCCGGACCACATCCGGGCGCACGAGATCACCATGGCGGCGGCCGGCGACGTGGACCGGGTGTTCTTCGCGGTGACGTCCCGGGCGGCGACGGACGCGGGGACCGAGGCGCAGCGGTCGTGGGACGACCTGCCGTGGCGGCTGCCGGAGGCCGGTGAGCTGCCGGTGACCGACGACGCGGAGATCACCACGACGGTGGACGTGTCCGAGCACCTGGTGGCGAAGCTCCGGGCGTTGCGCGCGCACTCGACGCAGGTCAGTGTGTGGCAGGACGGTGCGCGCGCGGCCTATGCGCTGTCCAATGGCATCGCGCAGCCCGTGGTGCAGGCCGAGTACTACGTGTTGGCCCGCGGGTCGGCCGAAGGCGCGGCCGACGACCTGTTCGGCGGGTTGGACTGAGGTGGGCGAAGGCTCGATGAACGGGGAGTGCGGTTGACGCGGCGGGTGGCGATCGGTGTCCTGATGGTCGAGGCGTTCGTGCTGGCGGTGCTGGAGTTGTTCTTCCTGCCGATGCGCCTGGACGGCACGCTGCTGCCCCGCGTGGACGACATCCCGTTCCCGGTGACCGTGCTGCTGGCGGCGGTCACCACGCCTCTGCTGGTGGTGTGGGCGTCGCAGTACGCCGAGCGCGCGCTGGTCGCCTCCGCGCCGCTGCTGGTGTGGCTGGGGACGCTGCTGTTCTTCGGGCTGTTCGGGCCCGGCGGCGACGTGATCCTGATGAACGACCCGCGGACGCTGCTGCTGTTCGCCGCCGGGGCGTTGCCGAGCGCGGTCGCCGTCGGGGCGTTCATGGGCCGGATGGCCCGGTCCGCTGAACGCTGAACCGGCTTACGACGGGATCCAGTACCGGTAGCGGTGGTGTTCGGTGCAGCCCAAGGACTCGTAGAGGCGCAGCGCCGGGGCGTTGTGCGCGGCCACCTGGAGGGCGCAGGTGGTCGCGCCGTTGTCCAGGCCCCAGCCGGCCAGCGCGCCCATGAGGGAGCGGGCCAGGCCGGAGCGGCGGGCTTCCGGAGCCACCGCCAGCCGGGCGATGTGCAGGAGGTCGCCGACCACCGCGCCCCGGACGGCCGCCACCACCCGGTTGCCGACCTCGACTGTGCCGAAGCCCACCGTCGGCCCGGTGCCCAGGACGTGGCGCTGGGCCGGGGTCGGGTCCTCCTGGGCGGTCAGCGCCCACCAGCCGGGCGTCGGCACGGCTGAGACCTGGGTCTCATCCGTCTTCGGGGTGGCGAAGGCATCCAGCCGGCCGGTGAGCACGAGTGATTCCGCGCCGCCTGGGTGGTTGGTGTCCACCCGCCAGTCGGCGGACGCGATGTGATCTTCCACAGTCGAGCCGACGACCACGTGCGTGGTTGGCTTGATCGCGTGGAGTGTGGCGAAGGCGCGGACCCGGTCCAGGGCGTCGTGGACCGGCATCCCGGGAGATCCGGCGGTCAGCGCGCTGTTCGCCCGGCCGGTGAAGCCTTGGGCGGCACGCAGCCGCCATTCGCCGAGCGGTTCGTCCACCAAGGCGGGCCAGGCGTTCGCGCAACGGTGCTCCAACTCGGTGACGCGATCCACCCCCGTATGGTCCCCCGCCCTGGTAGACGGTGTTGTGTGAGGTGGCGCACGGCGCCGATAAGGCAAGCCTGACCGTTGGACAATCGGATCCGCCGCGTACTCTCCGGCTTGCGCGGTGTGGACCAGAACGAGAGCAGGAGAGCGCAGTGACCTATGTAATCGCCCAGCCGTGCGTGGACGTGCTCGACAAGGCGTGCATCGAAGAGTGCCCCGTCGACTGCATCTACGAAGGCGACCGGATGCTCTACATCCACCCGGATGAGTGCGTCGACTGTGGTGCTTGCGAGCCGGTGTGCCCAGTTGAGGCCATCTACTACGAGGACGACGTCCCGGACGAGTGGAAGGAGTACACGAAGGCGAACGTGGACTTCTTCGACGAGCTGGGTTCCCCCGGTGGGGCCTCGAAGGTGGGCAAGGTCAGCGCGGACCCGGCTTTCGTGAAGGCTCTCCCGCCGCAGGCGTCGGACGAGTGACGAAGGCGTCCCACGAGTGACGAAGCGGCTCCCGGACTTTCCCTGGGACTCCCTGGCCGACCACGCCGCCAAGGCGCGCACGCACCCGGGTGGCGTGGTCGACCTGTCCGTCGGCACGCCGGTCGACCCGGTGCCGGACGTCATCCAGGCGGCGCTGTCGTCGGTGGCGGCCGAGCCGGGCTACCCGACGACGCACGGCACGGCCGCGTTGCGCGAGGCCGTGGTCGGGGCGTTCGCGCGGCGGTTCGGGGTGTCCGGGGTCGATCCGCAGGCGGTGCTGCCGACCATCGGGTCGAAGGAACTGGTGGCCTGGCTGCCGACCCTGCTCGGGCTCGGGCCCGGCGATGTCGTGGCCATCCCGGCGCTGGCCTACCCGACGTACGAGGTCGGGGCGCGGCTGGCGGGCGCGACGGTGGTGCGGCTCGCGGACGGTGAGCCGCCGCCGGCGGGCACCCGGCTGGTGTGGGTGAACTCGCCGTCGAATCCGACCGGGCGGGTGTTGGCGGAGGACGCGCTGGCGCGGGCGGTCGCGGACGCACGGGCCGTCGGGGCCGTGGTGGCGTCGGACGAGTGCTACCTGTCGTTGGCCTGGGCGGCTTCGCCGGTCTCGGTGTTGCGGGTCTGCGGGGAGTTCGACGGCGTGCTGGCGGTGCACTCG
The DNA here is from genome assembly GCA_965995405.1 of uncultured Saccharothrix sp. Taxonomy (GTDB): domain Bacteria; phylum Actinomycetota; class Actinomycetes; order Mycobacteriales; family Pseudonocardiaceae; genus Actinosynnema. The sequence continues at coordinate 8,317 of CBHFOL010000131.1, forward strand.
CTGTCGAAGTCGTCCAGCCTGGCGGGGTATCGGGCCGGGTTCGTGGCCGGCGACCCGCGACTGGTGGCTTCGCTGCTGGAGGTGCGCAAGCACGCCGGGATGATCGTGCCGCGGCCGGTGCAGGCCGCGATGACCGCCGCGCTGAACGACGACGCGCACGTCGGCGAACAGCGGGCCCGGTACGGGCGGCGGCGTGAGGTGCTGCTGCCGGCGTTGAAGGCCGCCGGGTTCGAGGTGGACCACTCCGAGGCCGGGCTGTACCTGTGGGCTTCCCGGGACGAGCCGGCCTGGGAGACCGTGGCGTGGTTGGCGTCGCTGGGGATCCTGGCCGCGTCCGGGACGTTCTACGGGCCGACCGGCGACCGGCACGTGCGGATCGCGTTGACCGCCTCCGACGAGCGGGTCGCGGCGGCGGCCGAACGGCTTCGGGCGTAACCGGCCTGCGTGTCGTCACCGATGGGGCGATGACACGCAGGCGGGCGGTGTTCAGTCGTTGGAGTGCAGGGCGGCGTTGAGTTCCACGCCGGTTCCCTTGCGCGCCTTCACCTTGATCGTGCCGGTGGTCGAGTCCCGGATGAACAGCAGGTTCGGCACGCCGGACAGGGTGGCGGCCTTGACCACCGTGCCGTCCTCCGCGGTGATCTTGGTGCCCGCGGTGATGTAGAGGCCGGCTTCCACGACGGTGTCGTCGCCGAGCGAGATGCCCACGCCGCCGTTCGCGCCGATCAGGCAGCGCTCGCCGATCGCGATGACCTGCTTGCCGCCGCCGGACAGCGTGCCCATGACGGACGCGCCGCCGCCGATGTCGGAACCGTCGCCCACCACCACCCCGGCGGAGATGCGGCCCTCGACCATGGAGGAGCCCAGGGTGCCCGCGTTGAAGTTGACGAAGCCCTCGTGCATGACGGTGGTGCCCGAGGCCAGGTGGGCTCCGAGGCGCACGCGGTCGGCGTCGGCGATGCGAACACCCGTGGGGACCACGTAGTCGACCATTCGGGGGAACTTGTCCACGCCGTAGACGGTCACCGGGCCTCGGGTGCGGAGCTTGAGGCGGGTTTCCTCGAAGTTCTCCACCGCGCACGGGCCGTGGTTGGTCCACACGACATTGCTCAGCAGGCCGAAGACGCCGTCCAGGTTCTGGCCGTGCGGCCGGACCAGCCGGGCCGACAGCAGGTGCAGGCGCAGGTAGACGTCGTAGGTGTCGGCCGGCGGCGCGGTCAGGTCGGCGATGCCCACGCGGACGCCGACGACCTCCACGTCCCGGTCCGCGTCCTGGCCGAGCTGCTTCGCGGCGGCCTCGCCCAACTCGGCGGCCACCTCGGCGGCGGACAGCCGGGTCGTGCCGGACTCGGTCCCGCCGCGCTTGGGGGAGGGGAACCAGGTGTCCAGCACAGCGCCGGAGGACGTGACGGTGGCCAGTCCGACGCCGTACGCGCCGGTGGTGTCTGCGGTGCTCACGGGTGCCAACGGTAACGTGCCGGGGGTGGCCGACACCTTGCACCTCGCTGCCGATCCCGTCTCGCTGACCGCCGCGCTGGTCGACGTCCCCAGTGTTTCCGAGAACGAGGCCGAACTGGCCGACCTCGTGGAGCGCTCGCTGCGGGAGCAGACCTCGCTGGAGGTCGTGCGGTCCGGGAACGCCGTGCTGGCGCGGACGAACCTCGGGCTGGCCCGCCGGGTGGTGCTGGCCGGGCACCTGGACACGGTGCCGGTGAACGACAACCTGCCGTCGCGCCTGGAGGACGGGGTGTTGCACGGGCTGGGCACGTGCGACATGAAGGGCGGCGACGCGGTCATGCTGAACCTGGCGGCGACGCTCTCCTCGCCTCGGCACGACCTCACGTTCGTGTTCTACGACTGCGAGGAAATCGAGGCCGCCCGCAACGGTTTGGGGCGGATCGAGCGGGAACTGCGGGAATGGCTCGACGGCGATTTGGCGATTGTGTGCGAGCCGTCGAACGCCGTGGTCGAAGCCGGGTGCCAGGGGACCATGCGGATCGAGTTGCGCACTTCGGGAACTCGGGCGCATACGGCTCGGGCGTGGATGGGCGTGAACGCGATCCACGCCGTCGGTGAGGCGTTGCGGCGGTTGGAGTCCTACGAGGCGCGGTCCGTCGACATCGACGGGTGCCTGTACCGCGAGGGTTTGCAGGCGGTGAAGGTCGTCGGCGGGGTGGCCGGGAACGTGGTGCCGGACGGGTGCGTGCTGACGGTCAACCACCGGTTCGCGCCGGATCGGACGCCGGAGCAGGCGGAACAGCACCTGCGCGAGGTGTTCGACGGGTTCGACGTGGTGGTCACGGATGTGGCCGCCGGGGCGCTGCCGGGGCTGCGGACCGACGCGGCCCGGGAACTGGTCGAGGCCGCCGGGGGCACGCCGGTCGCCAAGCTGGGGTGGACGGATGTGGCCCGGTTCGCGGCTTTGGGCATCCCCGCGGTGAACTTCGGGCCGGGTGATCCGACGCTTGCTCACACTCAGCAGGAGAACGTTCCGGTAAACCAGATCCGACAGTGCCGGGAAGTGTTGTGGCGCTTTCTCGATGCCGGGTGAGACAGGGATAGACTCGCGCCAATGAGTGACGAGAACGGCGTGGACGAGCACCCCAAGGAGAAGCAGCGCGGACCGGTCGTCCTGCGCCGCGGGCGCCGGGACGAACTGACCACCACGGACCAGCGGCTGCTGGACTCGCGCGGACCGACGGACTGGGTGCACACCGACCCGTGGCGGGTGCTGCGGATCCAGGCCGAGTTCGTGGAGGGCTTCGGCGCGCTGGCCGAGGTGCCCAGCGCGGTCACCGTGTTCGGGTCGGCGCGGACCAAGCGGGACGCCCCCGAGTACGAGGTGGGGCGCAAGCTCGGCGGCGCGCTGGCCGACGCCGGGTTCGCGGTGATCACCGGCGGCGGTCCGGGCGCGATGGAAGCGGTCAACCGGGGCTGTTCCGAGGCGGGCGGGTTCTCCGTCGGGCTGGGCATCGAGCTGCCGTTCGAGCAGGGGCTCAACCCGTGGGTCGACCTGGGCGTGAACTTCCGCTACTTCTTCGTGCGCAAGACCATGTTCATCAAGTACTCGCAGGCGTTCATCTGCCTGCCGGGCGGGTTCGGCACGCTGGACGAGCTGTTCGAGGCGCTCACCCTGGTGCAGACGAAGAAGGTCACCAAGTTCCCGGTGGTGCTGTTCGGCAAGGACTACTGGCAGGGGCTGTACGACTGGGTGCGCGACTCGGTGATGGGCGGCGGCAAGGTCGGCGACCAGGACCTGGCGCTGCTGCACCTGACCGACGACATCGACGACGCGGTGCGCGTGGTGCGTGAGGCGCACCAGGCGTGGGCGGACGCGCATTGACCACGGTCACCGTCTACTGCGGGTCGCTGCGGACGGTGCCGGAGTCGTACCTGGAGCCGGCGGCGTCCGTGGGCGCGGAGATCGCCCGTCGCGGCTGGTCGCTGGCCTGGGGCGGCGGGCGGACGTCGATGATGGGCGCGGTGGCGCAGGCCGCGCGGGCGGGCGGCGCGCGGACGACGGGCGTCATCCCGCGTGCGCTGGTGGAGCGGGAGTGGGCCGACCGGGAGGCCGACGACCTGCTCCTGGTGGACACCATGCGGGACCGCAAGGCGCTGATGGAGGCGCACGGGGACGCGTTCCTGGCGTTGCCGGGCGGGATCGGCACGTGCGAGGAGCTGTTCGAGGTGTGGACGGCCCGGGTGCTCGCCATGCACGCGAAACCCGTGGTGCTGCTGGACGTGGACGGCCACTACCGGGGGCTGCTGGAGTGGCTCGCCGAGCTGCACGGCCGGGGGTTCGTGTCGCGGTTCGCGCTGGACTCGCTGGTGGTGACCGACGACGTGCGGGCGGCGCTGGACGCGTGCGCCGGCTGAGCCGGACGTGGGCTGCGGGCCGGGTCGGACGTGGTGCGCCGGCCGAATCGGTCGTGGCGCGCTAACCGAGCCGGACGTGGTCGAGGTCGCGGGCGGCAGCCAGGCGGCGGGCTTCCGGTTCGAAGCGGGCGAGGTCCAGTGGTGCGAACGGGTTGAGGGTGACGTCCAGGCGCTTGCCGGTCGCCTTCGCCCGCCAGGTGCCGAGGATCTCGCCGTCCACCATGATCGCGCCCGGCCGGCCGAGGATGCGCCACACCTCCTTCTGGTGGGCCTTGTCGGGCACCAACAGGTCGCGGTCGCGGGCGGCCAGGTACGGGTCCAGCGGCGGCAGGAGCCTGGCCACATCGGGGTCCGGCGGGTTGTCGAAGGCCGCCACCCGGTCCTGGGGCAGCCAGGACTTCGGCGACACCTCGACCAGGTCGTCGGGCCAGATCCGCTTGACCTCGCGGACCGGCGCGCCGAAGTAGCCGGCCACCTCGGACGGTCCGGCCGGGCCGTGCAGCCGCAGGTAGTCGTGGACGGGCAGGCCCCGGTTGGCGTCCGGGACGGCGCGCGTCCGGTCGGGGACGAAGGTGACGGTCTTCTCCGCCGGGTCGAACGTCAGTCCGGCGGGGAGCACGGCGATGCGGAAGATCGGGTCCTGCACGTGGGTCGCCCGGCAGCCCCGGCACCAGCCGGTCACCTCGGGCGGGACGAGCGGGGTGAGCCGGTTCGACGCCTCGCCCTTGGTCATGGGGCGGTCGACCACCGACTTGAGCGCTTCGACCACCTGGCGGAAGACCCGCAGACCTTCGGTGACCGGCGGGCGGTTCATCCGGGTCACGGCGTCGGCGTCGCCGAGCGGCCAGAGGGCGTCCGCCAGCGCGGGGAGCGCGTCCGGGCGGTGCCAGTGCGGCGCGCCGCGCACCGACCAGGTGAGGACGAAGCCCGCCAGGTCGGGTGTGGTGGGCAGGCGCGCCGCGAGCGCGGGCCGGGCGGACCGCTCCGAGTCCTGCACGCCCAGGTCGAAGACCCGCAGCGCGGCGGGCTCGGTGACGGTCCGCTCGAACTGGTGGGCCGCCACCCGGTAGGCGACGACCCGGGCCCGGTCAGTCAAGGCGGTAGTCCAGGGTGATCAGCTCGTGCTCCATCTTGACGGTGCCGGCCAGGCCGGCCAGCTCACCGGTGCCCGAGCCGGGGATGACCGCGCCGTAGAACTCCGGTCCGGCGGGCGACATGGTCGCGCCGTGCTGGAACACGAACGTCCCCGCGCGGCCCGCCAGCGTGCCCTGGAACTTCTCGATGGCGACGTAGCCGGCCGAACCCTCCACCGGCTGACAGGTGGTGACTTCGGCCGTGCTCGTCCCGTCGAGGACACCCGTGTAGGTCTTGTCGACCTGGACCCGGCCGAGCTTCGGCTCGGCCTCGTCCGCGATCCGCTCGTCCCAGCGGGTGATGGTGAACTTCGATTCCATGGCGCGAATCCTGACACCGATACCTGACACCCGCTGTCAGCTTTGCGGGACCTTCAGCCAGGAGTCCGCGCCGAACGCCGCCGTGCCGCCGTGCGTGCTCTGCCCGCCGTAGCGCAGGTCGACCGTGTCCACGACCAGCACCAGCCGGTTGCCCGGGGCCACCGTCCACAGCGTCGGCTCCAGGTCCAGGTCGAGCGTGCGGGTGCCCGCGCCGGTCAGGGTGACCGGCTTGTGGGTGACCAGCGCACCCAGGCCGAGCGGGTTCACCTCGTACAGGTAGGCGAACAGACTGGTCCTGGCGGCGGTCGTGGTGACGGTGAGGTGTGCGCGCGGCGTGCCGCCGACCGTCGTGCCGGTCCACTGCACCGGTCCGCGCCACACGGCCGCCGCGCCGCGGTCGATCAGCGGGGTGGCGACGCCGGTCGGGATGTTCAGGAACCCTTGCAGGGCACCGCTGACCAGCACCGCGCCGCTCTCGGCGACGGTCGGCCGACCCGTGCCGATGCGGTCGGCCGCGAGCGTGACCTGATCGGTCTCGCGGGTCACCGCGGGCCACGACGGATAGCCGCGCCAGCCGCCACCGTTGTTCGGCTTGAGCCGCACGGGCTGCTCGCGGTCGATGCCGTTGTCGACGCCGCGCAGGTGGTGGTCGAACCAGCGGCCCACCGAGTCCCAGATCTCGTTCGGCAGACCGGCCGCGCCGAACGCCTCGGCGGTGGCGTGGTCGCCGGGCGACAGCATGAGCCGCTTGGGTCCGGTGAGCCGCTGGAAGAAGTCGGTGACCTGGCCGGGCGGGAACAGCCCGTCGTTCCACGCGTTGCCGATCAGCACGGCGGCCTTGATGTCGGCGACGTGCGACGCGGGGGAGCGGGGCGGCGAGATCGGCAGCACGTCGGCGAACCGGTTCTCCCGATGGGCGGCCTCGGCTTCGCGGAGGACCGGGCCGGGGCGTCCGGTGAGGTGGCCGGCGGCGAGCAGGAGTTCCACGGCCTGGGTGCTGACGGTCTCGTTCGGGTAGAGCGAGCGGGCCAGGTCGGTCCACGTGCTCAGCGCGGTGACGGCCTTGACGCGCGGGTCGCGCGCGGCGGCGAGCAGCGACTGGCCCGCGCCGTAGGAGATGCCGCCGACACCGACCTTCGCGGCGTCGCCGTGGGCGTTCGCGATGCCCCAGTCGATCACCCGGCTCACGTCGGCCACGGTGTCCGGCCCGGCGACGTCGATCTCGCCGGCCGAGTCGTGGAAGCCCCGGCTGGTGTAGCTGATGACGGTGTAGCCGGACTGGTAGGCGAGCTTGGCGGCGGCGCCGACGTACTCGATGTTGTTCACGCCCCAGCTCGACGGCAGCACGAGCAGCGGGAACGGGCCGCTGCCGCGTCCGGTGGGCTCGACCACGAACGCCTTCAGCGGGGTGCCGCCCTCGCCGGGGATGGTCTGGTAGGCGACGCCGAAGCCAGGAGCGGCCTGGGCGGGCGTCGCCAGGACCAGTGTGGTGATGGCGGCGAGCAGCAGGGTGAGTGTCCGGCGCACGCAGTCCTCCTTGACCGTGACCTGGATCACGCGGGGGTGTTACCCGGGAGTAAACCAGAGCCCTACTCGTGAGTAGCAACGCGCTGTGACGCAGTTCACCCGAGGGTGTGACGTGGCACCATGAGCCGCATGCGGTTCGGCGATCGTGACGTGGCTCAAGATCGTGCTCTGGTGATGGCGATCGTCAACCGGACGCGGGACTCGTTCTACGACCGGGGGGCGACGTTCGGCGACGAGGCGGCGATGGCGGCCGTGGACCGGGCCGTGGCGGACGGCGCGGACATCGTGGACATCGGCGGCGTGAAAGCCGGGTCGAAGGGCGAGCCGGTGGACGCGGCCGAGGAGGCGCGCCGGGTCGTGCCGTTCGTGGCGGCCGTGCGGGAGCGCCACCCGTCCCTGGTGATCAGCGTCGACACGTGGCGGCACCAGGTGGGCCGCGCGGTCTGCGAGGCGGGCGCGGACCTGATCAACGACACGTGGGCCGGCGCGGACCCGAGGCTGGCCGAGGTGGCGGCCGAGTTCGGCGTGGGCATCGTCTGCTCGCACACCGGCGGCCTGCCGCCGCGCACCGACCCGCACCGGGTGCGCTACGACGACGTGGTGGCGGCGGTCGTCGCGGAACTGGTGGAGCGGGCCGAGCGGATGGTCGCGCTGGGCGTGCCGCCCGCCGGGGTGCTCATCGACCCGACGCACGACTTCGGCAAGAACACCTGGCACGGCCTGGAACTGCTGCGCCGACTGGACGAGCTGGTCGGCACCGGGTGGCCGGTGCTGATGGCGCTGTCCAACAAGGACTTCGTGGGCGAGACGCTGGGCGCGGAGCTGTCCGACCGGGTCGACGGCACGCTCGCCGCGACCTCGGTGGCGGCGTGGCTGGGCGCGAAGGTGTTCCGGGCGCACCAGGTCCGGCAGACCCGCAAGGTGGTGGAGATGGTGGCGGGCATCGCGGGCACCCGCCCGCCGGCGAAGGTACTGCGAGCCCTGGCCTGACCGGCTGTCAACGGTCCACGCCCCCGTGCCCCCCACCGCTGCGCGGTAGTCGCCGAGCCGGGAAAACGGCCCTGTGCAACAGGAACATCGCCCTGGGCCGGCACGTCCACAGCGCCGGCGGTCCGCTCCGACCATGCCCGCACCTCGCCTCTGGGTAGGCAAGCTACATGTAGTAAGTCGACTTGTAGACCGGGGTTGTCCCGGATGCGCCCGGGGCTCGTGGAACCGTAGAGTCGCTACCTATGAAGTCGGACGCGTTGCGAGGCCACCTCGACGCGCTGCTGCTGGCCACGCTCGACGGCGGGCAGCTGCACGGCTACGCCATCATCGAGGCGCTCCAGCTGCGCAGCGGCGGCGCGCTCGACCTGCCGACCGGCACCGTCTACCCGGCGCTGCGCCGGCTGGAGACGGCCGGACTGGTGGCCAGCGAGTGGAGCACCGTCGGCGGGCGGCAGCGCCGCACCTACCGGCTCACCAAGGCCGGCCAGCGCGCGCTGGCTGCCGAGCGGACCGCGTGGCGCGAGTTCACCACCGCGATCGAAGGCGTGCTGGGAGGCGGCCCGTGGCCGGCACAGGCGTGATCGACGAGTACCTGACCGCACTGGACCGCCGGCTGCGCGGCCCGGAGCGGATCAAGGAGGACCTGCTCGCGGAAGCCCGCGACAGCCTGGACGATGCGGTCGAGGCCTACCGGGACGGCGGCTTACCCGAGGCGGACGCCCAGCGCCGCGCGGTGGCCGAGTTCGGCCCGGTGAACCACATCGCCCGCGACTACCAGGGCCTGCTGGCCCTCGCGCACGGCGTGCGCACCCTGTGGACGCTCATCCTGGTCGTCCCACTGGCCCACGTGATGTGGGAGCTCAACCGCAGCTTCTGGGTCGGCCCGTGGACGGCTTTCGACCACGCGGACCCGCCGCCGGACTGGTACCTGTTCCTCGCCCGCGCCAACGACTCCGCCGGCTGGATCGTCGCCGGCGCAGCCTTGTGCGCACTGGTCGTCGGCCGCCTGCTGGCCCGTCGCGGCACGAGCTCCTTCACCCTGGCCAGGTTGGCGGGCGCGGTGGCCGCGACCACGGTCGCCTTCAGCCTGTTCGGCAACCTGTCGATCATCGTCGCGACGGCCCACTTCGACACCTCCCGCCTGCTGATGTCGCCACCACTGATCGCGGCGACCGCGGTGTCCACGGTGATCATGCTGCGCCTGGCCGTCCTGGCCCGCCGATGTCTGGCGTTCGCCGCAGTCTGACCAGGACCGCGAGTCCACCCAGGACCGCCGACGCCGTTCGGCCGGCGGACGGTCGAGGACTGTGCCGCGTGGGCGACGATGTGGCTCCGGACGGCCGCTCCACCCACCCTCAACCGGCCGGCTGCCCGCCGATCGGCGCACGGATCCGCGCACGGATCCGCATTTCTGGGCGCTTCCCTGCGGACCGGGAGCGCGCGGTGTGCCACGATCGTCCTGTGACCACCGCGCTCATCTACCTCGTCGTCATGGTCCTCGTGGCGGCCGTGGTGTTCCTGCTGGCCTCGCTGGTGTTCGGGCGCGGCGAAGAGCTCGCGCCGCTGCCGCCCGGCGCGTCGCCGACCCGCCTGCCCGCGGACGAGGTGTCCCCGGACGACGTGCGCGGACTCCAGTTCCAGCAGGTCCTCCGCGGCTACAAGATGACGGAGGTCGACTGGGCCCTGGACCGGCTCGCGACGGAGGTCGAACGGCTCCAGGCCCGGGTCGCCGAGTTGGAGTCCGCCCGTGACCCGGCTTGAGCCGCGCGTACCGGTCGACGCACCGACCGAACGGACCCGGTCCGAGGACATGCCGAAGGCGCTCGGCCCGGCGTTCACGCCGGGCGCCCGCCGGTCCCCGCACAGATTCGCCGAGTTCGCCCGGGAGTACCACCCATGATCCGTTGCCCGTGGGGCGACAGCACGCCGGACTACATCGACTACCACGACAACGAGTGGGGCGTCGAACTGCACGGCGACGTGGCCATGTTCGAACGGATGTGCCTGGAGTCCTTCCAGTCCGGCCTGTCCTGGATCACCATCCTGCGCAAGCGCGAGAACTTCCGCCGCGCCTTCGCGGACTTCGACCCGGCCACCATCGCCGAGTACGACGAGCAGGACTTCGACCGCCTGATGGCAGACCAGGGCATCGTCCGCAACCGCGCGAAGATCAACGCGACCGTCAACAACGCCCGCGTGATCGCCGACCTGGACGTGTCCCTGGACGACCTGCTCTGGTCATTCGCCCCGGAAGACCACGAACGCCCCGAGACCATGGCCGACGTCCCCGCGATCACCCCGGAGTCGAAGGCCATGGCCAAGGAACTGAAACGCCGCGGCTTCGTCTTCCTGGGCCCCACCACCTGCTACGCGCTCATGCAGGCGACCGGCATGGTCGACGACCACATCGCCGCCTGCTTCCGCGCCAACTGACCCCCCGGCTCGCCCAGCTCGCCACGGTCCGGCGCTCACGAAACCGCCTGCCCCCGCCGGCGAGCCGGCCTGCTGGTCCGGCCGCACGAGCCCACCGCGACCGGCGCGCGGGGGCTCGTGGCCGTGGCAGGCGGCCCGTGGTGCGCGAAGACTCGCCGAATCGTCGCGTCAGCGGCCGGTGAAGTGGGCCGGGCGCTTCGCCACGAACGCCGCCACGGCCTCCCGGTGGTCCGCCGTCGCCCCGGCCTCGGCCTGCGTGCGCGCCTCGACCTCCAGCGCCGCCGCCAGCTCACCGGAGAACGCCATTGCTTCCTTGATCTTGGCGTACGCCGTGGTCGGCCCGGCCGCCAGCTTCGTGGCCAGCGCCCGCGCCACCGAAAGCGCCTCGCCGTCCGGCACCACCTGGTTCACCATGCCGATCCGCAACGCCTCCTCGGCCCCGACCGGCTGCGCCAGCAGCATCATCTCCATCGCCCGCCCGTGGCCGATCAGCCGGGGCAACGTCCACGACGCACCCGAGTCCGCCGTCAGCCCGACGTTCGCGAACGCCATCAGGAACTTCGCCGACGCCGAGGCGACCCGAAGGTCGCACGCGTACGCCAGCGCCGCACCGGCACCCGCCGCCGTGCCGTTGACCGCCGCCACGACCGGCTTCGGCATCGCCACGATCGCCTTGATGAGCGGGTTGTAGTGCCGCTCAACGGTGTTCAGCGGCGCCGGGTCGCCCGACTGAAGCAGCCCGATGTGCTCCTTGAGGTCCTGACCCGCGCAGAACGCCTTGCCCGCCCCGGTGATCACGACGGCGCGCACCGCCTCGTCCGCGGCGGTCTCCTCGACCGCCGACAGGAACCGCTCCTTCAACGCCACGGTGAACGAGTTGAAGGACTCCGGCCGGTTGAGGGTGAAGGTGCGGACACCGTCGGCGTCGTCGATGAGCAGTTCGGACACGAAATGGACCTCCGTCTAGTCGATTCCCAGGCTGTCGTCCACGAACCTGCGCACCGCCGGCGCGAGCCGCCCGGTGTGCCGGTCGAAGAACTCCGCCGCAGCCCGCCCCGGCCAGTCGGCCGCCAGCAGTTCGCGGGGCAACCCGGGGTCGCGGAACAGGAACTTCCGCCACGCGTGCAGGAACCGCTGGGACGCCGCGAACGCGCCGGCCGGCGAGGAACCGTCCACTGCGGACACCACCGGCTCCCACTCCGCGACGAACCGCGCGTAGTCCGCGCCCAACGTTTCCAGGTCCCACGCCCGCGCGGCGAG
>CBHFOL010000132.1:0-19712 GCA_965995405.1 uncultured Saccharothrix sp.
GACGCCGGAGACCTGGGCCCCGCCATTCGGTGCGGTGGCGGGCTCAATTACCAACGCGCTGTCGACGGTCTCCGCAGGGGTCTCCGTGGGGGCGATGTGCGCAGTCACGTAGGCGAGGGTAACTCGCCGGTGGTGAAACGTGCAGCTCTGAGTGGCCTATCTCGGTGAAACTCGATCGTATGAACGGCTGAATATGGCGATTCGTTAAGTAGTTCGGCGGGTGTTGGTGGCAAACGTTGCGTCGTCGCATGGACTGGTGGGGTTGGCGTGAAACCACGGTCGGCGGATTGCCGGCACTGGGATGATCAGTGACCTGACCTGGGGGTTGGCCTCGACAGAGGGAGGGGTTCGGTTGCTCTACCTGACCGTGGACGCGCCCGGCAGTTCGGCGTCGGCCACGAACATGCTGCTGGAGGAGCTGGTGCGCGGCGCGCGGGTCGACGCGCGGCACGCGCCCGCGACCCTGCCGGACGGCGCGAAGTCCGGCACCGGCATGGCCATCTCGGAACTGCTGCTCAACGGGGCCGTGCCGGCTGCGGTGGCGGCGGCGGTCGCGTCGATCGTGACGGCGTTCGTGCAGCGGGGCAGCGCGCGGAAGGTCGTGATCAGGTCGGGCGACGAGTCGATCACCGTGCAGGGCGGGTCCGCGCGGACCCAGAAAGCGCTGGTTGAGGACTGGCTGACCAAGCACGGCGCGCCGGAGACCGGGACGCCGGAGATCGAGAACTGACGTGGGGCGGTACGCGCTGCTCGTCGCGACCGGGGAGTACGAGGACCCGAGGCTGAGCCGGTTACGGGCGCCCGCGCAGGACGTGGAGCGGCTGGCGGCGCTGCTGGAGGACCCGGACGTGGGCGGGTTCGCCTCCGTCCGGGTGCTGCGGGACGCGGCGGACCACGAGATCCGGCGGGCGGTGTCGCGGCTGGTGTCCGGGCGGGAGCCTGACGATCTTGTATTGCTTTATTTCTCGTGTCATGGGCTGACGACGGCTGCCCGGCGGTTGTACTTCGCGGCGGCCAATACCGATCAGGACGATCTCGGGGGGACGGCGCTGGCCCGGTCGTTCGTGAGCGAGCAGTTGGAGGACTGTCGGGCCGGCGGTCGGGTGCTGGTGTTGGACTGCTGTTTCAGCGGGGCCTTTGTGGAGGGGTTCAAGGGCACTGGGGACGTTGTCGAAGGCGGGGTCGGATATGTGGTGCTGACCGCCTCGAATGCTTATGAATATGCGTTCGAGGGGGATTCCGATTCGTTGGATTCGCCGCACGCGTCTTTGTTCACGGATGTGGTGATCGAGGGGTTGGCTTCGGGGGCGGCCGATCTGGACGGCGACGGGTGGGTGGACGTCAACGAGCTGTACTCGTACGCGTCGCGGGAGGTGGTGCGGCGGCGGCCGGGGCAGACGCCCCAGTTCTTCGCGCAGGCTTCCGGGGCGGCGTTGCGGGTGGCGCGGGCGGGCGGGGTGCCGGTGGTGGTGCGGCGGTCCGCCTCGTACACCGCCGGGCAGCTGTTGGTGGCGCGGGGGTTTCGGGCGGCGGCGGAGCCGGTGGTGCGGACGTTGGGGCCGATGGGGCGGCGGTCCGTGGTGTTCGTGGACGGGGAGCCCCGGGAGTTGGGGAAGTCGGCGGAGATCGTCGCCGCGTTCCGGGCGGACGACCCTCGGGATTCGTTGGGGGCGTCGTATGTGCGGGACCTGGTTTCCCGGGTGCACCGGGAGTGCGGGGACGGTGGGGCTTCGGCGGTGGCGGTGGCGCAGGGGGCGATCAGTCGGCTGATCGAGGCCATGCGGGGCGGCCACAACCCCGTCCGGCTGCTGGACGGGGTCGTGGCGGCGGCGGAGCGTGCCGTCGAAGTGCTCGATGACGTGGCCGTGCCGTTGCGTGACGTGGATGTGCGGCGGCTTGCCGAGTCCGCCGGGCCGGTCGGGAACACGGTGGGCTGGGCGTTGGAGGTCGTGGGGGCCGGCGGGGCGGTCGTCGTGGAGGAAGGGGTGACGGACCGGGCGGAGTTCGAGCTCGGGCGGGGGATCCGGGTCGAGTCGGGTTACGCGTCCGCGTTGTTCTGCCCGGAGGGCGGGAAGTTGGTGCTGTCCGACGTCCGGGTGCTGCTGCTTGAGGGGAAGCTGACCGAGCTGGTGCTGCCGTTGGCGGACAACCGCGGGGCGTCCGGGTTCGTGGTGTTCTGCACCGGGCTGCTGGACTCGGTGCTGCGGTCGTTGGCGGCACGCGGTGGGGTGGCCGTGGTGGTGGACACGTCGACCCTGGCCCGGCTTCGGGAGGTGGTCGGTGGGCACGTGCTGGACGGGCCGTTGTTGCGGGCGGCGGACGTCTCGTCGTTGGGGCTGGTCGACCGGGTTGTGGTGACCGAGCGGGACACGTCCGTGGTCACGATCCGGGAGGGCGGCATGGAGGCCGCTCTGCTCCGGGTTCCCGATGTCGAACGGGCCGAACGGGCCGTCCTGGCGGTGCGCAGCGCGGCCGGACCCGGCGTGCTGCGTGGTGCCGGCCTTGCGCTGCGGGAGGTCGGGGCGCGGCTGGCCGAGGCACCGGCCGACGGGCCTGCGGTCCGGGCGGGGTGGCTGGCGTTCGCCGGGGCGCTGGGGGAACCCGCCCGGTGGATCGCGGAGAACTCGGCCGTGTCGGTGGATGAGCTGGACACGTCGTTGATCGACTCCGCCGGGGTGGCGCGAGTGGTGGTGGAGGCCGCCGCGCGGACGGCGGCCCGGTTCCTGCTGGTCGCCTGAGCGTCAGGTCATGGTGGCCGGGACGATCACGGCGACCATGACGGCGCTGAGAGCGGCCTGGACTTCCTGGATGGCCTTCCTGATGGCGTCGGCCGCCCAGTTGCCCTCGGTGATCTCCTTCAGGCGGGCCTTCACCTGGGCGCGCGGCTGGGTGAACACCTTCGAGTCGAAGTTCACCGCCTGGATGATGGAGCAGAGGGCCGCCGTGCGCGGGTCGACCGGCCCGGTGGCGGTGATCGCGGCGTCCAGGCGGCGGCGCACCTCGGTCTCCAGCGGCGGCTCCACCCCGCCCGGCGACGGGAACCTGGTGCGGGGGAACACCCACAGCACCTTGTCCTGCTCGCGGCGCAGGATGCCGGCGTCGGCCAGGCCGTCCAGGACGTCGTCGGTGAGGCCCTTGCCGAGCCTCTCCACCCAGTCCTTGGGTTTGCGCAGCTTGTCGTCGGCGATGGTGTGCAAAGCCTTGTCCAGCACCGGGTGGCCGATCGGGGCCGTGCTCAGCGCCGCGACCCGCTTGTCCACCACGTCGATCCGGCCCGCGATGGTCAGCTCCACCAGCACCGCGCCGGCCAGGCCGTAGCCCAGGGAGGGCTGGCTCAGCCGGCGCGTGCCGTCGTCGTCGTAGGCCAGGAGGGCCAGCTCGTCGGCGAGAGTCAACATACGTCCACCATAGGCGGGACGTCGGTCGAGGTCAGGCGATGAACCTCGTGTCCGGGTGGCACGGCGAGTCTCCGTCGAACAGGTGGTTGTCGCGGCCCTTCAGGTGCAGGTCGAAGTACGAGGCGAAGTAGTCGTGCTGGCCGTCCAGGGAACGCTTCGCGTCGATCGTGCCCACCAGCTGCTCCTGCTTCGCCGGGGTCAGCAGGTGCGCGATCTGCGGCACCACGACCTGGAGGTCGGTGAAGCTGTAGTGGGTGCTCTTGTCGAAATGCAGGTCCCGCTTCCACGCCTTCTGGTTCGGCCAGAACATGGCCCACGTCGGGTCGATCGTCGGGTCCGCGTGCGAGTGCTCGATCCGCTGACCGGTCGACTGGTCCACGAAGTCACCGCCCACCAGCATGAACGGGCGGTCCACGCCGTGCTTCACGATCTCGCCGAACCCGTCCCAGCCCCAGCCCATCGAGCCGTCGATGTTGATGCCCGCGTCGACCCGCTTGTCGTGGAACATCGTCTCGCCCGTGGTGTAGCCGCCGTACGAGTGGCCGAACATGCCCACCTTGTCCAGGTCCAGCGAACCCGCCAGGCCACGCGGCAGCGGGTCGCGCTCGGCGTCCGGGTTGTCGCCGCGGTCCAGGCGGGCCAGCTGGTCGAGCACGAACCTGCTGTCCGCCACCCGGGTGTCGATGGCGATCTTGCGGGTGGGGTCGTCCCCCTGGTCGATGTTGCCGGTGACGACCCGGTTCCCGGGGAACTCGACCGCCACCGCCTCGCGGGTGTGCGACATCGACACGACGACGTAGCCTCGGCTCGCCAGGTCGTCGGTCAGGCCGGCGTTGAGTTCGCGGGACCCGCCGAGACCGTGCGAGAACAGGACGACCGGCCAGTCGCCGCGCACGCGGTCCACGGCGGCGTTCGTGCGGGCCTGGCGCTTGCCGGCGGCCCAGTCGACGGTGCCGCGCGGCAGGTCCATCAGGTCGGGGCTTGAGGCGAGCGCGTCGAGCGCGGTCGCCACGCCGGACGACATCCAGGCGGCGCGCGGGGCGCTGTTGCCGTGCTGCGCGGGGTAGGTGACGGTGACCATCAGTTCGCGTTTTTCGGTCGGCTGCCAGGGATCCTGGCGGGTGTCGACCAGGTGCAGGTCGGTGGTGCCGACCGGGTAACGGCCGCTGAGCGCCGGGAGCGCGATCTTGATCCCGGTGGTGGGTGCGGCGGGTTCCGCGATGGCCGGTGCCGCGAGCAGGGTCGTCGTGGCGGCTATCGCCGTGGTCAGGGTCAGGGCGCGTTTGAGGCGCTGGTGCGTTGTGGACACGTTTTTCGTCCCCTCCTTGCCGTTTGGCGGCTCGGGATCATGCTGGCAAGGGGGTGTTTGCGCGCGCGTCAACCTGCCGGCTGAGGTGGAATACTTCGGAAGGGGGATGCCCGCTGGTATCGGCGTCGTGTCTCAGCGGCGGGTGGTGGCGTGCGTTACGGCAGCCAGTCGACGTTGCCTTTGAGTGCCGTGTAGCCGACGAACGCCACCACGTCGAGCAGGGTGTGGGCGAGGATCAGGATCCACAGGCGGTTGGTGCGCTGCCAGACCTTGCCGAACACCAGGCCCATCACGACGTTGCCGATGAAGCCGCCGAAACCCTGGTACAGGTGATAACTGCCGCGCAGGACAGAACTCGCCAGCAGGGCGGTGTTGTCGCGCCAGCCGAGGTCTTTGAGACGGGTGATGAGGTAGCCGACGACGAGGACCTCCTCGGCCCACGCGTTGCCCGCGGCGGCGAGGATCAGGGTCAGGCCGCGCCACCAGGATTCATCCAAAGTGGACGGTTGGACGGCCAGGTTCAGGCCCAGCTTCCAGGCCACGAGGTAGAGCGCCAGGCCCGGGATGCCGATGACGGCGGCCAGACCGAGGCTGCCCAGCGCGTCCGGGCCGATCCGGGTCCGGTCGAGACCGAGGGACTTGAGCTTCGTGCCGCCCCGCCACAGCAGGTAGAGGCCCAGACCGCCCCACGCGGAGAGCTGGACGACGCTCAGTAGCTGCGCGATCAGGTCCAGCAGGTCGAAGCGGGCCTGAGGCACGTTGATCGCCACCGACTGCTGGTTCAACGGCTGGGGTTTGAGCAGGCTGTCCAGCAGGCGCACCAGGCTGCGCAGCCCCGACAGGCCCAGGGTGACGGCGAAGACCAGCAGGATCTCCACCTGGTAGGCACGCCGGACCGGCGGGTTCTCCTCGATCACCCGCGCAGGTTAGCCGCGTTGCGCCAGGAACGGGCAGCCCATCAGCCGGCGCAGCTCCACCGCCAGTTCGTTCGCCGTGGCCACCGGGCGGGAGAACGCGATCCGGATGTCGTGGTCCTCGTCGGACGTCTCGACGCGCAGGCGCAGGCCGAACCGGTCCAGGCCGAGCGGTCGGACGTGGCCGCCGCGCAGGTCGTCCGGGAGGTGCTGGGCGAGGAGGCCGACGACATCGCGGTGGGACAGCTCCAGGTGGCGGAGCCAGTGGTCCTCTTGGCGGTGGAACGGATCCGGGTCGGCCTGGGCGAACAGCTCGGGGCGCAGCGAGGTCGTGCCCTCGGCGTCCGCGACGACCAGGGAGGCCGGGCTGAGCTTCAGGACGGACGCGCCGTGGCCGACGTCCAGGAGGCGCGGGTCGGGGCGTTCGTCGGCCACGTCCAGAGAGGCGGTACGGGCTTCCCGCGGGTTCAGGGTGCGGAGCCAGCCGGTGATCCAGAGGAGGCCGCGTACCGGTTCACGCAGCTGGACGGCCGCGTGGTCGGCTACCTCCAGCATGGCGGTGATCTCGGTGTCGCGGGCGGCCCTGGTCAGCGGGTGGTCGTCGGGCAGCAGGATCGTGGCGTCGCCGCAGGCGTGCACGTGGTGCAGCACCGGGACGACCCGGTTGTCCGTGCCGTCCGACGGCAGCAGCGCCGCGCGTCCACCCCGGGCGGCGATGGTTCGCGCGCGCTCCGCGGGGTGTGGCGCGGGCGGTCGACGGATCTCGGTCACCGCACACCTCCCAACTTAGGGCAGCCTAACTTGGACGGGGTGGTGCGCGGAAGTCCCACTATCGGCGGATCGCCCAGTGGTGTCTCCCGGACCGGCTCGCCTGCCCGCTCGCTTCTGCCCGATCACTCGCCGACCGCCTCCCTCTACCCACTTCCTACTCCACCACCACTCCCTCATCCATCACTCCGACCACTTCCTCCTCCACCGCTTCGTGATTGCCCGCAGACGCGGAGGGGGTCGCGGCTCTAGCCTGGGCACCGCCTTGGCGAAGGTGGCCCAGGTGGCCGTGGCGGAGGTGGCCTTGGTCGTGCCGAACAAGCCGTCCACCGATGGTGCGGCGCTGGATGACCAGTGGACCCGGCATTGCCTGGAGATCGCAAGTCGACGGGCGTTCGTCTGGGTCGTCCTAGGCGTGCTCGCGTTCCTCGCGCAGCTGGGCCTGGTGTTCCTCGCCGACGTCCGGTCCGACCTGCCCGTGGTACTTCTGGCGTTCTCGGTCGTAGTCGTGGCACTCGCCCTCACCCGCCGGCAGCCACTCGCCGGAGTGATGGCCGACCGGGAGTGGCAATACGTGCGGGTCCACTGGCGCAACGGCCTGCTGGTGGTACACGGCGCGCACCCGTTCGTGCTGGACGTGAGCGCCGGCCCGCTGGCCAGGGGAAGGATCAGCAGACACCGCCGGGCCTGGCTGGTATCACCCGACCGCGCAGGCAACACGGTCGTCACGTTCCGTGGCGTACCACGCCTGTTCCCGGCCCGCGTGCGACGACGATGAACAGTCCACACCACGGCCGATGGTTGCTGAGAGCTTTCTCTCCGCAGGTTTCGATGATCATCTCGACGGCTAACCCGCCTGTGACGGGATCTTCTGGTTGTGTGGGAGCAGTGGTGGGCGAGGAGTGGACGCAGCGTTGCCTGACCCGGGCGGATCGCCGCGCGGTGGGTTTCATCGCGCTCGCCCTGCTGTCGTTCGGCGTGCTGTGGCTGGTGTCGTGGTGGATCGGGTCACGCTGGGTACTCGTCCTGACCCCGCTGTGCATAGAGTTCGCCGTGCCCGGCCTACGGCACTTCTTCAGCCGCCGCACGATGCGCCGAATAGCCGAAGCTTTCCCCTGGCACCAGGTAGCGGTCTCCTTCGTCCCGGGCCGCGCCCGAGTAGGCCGCCAGGCCTACCTGGAAACCGCCGGCTCCGACCGGACCTTCCTACGCCTGCCGGAAATGCCCGAACGGGTAAGAGACCAGGTCCGCCGCACCGGCCGCCTCTGGCTGGCCGGCCCGGACGCCCGGGGCCGCACCGCAGTCCTGACCCGAGGCACCCCGTTCCTGACCCTGGGCCGCGTAGTGATCCGCTGACCCCCCACCCCGCCCCGGCTTAACGCGCCCCGGCTAACGCCCCACAGCGATGTCGTTGCGCTCCGCCCAGGCCGCGACGTCCTCCTTGCGCAACGCCGTGGCCAGCAGATCCGGAAACCGGTCCGGCGTACAGGCAAACGCGGGCGCACCCAACTCCGACAGCTGCGCGGCAAGCTCATGGTCGTAGGCAGGCGTGCCACTGTCCGACAACGCGAGCAACACCACCACCGTCACCCCGCTCTGCACCAGTTCCCGAACCCTCCGCCGCAACTCCCGCGCAACCCCACCCTCGAACAGGTCGCTGATCAGCACCATCACCGTGTCGCCCGGCCGCCCGACCAGCGACTGCCCGTAAGCCACCGCCCGATTGATATCGGTGCCGCCCCCCAACTGCGTGGAGAACAACAGATCCACCGGATCCTTCAGGTCGTCCGTCAGATCCACGACCTCGGTGTCGAACACCACCAGCCGGGTGTCCACCGCCCGCAACGACGCGAGACTCGCCCCCATCACCGCCGAGTACACCACCGACTCGGCCATCGACCCGGACTGGTCGACCAGCAGGATCACGTCCTTCAACGACGCGGCCCGACTGCGCCGGCTGTGCCCGAACAGATCCTGTACCACCACCGTCCGCTGGTCCGGCTGGTAGTGCTTGAGGTTGGCCCGAATCGTCCGCGACCAGTCCACATCCGCCGCCCGAGGCCGCCGGGTGCGCTTCGAGTGGTCGATCGCCCCGTGCACGGCCGCCAGCAGCCGGTCCTGGAGTCGGCGCTCGATGTCCTCCACCACCTTGCGCACCACGGCACGCGCGGTCTCCCGGGTACGCGCCGGGATGGCCGACGACAACGACACCAGCGTCCCGACCAGACTCACATCCGGTTCCACCCCGGCCAGCAGCTCCGGTTCGAGCAGCAACTGCCGCAACCCGAGCCGGTCCACGGCGTCGCGCTGCATGACCTGCACGACCGACGTGGGGAAGTACGTCCGGATGTCTCCCAGCCACCGGTGCAGCACCGGTGACGACCCACCCAGCCCCGCACTCCGCTTGCCCCCGCCGTCCGGGGCGTCACCACCCGCGCCGCCGCCGTACAGCCCGGTGAGCGCCGAGTCGCGGCGGCGGTCGTCCTCGCCGAGCGCGGTGAGGTCACCCGACGCGCCGCCGAGCAGCAGCCGCCAGCGGCGCAGGCGTTCGTCTGTCATGGGGCGGCTCCGGTCGGCTGGTCCGGTCGTGAGGTTCGGTCGGTGGGCTTTGGCTGAGGTGTTCCCGGGTGGAGCACTCCGACGCATCGCCCTGCTGTACACAGCCAAGCACAGGGGTACGACAATTCCGGGTTTTCGCAGGTCTACCGGGTGCAGAGCCTGGTCGTGCCTCGCCGTGGCGCCGCTTCCTTCTTTTACGGCAACGCGCCCAACCCCCGAAATATGCCCTCGCACTTATAGCTGGATGGGGTGATCATCTGAGATGGATAGTCAGCGAGCGGTGGTGAGCAGGCCCCGGATGTGGGCGGTCAGGCGAATCGCCAGGGGTTCGTCCCAATCCGCGTCGGGTGTCGCGTGGCCGGCCGTGCCCTTGACCCGGTCGCCCAGCATTCGGCGTTCGGCCGGCGTGAAATCGGTGATCGCCCGCCGCAGCAAGGGGAGTGCCGCCCCGAAATCCGCCGCGGTGAGACCGGCCAGCCAGTCGTCCACCACACCGAACAGCCTCGGGTCGGCGGTCAGCAGCGCCGCCGACCCGCGCAGGAAGCCCGCCACGAACGTCGTCGCACCGGACGTCAAGGACACCGCCCGGTGCAATCGGGCAGCCACCGCGTCCGAATCGAGCACACCCGACTCCCACAGCAACCGGGTCGCGCGGCCCGTGGGCAGACCGTGCGCGTCGGGCATCCCCACCAATGACACCAACGCCTGCCGCCACGATTCGCGGTGGTCCTCGTCGGCGGCCAGGCGGACCGCGTCGTCGGCACCGTCGACCGCGGCCACCGCACGTTCGGCGGTGTCGTCGTCGATGTTCCGGCACGCCAACGACAAACCCACCGCGCCACGCGCCAACAGGCCGTGCAAAGCGGATCGCAGCAGCTCCGGATCGGTGCCCCGAACCGAGCCGTAACGGACAGTTGTCGCCAGATTCGGTAGTGCGGCAAGGAGTTCCAGGGCATCGGTCGCCGCCGCCGCACAGCGGTCGAGCGCCACCCGGGCAGTGGTCACGGCGTGCGGAAGCTCGCAGCCCACCGCACGGCTCAACGTCTCCGCCGCGTCCACCACCCGGGCCGCATTCGCCGACTGGAGCGTCAGCACCTGCCGCGCCGCCGCCTCCACGGTCGTGCCGTGCCGGGCGGCGGTGGCGAGGGCCACCGCGAACTCGGGCTTCCAGTGCAGTTGCCACGCCTCGGCGAACGTCCCGATGGTGCGAGTGGTGTCCGGACTGCCCCACGGAACATCCAGAACCTCCAGCCGCCGCAGGAGTTTCGAGCGCTCCCGATCGGTGTCCTTGCGAAGGTCCAGCCGCAACTGCTTCGGCGTCGCGTTCAACGGCAGCCGCAAACGACGGGTCAGGCGGTTCACATCGGCCGCCAACGGGGACGTCGGAACGTCCTCGCCCACCTCGCCCAACCGCTCACCGATCACCAGACGCGAGTGGATCAAGTCCAGCGGCACCTGGTCGCCGTTGCACAGCACGGCTTTCGCCGCCTCCGTCACCTCGGACAAACCGGGCGAAGGACGACCACGCAGCGCCGCAAGCGTGTCCGCCAGACGCACCGCCTCCACGGCACTGGCGGTCGACGCGGGAAGGTCCTCGGACCGCAGAACCGTGCAGGCACGGGCGAACCACCGCGCGACCGTGTCACCCGCGGCGGCACATTCCCACAGGTGCGCGTACCAGCCGGGGGAGTCGATACCCGCGCCATAGCCGGACGCGGTCGCCAGCTTGCCGTGGCTCCACGGCACCCACGTGCCGGAAACCTTCTTACGCGGCAAGCCTTTCAACACCGCCGCGTCGGCGTTGGCGGGCGGGAGCGACGTGAGCGCGGGCACGTGCCACGCCCCGCAGACGACGGCGATCGGCCCTTCGGTGTCCTTGAGCGCCTTGCGCAGGTTCTGGCGCATCGCGGCCTCACGGCGCAAAGTCCGGTCGTCCACCTCGTCGGCGAACTCCTCCCGCAGCGCCGTCATCGCCTCGGCGACCGCGTCCGCCAGGTCCGCCGGATCGGTGTGGTGCTCGACCACGTCCTCCCACCAGCGTTCCGGGTCGTCGAAACCCGCCGCCTCGGCGAGCGTCCCCAACGGGTCCAACGACGCCCGCCGGCCCTCCTGCGGCTCCTCGGCCAGCGACGCGGCGGCCGGCAGGTCGAAGAACCGGACCGGCACGTCGTTGGCGTGCGCCCACACCACGGCCCGCCACTCCGGGGAGAACCCGGCGAACGGCCAGAACGCGGCGCTCGCGGGCTCCGCTTCGTCGTGCAGCAGCAGCGCCACCGGCGGCACCAGGTCGGGTACGTGCCGCAGCAGCGCGTCACCCTCCGGTGGTCCCTCGATCAGGATCAGCTCCGGACGGGTGCGGTCCAGCGCCGCCTCGACCATGCGGGCCGAGCCGGGGCCGTGGTGCCGGATGCCGAGCAGCGTCACCCGGTCGGGTAGATCTCGCGGCGTCATCAGGTGGTCCTCAGGGATCTTCGGCGGTGGTCAGCGGTCCAGGCACGCCCGGTACAGGTCACGCCAGTCGGCGCGCTCCTTCACCACCGCCTCCAGGTACTCCCGCCACGCGGCGGTGTCCGACACCCGGTCCTTCACCACCGCGCCGAGCAGCCCGGACGCCACCTCGTCGGCGGTGATCGTGCCGTCGCCGAAGTGCCCGGCCAACGCCATGCCGCTGGTGATCACCGAGATCGCCTCGGCCGTGGACAGGCTGCCGCTGGGCTTCTTCAACTGGGTTCGACCATCCACAGTGGACCCGTTGCGGAGCTCGCGGAAGATCCGCACCACCCGGCGCACCTCCTCCAGCGCGGGCGGTTCGGCGGGCAGCTCCAACGCCCGACCGAGCTGCGCCGCCCGCTGCGACACGATCGCGACCTCGTCGTCCTCGGACGCCGGCGGCGGCAGCACCACCGTGTTGAACCGGCGGGCCAGCGCCGACGACATCTGGTTCACGCCCCGATCCCGGTCGTTGGCGGTGGCGATCACCGTGAAACCGGGCACCGCCTGCACCTGGATGCCCAACTCCGGCACCGGCAACGATTTCTCGGACAGGATCGTGATGAACGAGTCCTGCACCTCGGCGGGCATCCGGGTCAGCTCCTCGATCCGGGCCACCGCGCCGAGCCGCATCGCCGACATCACCGGACTCGGCACGATCGCGGCCTCGCTCGGACCCTCGGCGATCAGGCGGGCGTAGTTCCAGCCGTAGCGGACGGAGTCCTCGCTCGTGCCCGCCGTGCCCTGCACGACCCGCGTCGAATCACCGCTCACCGCAGCCGCGATGTGCTCGGACAGCCACGACTTCGCCGTGCCCGGCACGCCGACCAGCAGCAGCGCGCGGTCGGTGACCAGGGTGCCCACGGCGATCTCGACCAGCCGGCGGTCGCCCACGTACTTCGGGGTGATCACGGTACCGTCCGGGAGCGTGCCGCCCAGCACGTACCGGACGACGGCCTGCGGCGACATCCGCCAGCGCGGCGGGCGCGGGCGGTCGTCGGACGCCGCCAGGGCCGCCAGTTCGGCGGCGTACTGCTGCTCGGCGGCCGGGCGCAGCACGGTTTCGGTGGTCACGGGCGGGGTCCTTCCGGTCGGGTGGCGAACGCGTCGCGGAGCTCCATCCGCAGGCGCAGCACGTCCAGGTCGGCGGTGTGTTCGGGCCAACGCGCGGTGATCCGGGCCCAGTGCGCGCCCAGGACTTCGGCGTCGCCCCGGGCCAGCAGCACCGCCGGCGGGCGGCCGGCCCGCCACTTCGGGTCGCGCATGTCGGCGTAGCGGTCGAGCAGCGCTTCGGTCGCGGTCGGCGACCACGGGGCGGGCAGTTGCGAGCAGGCGTGGTCGAGCAGGTCGTAGTTCCAGTTCCGAGACACCTCGGCGATGGTCCGCGCGGCCAGTCCGGCGGGCAGCGTGGCCAGCATCTCCAACTGCTCCATGCCGGTCAGCGTCCGGGTGGCGGCGACCGCCCACGGCCCGGCGTCCACGGCCAGCCGCAGCCGTTGCGCCACGCCCCGCAGCAGGGCGGACGCCCACGGCCCGCGTTCCAGCTCGCGGGCCGCGCCTTCGTCGTCGGTGCCCAGCCGGTTCGTCCAGTGGCCCGGCGGGACGCTCGCCGCCGCACCCCGGATCCGGCCCGCGACACCGGTCTCCGAACCGTCCCGCAGCAGGTCACGGGCCTCGTCGGGGCCTGGTTCCGACTCGGTCCACAGCTCGTCGCTCTGCACGTCGAAACCGTCGGCGGTCAGCCACAGGCCCTGGTGCAGCCGTTCGGCGGCGCGTGCGGCCAGGCGGGCGTGCGGGAGGTGGCGCAGCAGGCGCAACGCCTCGTCGTGGACGCCGATCGCGCGGTCGTCCAACGCCTCTTCGAGCAGCGGCTCGTCGGCCTCGGACAGGTTCGCCTCCAGCGCGCTGACCAGCGCCTGACGGTCGGTGGCACGGCGCTGCGCGCCGAACTGCCCGGCGAGGAACGCCCGCGTGCCGTCCGGGTCGACGAGCCGTGCGCGCCGCAACGCGGCCAGCCGACCCGTGCCGGGCAGGTCCAGCGCCTCTGCCAGGTCGACGTGCTCGGCCGCGCTGTCGGCGGCCCACGACCAGCCCGGCCGCACGGACGCCAGCCACCGGCCCCGCGCACCCAGCACCTTCCCGACCGCCTGCCGCAGCCCGGGATGCGCGGTGCCCAGGCCGAGCAGGGTGGGCAGCTCCTTGGGATGGGCCACGGTGTTCCGGGCGGCGGCCAGACCGCACCACTCGGTGAGCAGGATCTGGTCGTCCAAGGCGAGGATCTGGGCGAGCACGGCCTGGGCCGGGCGTTCGGCGATGTGGTCCGCCGACACGGGCGCGGGGGCCAGCGGCGGGGTGTCCACCGACGGCGGGAGTCGGGCGGCGTGGGCGGCTGTGCCGAGGGCGGCGCAGCGGTCGAGCAGGTCGGCGGGTGTGGTGTTCGCGCGGTGTGCCCCGAGGAGCAGGGCCTGCACGGTCTCGTCCCACTCGGTCCTGATGCTCATCGCGGCACCTCCACGCCGGTTCGCGGGGCGGTGCGTGCGGCGGCTGGCCGGGTGCGTGTGGCGGCTCGCCTGGTGTGCGGGCCAGGTCGTCGGGTGTGCGGGGCGGCCGGCCGGGTGTGCGTGGGAGGTGGCTGGGCGGTGTGGGGGGCTCGGCCTGCGCTGTGCCCGGCGGGGTGTGGGGAGCGGTGGCTTGTGTGCTGGGTGTGGCTACCTGTTCGTCGGGTGCGGCTGGCTGTTCGTGCGGAGTGGTCGGGGGTGGGCTTGTGGGGCCTGGGGAGGGCCTTGGGTTTTTGCTGCGTTGTGTGCGGCCTTTGCGATGCCTCGCCGTGGGGCCGCCGCTTCCTTCTTTTACGGCAACGCGGGTCGGGGGCGAAATATGCCCTCGCAATTATCGCTGGATAGGGTGATCGTTTGTTCTTGGTGGTCATCCGAGGACCTCTGGAGGGGTGCCTGGTTCGGCTACCGCACCCAGGCGTAGCTCGCGGCCGTTCCACAGGGCCCAGGCGTCGAATGGGCTGCCGGCTGTCAGGGCGATTGCCTGGTCCAGCGCCGTGTCCTGGCGTACTGGCAGGGCTCGGCCGGAGGTGTCCAGCAGGTGTTTGGTGTCGGCGGACAGCCGGGTGGTCGCGCAGGACAGTGGGTGTAGGCGTAGCCATGGGTCGGCCAGGAGGTGGGGTTCCAGGGCCGCCAGGGATTCGCGCCAGGTGTTGGAGGTGGGAATTGGTGCCGGCGGGTGTTCGGCGATTGTTTCGCCCAGGGTTACTCGGCGTGGAGCGGTGCCTGGGTATGGGTGCAGGACGGCATGCACCTCCACGCCGTGTGGGAGCAGCGGCACGGGGCGGGTGCCGCCGCCGGCGTGGCGGACTGTGGTCACCCAGCCGTGGGTGCGGCCCCATACCCACTGGCGGACGGTGCGCACCAGACCGTCGTCGGATTCCAGGCGCAGCAGGGGCAGCCAGTGGTCCGTCCAGGACTCGCCCGCGCGGACTTCTTCCTCCGGCACCGAGAAGCCCAGCCTGCGGCGCACTACGTCGGAGTCGGCGTCCGCCAGGCTCGCCAGGAGGTGCAGGCCGCCCAGCCGGTCCGCTGCCTCGTGTGCCCACGTCGGGCCGCCGGCCGTTACTGCCGAGCGCAGGTCCTCGATGGCTGCCGCCAGGCCTTTCGCCTGGGCGTCGACCATTCGTGCGCCGATCGCGTGCCACCACGCCGCGTCGCGCGCGGGCAGGCCGGCGATGCCCGCGTCCGCCACGTCGGCCAGCCAGTCGGACAGGGCGGCCACACCGCCGCGTACCGCCTCGGCACGGTTCCGGGCCGTCTTCTCCCTGGCCCGGGCGCGGCGTTCGGCGGCCTCGGGGGAGGTGTCGGTGGGTGCGGCTGCCTGGTGGCGTCTGGTCAGCCAGTCCGCTACCCAGTCCGGGGGTTCGGACTCCGGTAACGGGGTGCGGGCGTTGCGCAGTTGCAGGGCCAGCGCGTGTTTGCACGGGAACTTCCGCGACGGGCACGAGCACTTCGCCGCCCGGTCCGCCAGGTCCACGCACACCCGGTACGGGGTCTTGCCGCTGCCCTTGCACTCACCCCACAGGGCCTCCGTGTCCCGGCCCGACCCGGTCCAGCCCGACGACCCGGCGAGCCGGGTGGCGCTGCTCGCCACCTGGCCGTCGGGTGCCAGTTCCAGAACCGCCTGTGCGTCCATGACCGCCGAAGGTAGTGGCGACCACCGACAATTTGTGGATCACCCCTGGTCGGGGCCCCTCCTTGCCCACGTCCAAGCGTAGTTGGGGTCCTCGGAGGCCAGGGCCGCCTCGCCCAGGTCGAGCGGGCGGAACGTGTCGACCATGACGGCCGTCTCGTCGAAGAACTCCGCGCCCAGTGACGCCTCCACGGCACCCGGTTGCGGGCCGTGCGTGCAGCCCGACGGGTGCAGCGACAGCGAACCGACGGTGATACCGGAGCCCTTACGTGCCTCGTAGTTGCCGCCTACGTAGAACATCAGCTCGTCGGAGTCCACGTTGGCGTGGTTGTACGGCACGGGGACCGCGAGCGGGTGGTAGTCGACCTTGCGGGGCATGAACGAGCACACCACGAAGTTCGGGCCCTCGAACGTCTGGTGCACGGGCGGCGGCTGGTGGACGCGGCCGGTGATGGGCTCGAAATCGCGGATGTGGAACACCCACGGGTACAGGCAGCCGTCCCAGCCCACTACGTCGAACGGGTGGTTCGCGTAGGTGAACTTCGTGACGCCCGCGCGGTGCCTTACGAACACCTCGACGTCCTCGCCGTCGACCAACAGCGGTTCGGAGGGGCCCCGGATGTCCCGCTCGCAGTACGGCGAGTGCTCAAGGAACTGGCCCTTCGCCGACAGGTAGCGCTTCGGCGGCCCGATGTGACCGGAGGCCTCCAGCACGAGGATGTTCATCGGCGTGTTCGGCACCACGCGGTACGTGCACGATGTCGGCAGCACCACGTAGTCGCCCTCGCCGACCGTAAGGGCGCCGTAGATGGTCTCCACGACACCGTCACCGGTCTGCACGTACAGCAGCTCGTCACCGGCGGCGTTGCGGTACAGCGGGCTGGGCGCGTTCGCGGTGACGAAGCCGATCGTCACGTCCGCGTTGCCGAACAGCCGACGCCGCCCGGTGACCGCGTCCACGTCACCCGACCAGGTCAGATCCTGCGTTTTGAAAGCACGTGGCTTCAGCGGCAGGTTTGGGGTGAGGGCACCCGCCCGGGTGTCCTCGACGGTTTCCGCGTTCACGATCGCGGTCGGCAGGTGGCGGTGGTAGAGCAGGGCCGAATCGGCCGAAAAGCCCTCGACCCCCATCAGCTCTTCCGCGTACAGCCCGCCCTCCGGTGTGCGGAACTGCGTGTGGCGCTTTCGGGGGATCTCACCCACCTGGCGGTAGTACGCCATCGTTCACTCCGGGCGTTCGATAGTCGGACATCTTTGTTCATTGACCGGTACGCCACTAGCGTGTCAGCCGTGTCAAGCGCCTTCGAACTCCGTGCGCCCGGTCCACGCGGCACTCCGCCCCTGCTCGCGCGGCTCGTCGACGACGCCGCGCTGTTCCCGCCGGGTAACGCGACCATGCCCGACGCGGTCCGCGGCCACCTCGACGCGCGGGTCGGTGAATGGGCCGGCGCGGTTGGCCTCTTCCTGTGTCCCGCGTCACGTCTGGCCGAGCTGATCACCGAGTTGATCAAGGTCAAGCCGGTGAAGCCGATCGCCCTGTCCCTGATCATCGACACCGGCCTGGGCGGTGTGCCCAAGGCCGTGTCGATCGTCGAATCCCGCAGCGAGCTCCTCGCGCTGCGCATGGTCGAGATGCCCGCCCCGTCCGACGTGGACGAGGTGTGGCTGGAACGCGTCTCCGAGTTCGTCCCCGAGGACGTGATCCGGGTCGTGGAGCCCCGCCGGGGCGGTGCGGAATGGCTGGACGGCGTCCGCCGGGTCATCGAGCACGGCAGTTGGCCCAAGCTGCGCTGCGGGGGACTTTCCAAGGAGAATTTCCCCAGCGTGGACGAGGTCGCCGACTTCCTCACGGTCGTCTCCGGCGGTGGTGTCGCGTTCAAGGGCACGGCGGGCCTGCATCACGCCGTGCGCTACACGGACGCCACGACCGGGTTCACGCACCACGGGTTCCTCAACCTGCTCGTGGCGACCGCACGGGCCCTGTCGGGCGGTGACGTGCGGGACGCGCTGTCGTCGTCGGACCACGAGGCCCTCGCGGCCGAAGCGCGTGGGCTGACCGACCAGGCCGCGCACGCCGTGCGCGGGGTGTTCGCGTCTTACGGCTCGTGCTCGCTGTCCGAGCCCATTACCGACCTGGAAGAGCTGGGCCTCCTGTGACCTGGATCGAAGACCCGGCGTTCACCGCCGACGCGCCCTTCGGGCCGCAGACGCTGCCTTACGGCGTCCTGCCGTCCGGTATCGCCGTGCGCGTGGGCGACCAGGCGTTGCCGCTGCGGCCCATCGCGGACCACTTCGGCCGCCTGGCCGACCTGGTGTCCGCGCCCACGCTGAACCCGCTGCTGGCCGCCGGACGTCCCGCGTGGACGGAACTGCGGGCACGGCTCGTGGAGCTCGTCACGGCCGCCTCAGCGCCCAATGGGGCCGTACTGAGCCCGTTGGACGGCACGGTGCTGCCGTTCGAGGTCGCGGACTACGTCGACTTCTACTCGTCGCGCCACCACGCGGAGAACGTCGGACGCATCCTGCGCCCCGACAGCGAGCCGTTGATGCCGAACTGGACCCACATCCCGATCGGCTACCACGGCCGCGCGGGGACCGTGGTGGTGTCCGGCACGCCCGTAAGGCGTCCGCACGGGCAGCGTAAGACGCCCGAAGGGCCGGTGTTCGGGCCGTCGCGGCGGCTGGACATCGAGGCCGAGGTGGGCTTCGTGTGCGGCGGGCCGGTGGCGTCCCGGCTGACCCCGGCGGAAGCCGCGGACCACGTGTTCGGCGTGGCCCTGGTCAACGACTGGTCGGCACGCGACATCCAGGCGTGGGAGTACCAGCCGCTCGGGCCTTTCCTGGGCAAGTCGTTCGCGACGTCCGTGTCGGCGTGGATCACGCCGCTGGAGGCGTTCGAGGCCGCACGGGTGACCCCGCCGCCGTTGGGCAACGACGTGCTGCCTTACCTGGCCGAGGAACGGCCGTGGGGCCTGGACGTCCGGATCGAGGTCGAGTGGAACGGACAGGTCGTGACCCGGCCACCGTTCCGCGAGATGTCGTGGACGTTCGCGCAGCAACTCGCGCACCTGTCGGCGAACGGCGCTACCGTTCGGCCGGGCGACCTGATCGCGTCGGGCACCGTGTCCGGCCCGGACCGCGCCGAGCGCGGCTCCTTCCTGGAGCTGAGCTGGGGCGGGACGGAGCCGGTCGACGTGTCCGGCGGCCGGACGTTCCTGGAGGACGGCGACGTGGTGCGCATCACCGCCACCGCCCCCGGTGAGCACGGTTCGGTCGTCGGGCTGGCCGAGGTGGTCGGCACGATCACGCCCGCCGACCCGGAAAGGTAGGCACGCCGGTGGCCAGACCTGACCCGCGCGGCCGACTGCCGCTGCCCGCCGGGTCGAAGGAGAGTTCGCTGACCCTGGAGCGGGGCCTCGCCCTGCTCCAGGCGGTGGCGGACGCCGAATCGGAGGCGCCGTCGATCAGCGAGCTGGCGGCGGCCATCGGGGCGTCCCGGGCGGCCGTGTACCGGCTGCTGGTGCCGTTGCAGTCCCGTGGGCTGGTGCGGCGTGAGGGGTCGAAGGTGCGGTTGGGGTTGGGCGTGCTGCGGTTGGCGTCCAACGTGCTGCCGCAGCTGCGGCTGGCCGCGCAGCCCGCTCTGCGGACGTTGGCGGAGCAGGTGGGCGCTACCGCGCACCTGACCGTGGCGGACGGGACCGAGGCGCAGGCGGTCGCGGTGGTCGAGCCGACCTGGACGGCTTATCACGTGGCTTATCGGGTGGGGTCGCGTCATCCCGTGCACCGGGGGGCGGCCGGGAAGGCGATCGGGTTGTCGCCGGAGGGCCGGCCCTGGGTGCATTCCACCGGCGAGTTGCAGCCGGGGGCGTTCGGGGTGGCGGCTCCGGTGCGTGGCGTGCCCGGGTTGCGGGCCAGCGTGGGCGTGGTGGCGTTGGAGAAGCTGGACGGCGAGGTCGTCGGGCCGCAGGTGGTCCGCGCGGCCCAGGAGGTCGCCGACGCGTTGCGATAGCCGCTGTATTGCGGTGCCGTTGGAGGAACACCCTTCTTCACTGTAGGCCGAGGGAATGGTTCGGCCTACAGTCA
>CBHFOL010000133.1:0-19537 GCA_965995405.1 uncultured Saccharothrix sp.
GAGTCGATGTACGCGATCCGGTCGAAGCCGTTGTCCAGCAGCCACGAGATGGCCACCGAGCAGTCGTTGTAGACGCAGAACCCGGCCGCGTGGTCGCGCATGGCGTGGTGCAGGCCGCCCGCGATGTTCACCGCCCGCTTGGTCCCGCCTGCCGCGATGGCCTGTGCGGCGGCCAGCGAACCGCCCACGACCAGCGCGGACGCCTCGTGCATCCGGGCGAACACCGGGTTGTCCGGGGTGCCCAGGCCGTGCCCGACGTCCCAGCCGGCCATCGGGGCGGCCTGCACGGCGGACAGGTAGGCCGGCTCGTGCACCCGTTCGATATCGGCGTCCGTCGCCGGATCGGGTTTGACCAGGTCGACGCCGTCGAGCACGCCGAGAGCGGTCGCGAGCCGGATCGTGAGGTCCAGCCGGACCGGGTTCAGCGGGTGGTCGCCGCCCAGGTCGTAGCCCAGGAAGGACTCGTCCCAGACGACAGCGGCTCGGTTACCCACGGCGGCGCCCATGACCGGCAACCTAACCCACGTCACGCCGCACGGTGTGATCACGGCGCACGGGGCGTTCGCGGCGTCCCGACCAGGGGCGTGATCACAGGTTGGCACATCCGGCCATCGGCCGGCGGATCCAGGATTTAGAGTCTGGCTGGACGAGGCGGGCCGGGATCGTGGCCATCGAGGATGGAACCCCGCTCGTCGGAACGGGGTCAGACACACATGCACCGACGAGCCTCCGCCCTGACGGCTGTCCTCGCCCTGGCACTCGCACTCGGCCTCACCGCGTGTGCCACGAGCGTCACCGGCAAGCCGGTGGCGGCTCCGGGTGGCGGGGGCGGCGAGAAGACCACAACCGGCAAGCCGACCTCGACCAAGACGTCGACCAGCGGCAAGAAGCCGACCACCACCGGCACCGGCTCGCCCACCTCGGGCACCAAGCCGGCCGGCAAGGTCAAGATCACCACGAAGAAGAAGACCGAGGGCTACGAGGACTGCGACATCCTCACCCCGGAGGACGTGGCCGCCGCCATCGGCGCGCAGAAGGCCGGCGAGAAGGGCTGCGTGCAGAGCACCGAGCAGCCGTTCGCGGTGGTGCTGTTCATGGTGACGTTCGCCGAGTACGAGGGCGAGGCCAAGGAGATCGAGGTCGGCGGCAACACCGCGTACGAGGTGAAGGAGAAGGGCGGCGACTGCTCCGTCCTGGTCATGCTGACCGACGACCCGGCCGAGATCACGCCCGCGTTCCTGGCCAGCGTCACCCCGATCGACTCGTTCGACCCGTGCGCGGTCGCGCTGAAGCTCGCGACGAAGGCGTTCGAGAAGATCCCCAACGCCTGACCGATCCCTCGAACGGGTGGGCACCGCACGCCGGTACCCACCCGTTCGTGTGGTTCAGGGGTTCGAGCCGGTGGCGACCTCGCGGGATGGGTCGACGCACCAGTGCGACCACGAGCCCGCGTACAGCGCGGCGGGCCGGCCGGCCGTGGTGACACCGGCCACCTCCAGCGCCAGCACCACCGACGAGGCGGTCACGCCGGAGCCGCAGTACGCGCCCACGGGTGCGTCCGGCCGCACGCCGACCGCCCGGAACCGGTCGGCCAGGGCTTTCGCTCCGAGCCAGCGGCCGTCGCCGGCCACGTGTTCGGCCGACGGCGCGTTCAGCGCGCCCGGGATGTGTCCGGCGCGCGGGTCCACCGGCTCGGTCTCGCCCCGGTAGCGCTGCGCGGCGCGGGCGTCCAGCAGCACCCCGGTCCGGGCGAGCGCGGCGGCCTCGTCGGCGTCCAGGACGGGCATCGCGCCCGGCCGCACCGTGAGGTCGCCGGGCACCGGCTCCGGCACCTCCGTCGTCACCGGACGGTCCTCGGCCACCCACGCGGCGTAGCCTCCGTCGAGGACCGCGACCTCGGTGTGCCCGGCCCACCGCAGCAGCCACCACAGCCGTGCCGCGACCGACCCGTCACCACCGTCGTACGCCACGACCGGGTGACCTTCGCGGACGCCCACGGAGCGCAGCACCCGCTGTAGGTGGTCGGCGGAGGGCAGCGGGTGGCGGCCACCCGGACCGGGTTCGGCGGAAAGTTCGGTGTCGAGGTCTAGATAGGACGCACCGGGAACGTGCCCGACCTCGTAGTCTTGACGTCCGGGAGGTCCGCCGAGACGCCAGCGGACGTCCACCACCACCGGGGGAACGGCGTCGGCCAGCGCGGCAGCCAGGGCTTCGGTGCTGATCAATGGATGCACCGCACCATCCTGCACCCGTCACCGGGCGACTAGCATTGGCACCATACGAAGGGGAGCGGGTGTGAACGACCTCATCGACACCACGGAGATGTACCTCCGCACGATCTACGAGCTCGAAGAAGAGGGCGTGGTGCCGCTGCGCGCCCGCATCGCCGAGCGCCTCGGGCAGAGCGGGCCGACGGTGAGCCAGACCGTGGGCCGGATGGAACGCGACGGACTGGTGGTCGTCGCCGACGACCGGCACCTGGAGCTGACCGAGCAGGGCCGTGACCTGGCCATCGCCGTCATGCGCAAGCACCGGCTCGCCGAACGCCTCCTGGTCGACATCATCGGCCTGGAGTGGGAGCAGGTGCACAGCGAGGCGTGCCGCTGGGAGCACGTGATGAGCGAGGCGGTCGAGCGCAAGCTGGTGCGGCTGCTGGGCAACCCCACGACGTCCCCCTACGGCAACCCCATCCCCGGCCTGGACAAGCTGGGCGATGGCGAGCCGGCGCCGCCCGCCGAGGCCGACCTGATCCGGGTAGACGAGGTGGCGCGGCGCGGCGGCGGCCGGGTGGAGGTGCGGCGGATCGCCGAGCACGTCCAGCTCGACCCGGGTCTGATGGCGGAGCTGAAGGCGGCGGGCGTGGTGCCGGGCGGCACGGTCGAGGTCGACTCGCTGTCCGGCGCGAAGGTGGTGCACGTGCGCGGCAACGGCACGACGGCCGATCTGGACCCGGCCGTGGCCCATGCCGTGCTGGTGCAGGCGAGGTAACCCTGGCGACCGGGAAGCGAGTCCAGGATCGGCCGGCCCGGCTTCGGCATGCCCAGGAATGGCGTGCCCAGGTCGGGCCGGCACCGAAGGAGCAGGCACGGCGCGCCGCCGCCGCATTCCGGGAACTGCACGGCAGTGACCCGAGGGGTGTGTGGTCCGCCACCGGCTGGGTGAACCTGATCGGCGAGCACACGGATTACCACGACGGCTTCGCGCTGCCGTTCGCACTGCCCCACCGCACGGCGGTGGCCGAAGGCGCGCTGGGGCGCGGATGACCGGCGGCGGATCGGCGATCGCGCCGGTGCCCGTGGCGCGGCACGACGCCGTGGTGCGGCGGATCGGCACGGCGTTCGAGGGACGCGGCCGGCCCGTACCCGAAACCTTCCCGGCGGTGCCCTCGGCGGGCGCGGGCCGGGACGATTGACGGCAAGCGACCGACTACGAAAGCGGGGATGACGGTGAAGTTGCTCGTCACGGGCGGTGCGGGGTACGTCGGCAGCGTGTGCGCGGCTCGGCTGGCCGAGTCCGGCCACGAGGTGGTCGTACTCGACGACCTGTCCACCGGGCACGCCGACGCCGTCCCCGACGGGGTCCGGCTCATCGCGGAGAACATCGACGACGTGATCGGCTCGGTGCTGGCCGAGGGCTACGACGGGGTGCTGCACTTCGCGGCCAAGTCACTGGTCGGCGAGTCGCAGCAGGACCCGGCGAAGTACTGGCAGGGCAACGTGGTCACGTCGCTGCGGCTGCTCGACGCGATGCGCGAGCACGGCACGCCGCGCCTGGTGTTCTCGTCCACGGCCGCCACCTACGGCGAGCCGGACGAGGTGCCCATCGTGGAGACCGCGCCGACCCGGCCGACCAACACCTACGGCGCGACGAAGCTCGCGATCGACCACGCCATCACCGGCTACGCGATCGCGCACGGCCTGGCGGCGGTGTCGTTGCGGTACTTCAACGTGGCGGGCGCGTACGGGCGCTTCGGCGAGCGGCACGCGACCGAGACGCACCTGATCCCGATCGTGCTCCAGGTGGCGCAGGGCAAGCGGGACAAGGTCGCCATGTACGGCGACGACTACCCGACCGACGACGGCACCTGCGTGCGCGACTACATCCACGTGGTGGACCTCGCCGACGCGCACCTGAAGGCGCTGGACCACGCGACCGGCGGCGAACACCGGATCTACAACCTCGGCAACGGCTTCGGGTTCTCGGTGAAGCAGGTGGTCGAGGCGTGCCGCGAGGTCACCGGCCACCCGATCCCGGCCGAGGTGTCGCCGCGCCGTTCGGGCGACCCGGCGGCGCTGGTGGCGTCCGCCGAGCGGGCGCGCACCGAGCTGGGCTGGAAGCCGGAGCGGGTCGACCTGACCGGCATGGTGCGCGACGCGTGGGGGTTCACCCAGTCCCGGTCTCAGGAGGGCCGATGAGCGGCACAATCCAGGCGGGCGACTTCGCGGAGCTGTCCGCGTTCGCCGCGCTCCCCCGGCTCGGGTCGCTCGCGCTGTCCCCGGACGGCAAGCGCCTGGTCACCGTGGTGGCGGAACTCGCACCCGACGGCAAGACGTGGCAGGGCGCGCTGTGGGAGGTCGACCCGGCGGGCGTGCGCCCGGCGCGGCGGCTGACCCGGTCGGCGAAGAGCGAGTCGAACCCGGTGTTCACGCCGGACGGCTCGCTGCTGTTCCTGTCCGGCCGCCCCGACCAGCAGTCGAAGCCCGCCGACGGCAAGGTCAAGGACAAGACGGCGCTGTGGGTGCTGCCGCCGACCGGCGAGGCCCGCGAGCTGTTCCGCCCGGCGGGCGGCGTGGAGCGGGTCGAGGTGGCCGCCGGCGCGGGCACCCTGCTGCTGACGTCCGGCGCGCACCCGACGACCGAGTTCGGCGACGCCGACGAGCAGCTGCGCAAGGCCCGTGAAGATGCGGGCGTCACGGCGATCTTGTACGAGTCGTACCCGTTCCGGTACTGGGACGCCGACCTGGGCCCCTCGTACCCGAGGCTGCTGACCGCGCCGTGGACGGAGTCCGACGAGCGCCTGACCCCGGACCTGGTCGACCTGACCCCGGAGGCGAGCGCCCGCCTGGACGACGCGGCGGCGATCAGCCCCGACGGCCGGTGGGTCGTGCACACCGAGCGGCTGGACGTGAGCGCGGCCTACGGCGCGCGCGTGCGGCTGCGCCTGGCCCCGTCGGACGGCGGGCCCGGCCGCGTGCTGGCGGATGTCGAGGGCCACTCGTTCCAGCAGCCGACGTTCCTGCCGGACTCGTCGGGCGTGATCGCGATCCGGTCGCTCGACTCGACCCCGGACCACGCGTGGCGCAACGCGCTGGTGCGGATCGACCTGGACGGCACGATCACCGAGCTCGCGCCGGACTTCGCCGAGGAGGCGGAGCACCCGGTGGTCGCGCCGGACGGCTCGGCGGTGTACTTCACCAGCTCGTACCGGGGCCACCAGCCGATCTGGCGGCTGGACCTGGCGTCGGGTGACCTGATCCGGTTGACCGCGTCCGGCGCGTACACCGATGTGCGGGTGGGCGCGGACCACGTGTACGCGCTGCGCAACACCGTCGCCCAGCCCGCCCAGCCGGTGCGCCTGGACCTGGCCGCCCCGGAGCAGGACGCCGTGCCGCTGCCCGCGCCGGGTGCGGTCGAGTCCCTGCCCGGCACGTTGACCGAGATCGAGACGGTCGTCGCCGACGGCCGGACGGTCCGGGCCTGGCTGGCCCTCCCGGCGGGGTGTTCCCCGGAGCAGCCCGCGCCCCTGTTGCTGTGGGTGCACGGCGGCCCGGTGATGAGCTGGAGTGGTTGGAGCTGGCGCTGGAACCCGTGGCTGATGGTCGCGCGGGGCTACGCGGTGCTCATGCCCGACCCGGCCCTGTCGACGGGCTACGGCCCGGAGTTCATCCAGGCCGGCTGGGGCAGTTGGGGTGCCAAGCCGTACACGGACCTGATGGCGATCACGGACGTGGCGGCGCACCGCGACGACATCGACGACAGTCGCACGGCGGCCATGGGCGGTTCGTTCGGTGGGTACATGGCGAACTGGATCGCGACCAAGACGGACCGGTTCAAGGCGATCGTGACGCACGCGTCGCTGTGGCACCTGGACGCGTTCACCGGCACGACGGACGACTCGTACTACTGGATCCGCGAGATGGGCGACCCGCTGCGGCACCAGGAACAGGTGCGCGCCAACTCGCCGCACCTGGGGGTCGCGGACATCAAGACCCCGATGCTGGTGATCCACGGCGACAAGGACTACCGGGTCCCGATCGGCGAGGGCCAGCGCCTGTACTTCGACCTGGTCCGCCACGGCGTGCAGGCGAAGTTCCTGTACTTCCCGACGGAGAACCACTGGATCCTGACCCCGGGCAACGCCAAGGTCTGGTACGAGACGATCTTTGCCTTCCTGGCGCAGCACGTCCTGGACGAACCCTGGCACCGCCCGGACCTGATCTGACGGCTACCGGCGGCCCCGACCACCACTAGCCAGACCAAGGCCGCCACACCAGCCCCACCCAGATCGGCACAAGTCGCGCCAAAATCGCGTGCGCGTTGCGTGCGAGTCGCTCCCCTGCCCGTGCGCAACGGATGGCCCCCCCCCTCCACCGGCCACGCGACCACCGACACCCGCTCGGCCCCCGCACCGCTCGTACACCGCCCTCGCACGCCGCCACCGTCGTACGCCGGCCTCGTACGCCGTCCCCCCATACGTTGGTCCAGTGGCAGACACCCTGTACCCGCCCATCGGGCCATACGAGCAGGGCATGCTCGACGTGGGCGACGGCAACCTCGTCCACTGGGAAACCTGCGGTTCCCCAGACGGCAAGCCCGCACTGGTCGTCCACGGCGGCCCGGGATCCGGCTGCACACCGACCCACCGCCGCCTGTTCGACCCGAACCGCTACCGCACGGTCCTGTTCGACCAACGCGGGTGCGGCCGGAGCACCCCACCGGCCGGCGACCCCACCACCGACCTGACCCACAACACCACTGCCGACCTGATCGCCGACATGGAACGCCTGCGCGAACACCTGGGCATCGAGCAGTGGCTGTTGTCCGGGGCGTCGTGGGGTTCGACGTTGCTGCTGGCGTACGCCGAACGCCACCCGGAGCGGGTGTCGGAGATCGTGATCACCGCCGTGACCACGACCCGCAGGTCCGAGATCGACTGGCTCTACCGCGGCCTCGCGAGGTTCTTCCCGGAGGCTTGGCACCGGTTCCGGGCAGGTGTCCCCGAACCCGACCGGGACGGCGACCTGCTGTCCTCCTACGGCCGACTGCTGGCCGACCCCGACCCCGAGACACGCCATCAAGCCGCCCGGGACTGGCACGCCTGGGAAGACGCCACCATCTCCCTGGACCAGAACGGAACGGCCCCCGCGTTCAGCGACCGCCCGCTGGCAGCGATGCTCAGCCGCGCCCGCATCTGCGCGCACTACTTCAGCCACGGTGCGTTCCTGGACGAAGGCGTCCTCCTGCGCGAAGCCGGCCGGTTGGCAGGCATCCCCGGTGCCCTGCTCCACGGTCGACTCGACCTGGGTTCGCCGATCGACACGGCCTGGGAGTTGACCCGAGCCTGGCCCGACGCCGAACTGGTCGTGTTCAACGATTCCGGTCACAGCGGCAACGCCGCCATGACCCTGCGCAAGCGCCAAGTGCTCGACACCTTCGCCAACCGCTGACCACCAGAACCGCGAAACCCAACCTGGGCCACGCAGCCGGCCACACGTAGCCCGCCCGCAGCCGGCCCGAACAGGGCCGGCCAGGAGTGGGCCATACGACTCCGGTAGGCCGCTCGGGCCCAACGGCGCAGCCTGGCGGTCCGGCGCGGACTCGGGCGGAGCCGAAGCAACCCGCACGAGTACCGAGACAGGCCGCTCAGGAACCGAAGCAATCCAGGCCAGGACCGAAGCGCCCTGCACGCGCCAGACCTGCGTGCCCCAGACCTGTGTGCGCCAGCCGTGGGTCAAGGCAGCCCTGGGTCAAGGCAGCCGTGGGTCAAGGCAGCCGTGGGTGCCGTTCGGTGAGGTGGTGGGCCCGGCCTCGCGGGGAGGGGCGAGGCCGGGGCTGGTGGTCAGGACATGGTCGGCTCCCCGGGGTCGGCTTTCGGGAACCAGTCGGCGTCGGCTACCCGTTCGGCCAGGCCGCGGACTGTCGTCGGGGACATTCCGTTCTCCAGAGCCGTCCGCAGCAACGCCGACAGGCGGTGGCCGGGCATTGCGTCTTCCGCCCGGTCCAAGGCCAGCAGGGTCAACGCACCATCCCCGCGGATATACGCCGAGAATGCGAGCAGTGCGGCCGGTTCGGCTCTTTCCGGGATCGGGGTCCCTCTGGTCAGTTCCGTCCACAGGTGTTCGGCACCGTGCGAGTGCGGGCCGATCGCCTCCGCCAGACTCGCATCGCGCACCCACAGGTCGGACAACGCGAATGCCAGGTTGGCTATCTCCAGATCCGTGAGCGGACGCCCCCGGGATTGGGCCCGCGCCACCTCCGCCTTCACCAGAGCACGGTGGCGGTGCATGGTCCTGGGGTCTTCGTAGTCGGGTGGCTCCGCCTGGTCCGCCACCTCGTCCAGCAGCGCCGATCTCCGGGCCAGGACCCCGTCCGGATCCGGTGCCAGGGTGGCGGCCAGCGACTCCCGGTCGCGGTGGGTCACCAGGCCCTGGGCGACCGCGTTGGCGGCGATCGTCGTGGTGGCCGGGTCCGGGACGACGCCCTGTTCACCCAGGTCGTGGTAGCTGAGCCACGGCGCGCCCTTCGCCGTCGCCGGAGTCCACGCCGCGCAGGTCACGGGCACGCCCACGCACCCCAGGGACGTCTCCAGCTCGGCCACCAGGTGCTCGCGTGGCAGGTGTTCGGGAGGGTCGCCCCGGCCGCCGCCGATCACCAGGGCCACGGCGCGGGTGGTCGACTGGTCGCCCAGGGACATGGCCAACTCGTCGGCCACGCGGCGGTCGTTCCGGGTGGACGGCAGGTCCAGGCGCAGGGTCTGGGCGATGACGCCGCCTTCCAACAGCATCAGGATCAGGGAATCCACCGGGTGGAATCCGAGCAGGTACGGCAATGCGGCGATCACGTCACCGGGGGTTCGGAGGTGGCCGGGTTTGGTGGTGGTTGTCATGGGTTCGATATTGCCCGCCGAATCGGCGGGGCGCCACCATGAAATCGCAATCTGTGGATAACTTCGGCGCTTCACCCATTCGTGGGATAACTGCGAAAGAAAACCGCCCCCTCTGCACACGGAGCGCGTAAGAGGGGGCGGTAAGCACAACGGATCGAATCAACAGCCGGGCGCGACCTGACCGTCGGAGCCCGTGTACACGTAAGCATCGGAGATGTACCCGGAGCCGATCTGGTCCCACAGGTTGGTGGTGCCGTACTTGCCGGTGATCGTGTCGCCCTTCGCCTGGCAACGGATCGTCACCGACGCACCATTGGCGACCGACCCCACGGCGGCGTAACCCGTCCCAGGGCCGGACCGCACGGTCACCGACGCGCCGCTGTCGGTACCGACGGTCCCGGTGACCCCGGTGCACGAGTTACGGCTCGTGTAGCTGCGCGTGCCCCAGTAGTACGCCTGAGCCCCGTTGAACGTGGCCTTCTGGTCGGCACCGTTGAGCCGCTGCTCGTAGTGCAGGTGCGGCCCCGTCGACCCGCCGGTGCTGCCGACGTTGCCGACCTGCTGCCCGAGCCGCACGGACTGCCCGACGCTCACCCGCTGCGCCGAAAGGTGCGCGTACCGGGTCCGCCAGCCGCCGCCGTGGTCGATCTCGACCCACCGGCCGTAACTGGTGCTGCCCTCGTTCGCGACCCTGGTCACGGTGCCCGCGGCGGACGCGACGACCGGGTCGCCGTCGTCACCGGCACGGTTGAAGTCCACCGAGTTCGCGGGACTGTGGTTGGTCCGGGTCTGCCCGTCCCACACCTGGTTGCAGGGGAACGGCAACTGGAAGTTCGGAGCCGCCGCCGCCTCGCCCTGTGTGAGGACGAGGCCGACCAGCGGCGCGACGAGGACCGTTACGAGCACACGGCGCATCTGCCCACCTCCTTGACGACTGGGTGTGGCGATCCGACCACGCCCAGCCGTCAAAGTGGAAGACTAACCAGGTGTTCAGTTGGTGAATTAGTTCCTAACCGATCGAACGGCGCAACGCCGCCGGCCCGCCGACCACGGGGAGTTCCACCGTCGTGGCCGTCAGGTCGATCGACAGCCCCGCACCGGGCTTCGGCCGCAGCGTGTAGTCGTAGTCGCTGGAGATCAGCACGAACTCCACGGTGTGCCCGGCGGGCACGATGTAGTCCTGCGGCTGGAGGTCGACCTCGATCCTGTAGGTGTGGCCGGGCTTGACCGCCTTGGTCTTGTCCGCGCCGTCCCGGTTCTGCGGATCGAACCACCCGCGCGTGATCACGTGGCTGGAGCCGTTCGGCGCACGGTCCACCAGCAGCGCGGTCACGTTCGCCGCCGGCCGGTCGAACGAGATCGCCAACTCCACCTTCGGCGTACCGGACAGCCGCAACGGCGTGGCGGACGTCTGCGTCGCGTAAGACAGCCGGTTGCCGGAGCTGGGCAGGTCGATCAGGTCCTCGGCGACCTTGGACGAGTCGTCACGCAGCGACTCCACCACCGGACGCCCCGGCACGGACGACGACCTAAGCGCACCCTTGGCCGAACCACCGGCCCACGGGTACAGACGGGCCGTAGAGGTGCCCGGAGCAGGCCAGTCGGCCTCGTTGACCCACGTCGTGCGGTCCTCGCGCTGGATGGTCGACTTCGGCTCGTTCTGGATGCCGTTGTCGATCCCGTACAGGTAGTGGCTGAACCACCGGTTGATGGTCCGCCGCCACTCGACCGAACGCAGCGTGTCCGGGTCGGTGTGGCCGGACTGGTGCAGCCAGATCTTGTGCTCGACCCCGTTGCGCCGCAACGCGTCGTACCACTGCGCCACGTGCTTGGTCTTGACGTTCCAGTCGCTCAGACCGTGCACGGCGAGCACCGCCGCCCGCACCTTCGAGGCGTCCTTGACGTAGTTCCGCTCGTCCCAGAACGCGCTGTAGTCGCCGGTCACCCGGTCCTGCTTGGCGGCGATCTCGGCGAGCACCGGCTTGCAGATCTCCCGGTCCGCCCGCGTGTGCACGTACTCGGCCAGCACGTCCAGGTCTTCGCCCTGGTACGTGCCGGGCGCGACCACGGCCCCGTTGGCGCGGTAGTAGTCGTACCAGCTGGAAATGGCGGCAATCGGCACGATCGCCTCCAGCCCCCGCACCCCGGTGGAGGCGACGGCGTTGGGCAGGGTGCCGTTGTACGACACGCCCATCATCGCGGTCTTGCCGGTGCTCCAGCCGGCCGTCACCTGCTTGCCCGCCGTGTCACGCGCGGTGGCGCGGCCGTTGAGCCAGTCGATGACGGACTTGGAGCCGATGGTCTCGTTACGACCGCCCGAGGTGGGGCAGCCGGAGGACTTGCCGGTGCCCAGCGATTCCGCGTACACCACGGCGAATCCACGCGAGACGAAGTACGACTCGTAGCGCGTCGAGATGATGGGGGCCGCGTTCGGGCCGACTGCCGCCGCGATCCGCTCGTCCGCCTCCGCCTTCAGCTTCGACCCGTCGCGCTTGTCGTGGCCGCCACGCCGGTTCGGCACGTACAGCTCGACGTCGACGTTGTGGTTGTCCACGTCGTTGCCGCCGGAGAAGTAGGGGCTGTTGAAGAAGACCACCGGCACCTTGAGGCCCCGGTCGGTGGCCTTCTGCCGCACCACCTCGGTGTAGACCTCGTCGTCCTTGCCGTCGCGGTCGCTGTCGACGGGCGCGCGGACCCAGAGGCTCTCCTTCACCACGTCCGTAGCGCTGAAGACGGGTTGCGCCTCGCCATCCTTGAACACCGGACCTTCCGGCGCGGCCGAGGCCACCACCGGCAGCAGACCCAGCGGCAGCGTTGCCAGAGCCGCCAGCACCGCGGCTCTCCGAACACCCTTCACGGCGGTTCCCCCATCATGTGCGGGACAGGTTTGTGCAGACCCTCCCCTCACCCCGCAAGATGTGTCAAGAGCCACATGAATCCACTGTGGACAGTCCCCGAAGACCCGACGAACGGCCCCTTGACCAGCGCGGACCCGACGTGCAAACTCTCCGCCCCGACGGAGCGGCACCGACGCGGACTCTCGGTCAGCGCGCCGGAACCGGGGTTCGGACCCGGCCGCCGACCACCGCGACACCCAGAGCCGCCAACGCCATCAGCGCGGCGACCCAGTTCGGTGCGGTGTACCCGAATCCGGCGTCGATGGCGACACCGCCGAGCCACGCGCCCGCCGCGTTGCCGAGGTTGAACGCGGCGATGTTCGCCGCCGACGCCAGCGCCGGAGCGCCTTCGGCCTGTTGCAGCACACGGCTCTGCAACGGCGCGACGGTCGCGAACCCGGCCACGCCGAGCAGGGCGATCGTCACCGCGCCCAGCAACTGGGACTGCGCGGTGAACACGAACACCACGAGCACCACCACCAACGCGGCCAGGATCGCGTACATGCTGGGCATCAGGCTGCGGTCCGCCGCACGTCCGCCCAGCACGTTCCCGACGCACAAACCGACCCCGAACAACACCAACAGCCACGTCACCGCACCCGGCGAGAACCCGGCCACCTCGGTCATCATCGGCGCGATGTAGGTGAACGACGCGAACACCGCGCCGAACCCCAGCGCCGTCGTGCCCAGCGCGAGCCAGACACCGGGCCGCCGGAACACTTCCAGCTCGCCGCGCAGGCCATCCGACGCGGGCTGCCGCGGCACCAGCGCGATGATCCCGATGAGGCCGAGGATACCGAGCACCGTCACCGCCCAGAACGTCGAACGCCAGCCGAACGACTGGCCCAGCGCGGTGCCCATCGGCACGCCCAGCACGTTCGCCACGGTCAGTCCGGTGAACATGAGCGAGATCGCCCGCGCCCGCCGGTCCGACGCGACCAGACCGGCCGCGACCACCGCGCCGACGCCGAAGAACGCGCCGTGGCACAGCGCGGCCACGACCCGGCCGACCATCAGCAGGGGGTAGCTGTCGGCCACCGCGCACAGCAGGTTGCCCAGGATGAACAGGCCCATCAGGCCGACCAGCAAGCGCTTGCGGGGCAGGCGGGAGCCGCCGGCGGTGATCAGCGGCGCGCCCACCACGACGCTCAGCGCGTACCCGGAGACCAGCAGGCCGGCAGACGGGATCGACACGCCGAGGTCGGACGCCACTTCCGGCAGCAGCCCGACGATCACGAATTCCGTGGTGCCGATGCCGAACGCGCCGATGGCGAGGGCGATCAGGGCGAGCGGCATCACAGTTCTCCAAGCCAGGTCGCGACTTCGGCGAGCAGCACGGTCGTCTCGTCC
The DNA here is from genome assembly GCA_965995405.1 of uncultured Saccharothrix sp. Taxonomy (GTDB): domain Bacteria; phylum Actinomycetota; class Actinomycetes; order Mycobacteriales; family Pseudonocardiaceae; genus Actinosynnema. Next base: position 13,354 of record CBHFOL010000133.1, read on the forward strand.
AGCACGCCGTCCATCAGCACGAAGCCGTGGATCGTGCCGTCGAAGTGCCTCAGGTGCACCGGAACTCCTGCCGCGGCCAGCTTTTCCGCATACTTTTCGCCGTCGGAACGCACCGGGTCGTGCTCGGCGAGTGCGATGAACGCGGGCGGCAGGTCGTGCAGCTCGGCGCGCAACGGGGCGGCTTCCCCGGTGGGTTCCTGACCGTTCAGGTAGTGCGACCAGAACCAGCGCATCCCTTCGCGCTGCAACCCGTAGCCGACTTCGTTGTCCACATAGGACTCCGTGTGGAAGTCGGTGTCCAGCGGCGGGTAGACGAGGATCTGGAACGCCAGTCCGAGGCCGTTCTCGCGTGCCCTCAACGTGACGGCGGCGGCCAGGGTGCCGCCCGCGCTGTCACCGGCGATGCCGACGCGGTCGACGCCGAATTCCGTTGCGTGGTCGAGGAACCACGCGGTGGCGGCATAGCAGTCGTCCAGCGGGGCGGGGTAAGGATGTTCAGGGGCTTTCTGGTAGTTGACCGCGAACACTACGTGGCCGGTGACGTGGGCCAACCGGCGCAGCAGCACGTCGTACACGTCCAGGTTCCCGATCACGAAACCACTGCCGTGCAAGAAGACGATCGCCGGGAACGGCCCGTCGCCGGACGGGTGGTAGACGCGGGCCGGCAGGTCGGCGGTCGGGCCGGGGACGAACAGGTGTTCGACGCGGGTCGGCAGTGGTTCGCTCTGGAATCCCTTGAAGCCCAGGAAGGCTTGCCGCGCGTCGTGGACGGTCGACTCCTCCACGGGAGGCGCGCCCGCGGTCTTCTCCAGGAAGGCGCGGGCTTGTTCGTTCAGTGCCATGAGCCGATCGTCCGACCACTCGCGACATAAGTCCAAGGCATGTTTCTTGTCGATGACATAAACTCGCTTCATGACGCTGCGCCAGTTCGAGTACCTGGTCACGGTTGTGGACGAAGGCTCCTTCACCCGTGCCGCCGAGCTGCTGCATGTGACGCAACCCGCACTGTCGCACCAGATCCGCGCCCTGGAACGGACCGTGGGCACGCCGCTGCTGGACCGGCTGCCGCGCGCCGTGCGGCTGACCCCGGCCGGGCGGGCGTGGCTGCCGTTCGCCCGGACCGCCCTGGCGGACGCGGAACGGGCGGTCACGGCGGCCCGGCGGGCGAGTGGGCTGGAGTGCGGCGAACTCCACGTGGCCACCGTGTACTCGCTGACGCTCGGCCTGCTGCCGCCCGTGCTGCGCAGGTGGCGCACGCTGCACCCGGACGTGCGGATCAGGCTGTTCGAGCACCGCCACGCCGACGAGCTGCGGGACACCATGACGGCAGGTCAGGCTGACCTGGCGATCGGGCCGAAACCGGTGGCGTGGTCGGGTTTCTGCCGGTATCTGGGGATCGAGGAGTTCGTGCTGGTGCTGCCGCCCGAGTCACGGCACGAAGGCCCGGTCGACCTGCGGTCGTTCGCCGATCAGGGGTGGGTGCTGCCCGCGCCGGGCAACGGGCTGGCGGAGTTCGTGCACGCGGTGTGCGCGGAACGCGGGTTCCAGCCGTCGGCGTCGATCCGGACCGAGCAGACCGCGTCGGTGCCGGTGCTGGCCGCCGCCGGGCTCGGACCGGCGCTGGTGCCGCGCAACGTGCTGCCGGAGACGTTCGACGGGGTCGTGCTGCGGCCCGAGCCCCCGGTGCGGCGCGAGCTGGCCGCGTTCAGCCACAAGGACCCCGATCCGCTGACGTCGGCGTTCATCGGGCTGCTCGCCGAGGCAGGATGGGACGCATGAGGCTGGTCATCCTGGGTGGCGGCGGGTTCCGCGTGCCGCTGGTGCACCGGGCGCTCGTCGCGGACGGGCGCGTGGACGAACTCGTGCTGCACGACGTCGATCCGGCACGGCTGGCGCGTATCCGGGCCGTGCTGCACGGCGGGCCGCGCGTCACCGCGACCACGGATCTGGACGAGGCGTTGCGGGGCGCGGACTTCGTGTTCTCCGCGATCCGCGTCGGCGGGCTGGCCGGGCGGGCGATCGACGAGGAGGTGGCGCACGCGCACGGCGTCCTGGGACAGGAAACCGTTGGCGCGGGCGGAATCGCGTACGGGCTGCGGACCGTTCCGGTGGCGCGGGACATCGCCCGTCGGGTCGCGCGGCTCGCCCCGGAGGCGTGGGTCATCAATTTCACCAACCCGGCCGGGCTGATCACCGAGGCGATGGCGGAACACCCTCGGGTGATCGGCATCTGCGATTCGCCGGTCGGGTTGTGCCGGCGGGTGGCGCACGCGTTGGGCGTCGAGGACGTCACGTTCGACTATGCCGGGCTGAACCATCTTGGTTGGTTGCAAGGGGTCTACCGGGGTGCGGAGAACCTGTTGCCACGGCTGCTCACCGATGCGGACGCGTTGCTTTCGTTCGAGGAAGGCAGGTTGTTCGGCGTGGAGTTGTTGCAGGCTTTGGGGGTCATCCCCAACGAGTACCTGCACTACTACTACGACACGCGGGACGCCCTGGGTGATGATCGGGGCGCTTTCCTGCTGCGCCAACAGAAGCGCTTCTACGACGGCGAGGTCGACTGGGAGACCACCCGGTTGGAGCGTGAGGCGACGTACATGAAGCAGGACCGCGACTCACTGGACGGCGGCGGGTACGAACACGTGGCGCTCAAGCTGATGCACGCGCTCGCGCACGACGAACGTGCCACGTTGATTCTGAATGTTCCCAATGGTACCACATTGTCCACTTTGGATTCTGCTGCTGTGGTTGAAGTGCCTTGCACGGTGGACGAGGGAGGGGTGTCACCGCTGCCGGTGAGCCAGCTGCCCGACCACGCCGCCGGGCTGGTCACGTCGGTCAAGGCCGTGGACCGGTTGGTGTTGGAGGGCACGCGGGCGGCGGCGTTGAAGGCGTTCGCGCTGCACCCGCTGGTCGACTCGGTGTCGACCGCGAAAAGCCTGCTGGAGACGTATGTCCGGCGGCACCCGGAGCTGGCCTACCTGAGCTGAGCGCGGCCCAGCGCGTCGGCACGGCGAGTCGTCTCCGGGAGCCTGGTGAGGCACAGCCGCAGCACTTCCGCACACGCCCGGTCCAGGTCGATCCGGTGGCCCACCGACACGAACACCGGCTTCACACCCTGCCGGGTGCGCAGCGCGCGTCCGACGATCTCGCCGTCCTCCACCAGATCCGTGGCCGCGCCGCGTTCGTCGGACGGCTGGTCGAAGCGTCCCATCGGGGTTTTCGCCACCCCGATGCTGGGCAGGTCGGCCACCACCCCGAGGTGGCACGCCAACCCGAACCGCCGGGGATGCGCCAGACCCTGCCCGTCGCACACCAGGAGGTCCGGCGGCACGGTCAGCCGGTCCAGCGCCAGCAGCAGCGGCGGCAGCTCGCGGAACGCGAAGAGTCCTGGCAGGTAAGGGAATTCGGCCTGGCCAAGCACGACGGCGGAGTCGACCGTCTCCAGCGTCGACGCGTCGAGCACCACCACGGCGCCGGCCAGCCGGTCGTCGTCGGTGTACGAGACGTCCAGCCCGGCCACGTGCCGCACGGTGAACCCGGGATCGGCCTGCGTCCGCACCAGGGGTCGCAGACGTTCCTGTTCGGCGACCGCCTCTTCCGGTGTCACGGGTGGCTCACCGAGGCCCGGTGCGCCGCGAGGAGATCTTCGCCGAAATCGCCGGAACGCCTGCGCCACACGGTGTGCGCGTGATTGGCGTCGTTCGACGTGTTGTCGTACTCGATCAGCAACTCGGGCCCCTGGATCCGGTAGTAGTGCCCGGCGCCCCGACGCGGCGACCCCTCCCACGCGAAGTGCAGCCGCTCCAGGTCGAGCCGGTCGAACTCGTCGTCCGCCAGATCGCTGTGCAGGCGGTCCAGGTAGTAGCGCACCAGGCCGAACAGCAGGTCGCGGGACGCGCGGTCGAACTGGGCGGGCGTCACGCCCTGCGGCTGGATGTCGCCGACGCGTGGCGAATTGCCGGTGCGCAGGTCGGGCGGTGGCTCGGCGGCGACCACGGCCAGGCCGCGCGCGGTGCGGCCCATCCGGTCCAGCAGTTCACGGGCCAACTCCTCTTCGAGGCGCAGGGGTTGGGAGACGGTGCGGCCCCGGTAGGTGACGCGGGCCGGGTTCGCGCCGAGGAAGAACGGGGTGGCCGACACGTGCCCGTCCACGACCAGCGCGCTGATGGACAGGTGGTGGCCCTCGAACCGCCAGCCCCACGGTTCGGCGGAGCCGGGCTGCCCGAGCAGGACCGTCCAGTAGTCGCCCTGGTGGCGGTCGCGGGTGCCGCCTTCCCGGTCGTCCAGCACGTCCTCCAGCGCCATCACCGCCGCGACCTGCGCGTACGCGTGCGGGCTGAGGACGCAGGCCAGCAGGCGGTGCACGGCTTTGCGCTGGTCGCGGCGGAGTTCGCCGAGGGCCACGCCCGGACGTGGGCCGGGCGTGTAGGCCCAGGTCCGGCGCAGGTCGTCGTCGACTTCCCGCCCGGCTAGCGCGCGCTGCCGTTCGTCCAGCAGGGCCAGGAAGCCGGTCGCGGCCTCGGTGATTTCGTGCAGCACTACTCGAACTTATATGCCTTCAGGTCGCGCAGCAGAAGGTGGCAGTCCTGGAGGGAGCCGGAGGTGTCGCCGAGCGAGCGGTAGATGCCCCATTTGGGGCGCAGGCGGTCGCCGAGCCAGGTGTCGACGCCGGATTTCGTCTTGTCCAGCACGGTCGTGCCGCCGTCGCGGAGGATCCAGCGGACGCGGCCGGCGGTGCCGTCGCCGACCCGGATCTCGACCTCGGTGTCGATCCACCTGTCGTGCAGCGGGGCGAGGTCGGTGTCGCCGACCAGGACGTTGCCCTCGAAGACCTTGAACTCGATCTTCTGGACGCCGGACTTGCGGCGCAGGGACATCACGGTGACCGGGGACGTGCCGGTGCCGGGCATCTTGGTCTGCATGATGTGGGTGAACGTGGTGGTGGCTTTGAGCGTCGAGGGGATGAACATCGAGTAGGTGAAGCGCCAGGTCTCGCCCTGGAGGAGCACAACGTCGGCCCCGTTGGACTTCATGCCCGCGACCTCGTTGCGCTGCCGGTCGGTGTGGGTGTCGCGGTCCCCGGTGTGCATGTCGAACCGGTAGTGCGAGTCCAGGGCATGGATGTGTTTGACGCCGGGGTGCGAGCCGGCGCGGTCGTCCTCGATGCTCTCGAACGCCTTGAGGCCCAGCCCTTGGGCGTTCCACTTGAGCCGCCACTCCGCCGACGAGGCCCCGGTCAGGAGCAACGCCGCCGTACCTGCCAATACCGAGCGCCGGGTCGTTCGCACGTCGCACTCCTCGTCGTCCGGGCGGGCTTGCGGGACACGGCGGCGGCTCGAATTCGGCAAGTACCCTTACCAATACCTGCATAAGACCATCGCCGCCCGTGGGCTGTCAACGGCCCCGACCGCATTGGACTTGAGGGCGGGAGGCGGTTGGGGGTGAGAGGCGGGGGTTGCTGTGGGCAATGCCATTCGGTGTCGTGCCGGGGAGGCGCGCCGGGCCCGTCGAAGCTGACATGCTGGCAGGGTGTGGAACGGTGAACTACTCGACCTTGACGCGTACCTGGACCGGGTCGGCTTCCGGATCGACTCGGATGTCGACGCGGCGGTCACCCTGCGCGGGCTGCATCGCGCGCACCTGAAGACCATCTCGTTCGAGAACGCCGACATCGGGCTCGGTGTGCCGATCGCGCTGGATGTGCCCTCACTGGAGGACAAGATGGTGCGGCACAAGCGCGGCGGGTACTGCTTCGAGCAGAACCTGTTGTTCGCCGCCGTGCTGGAACGGCTCGGGTACGAGGTCACGGGGTTGGCCGCGCGGGTGTTGTTGGGGCGCGACGGCGACATCCCGCGCACGCACGCCGTGCTGCGCGTCGACCGGAAGTGGTTGGTGGACGTGGGGTTCGGGGGCGGCGGGCTGTTGACGCCGTTGCCGTTGACGCAGGGTGCGTTCGAGCAGCAGGGCGACTGGACGTTCCGGCTCGATCTGGACGAGAACGTCTGGACGCTGAAGTCGTTCCAGGGCGGCGACTGGGTGTCGCTGTACGACTTCACCGAAGACCCGCGCACACTCTCGGACTACGGGATCCTCAACTACTACATGTCCACCAATCCGGCGAGCGCGGTCGTCGGCCCGCGGGTGGTGGAGCGCCCCCCCGAACCCGCCCCGTACGCGCGAG
>CBHFOL010000134.1:0-19459 GCA_965995405.1 uncultured Saccharothrix sp.
CGCACCCAGATGCCCAACCACGGCGGTATCGACCAACACGTACAACGGCTCGGCCGCCAACACCCCCAACGCCGGCGCGGCCAACCCAAGAACCCGCCGAGCAGGCACCCGCTCACTCACGCCCCACTCCTCCTGGGCCGTTCGGAGCAGCCCCCACCCACCTTCTCACGCAATTCCGGCGCGAAAACGAGAGCCCGCCCAAAGGTCCCGAGGACCGGTCACCGCGAGGCCACGACCTCCAGCGCCCCACGCAACCGATCCAGCACAGCCGAAGCCTCCCCCTCAGCCGTGAACCCGGCCGCGAGCCGATGCCCACCCCCACCCAACAGCTGGGCAACCTCCCGCACATCCACCACCGAAACGGCCCGCAAAGACACCGACCAATACGACGGCCGCAGCTCCTTCAACACCGCCGCCACCTCGGCCTCGGCCGTCGTCCGCACCAGGTCGACCACACTCTCGACCTCCTCCGGCCGCAACCCGGCAGCATCCTCCAAGGTCACCACCGCATGCACGAACCCCAGCCCACCGGCAGCCCCAGGCTCCAACTCCGCCCGAGCCAACACCCTCGCCAACATCCCCAAATACCCGAAAGGATGGGAATCCATCAACGGCCGCGCCACACCCTCGGCATCGACCCCGGCCGCCAACAACCGCGCCGCAACCTCATGCGTAGCAGCCCGAGCATGCCGAAACGACCGCGTATCGGTAACCAACCCGGCATACACACACCGAGCCACCGGCTCGTCCAGCTCAACCCCGAGCTCGTCCAGCAACCGCAACACCACCAACGCCGTAGCCTCAGCCTCGGCATCAATCACATTCACGGTCCCAAACCCGGGATTCGACACGTGGTGATCCACAACCACCACGGCCCCGGCCGCCGCCACCCGATCCGCCAACGGCCCCAGCCGCCCCACCGACCCGGTGTCCAACGCCACCAACACCTCAGGCGCGACAGGAACCGCCGCAGCCGGCACCAGCAGCCCGGCCACGTCCAGATCCCGCAATGTCTCCGGAACGACATCAGGAGCCCCGAACGACACCCGGACGTGCTTCCCCTGCCGGTGCAGCGCCAACCCCAGGGCCAGCGCACTGCCCAACGCGTCCGCGTCCGGGTTCACGTGCGCCAACAGGGTCACTTCCGTTGCGGCCCGCAGCACGGAGGCCGCCGCCTTCAGGGGAACACTCAGGTCGTTGGACACACCTGGAACGCTAGTCCGATTCTTCGTCGTCACGGGGAGGCTTGTACGGGTCGGCCTCGCCGGCGGGCTCCGCGCCCGACGCGATGCGCGCCACCTCGGCGTCCGCCTCCCGCGCCTTGGCCAGCAGCTCGTCCATCCGCCGGGCCTCGTCGGGCACCGTGTCGGTCACGAAGGCCAGGGTCGGCGTGAACCGCACACCCGTCTGCTGGCCGACCATCGTGCGCAGCACGCCCTTGGCCTTCTCCAGCGCCGCCGCCGCGCCCGCGAGGTCCGGCTCGGCGTCCAGCTTCTCGCCCAGCACGGTGTAGTAGACCGTCGCGTCGTGCAGGTCGCCGGTGACCCGCGTGTCGGTGATCGTCACGCGTGCCAGGCGAGGGTCCTTCACCTCGTGTTCCAGCGCGGAGGCCACGATCTGCGAGATCCGCTTGGCCAGCTTGCGCGCCCGTGCCTGATCGGCCACGGCGCTCCCTCCTTCATCCCACCGACGGCACTCACACCGCCGGCGCTCACCCCGGACGCCCGACACCGACCACCCGACACCGGGCGGTCGCGGACGACCGGCTCAGTCCTCCGGCCCGAGCATCCGATGCCGGGCGGAGAGCAGTTCCAGTTCGGGCCGTCCCGCCACCAACCGCTCACAGGCGGCCAGGACGTCCCTGACATGCTCGGCGTCGGCGGCCACCGCCGCCACTCCGATGAGTGCGCGGCGGTGCAGGTCCTGGTGGCCGGCCTCGGCGACCGACACCTCGAACCTGCGCCGCAGCTCGGCCACGATCGGCTTCACCACGGACCGCTTCTGCTTCAACGAGTGGACGTCGCCGAGCAGCACGTCCAGCTCAAGGGCACCCACGTACAAAAGTCATCACCACGGGGGTTCGAGCGGGGGCCGCCGCCGAAGCGACGGCCCCCGGTGTCCGAAGACGTCAGGCGCGCGGCTTCTCGCGCATCTCGAACGTCTCGATGACGTCGCCGACCTTCAGGTCCGCGTAGTTGCCGAGCGTCAGACCGCACTCGAAGCCCTCGCGGACCTCGGTGGCGTCGTCCTTGAACCGCCGCAGCGAGCTGATCGGCAGGTTCTCCTGGACGACGTTGGTGTCGCGCAGCAACCGCGCCCGCGCGTTCCGGCGGATCTCGCCCGACAGGACCATACAACCGGCGATCGTGCCGACCTTGGAGGACTTGAAGACCTCGCGGACCTCCGCGCGGCCCAGCTGGACCTCTTCGTACTCCGGCTTGAGCATGCCCTTGAGGGCCTGCTCGATCTCGTCGATCGCCTGGTAGATGACCGTGTAGTAGCGGACGTCCACGCCCTCGCGGTTCGCGAGTTCGGTCGCCTTGCCCTCGGCCCGGACGTTGAAGCCCAGGACGATCGCGCTACCCGCGACGGCCAGGTTGATGTCGCCCTCGGTGATGCCACCGACGCCCCGGTGGATGACCCGCAGCTCGACGTCGTCGCCGACCTCGATCTTCATCAGCGCGTCTTCCAGTGCCTCGACGGTACCGGAGTTGTCGCCCTTGATGATCAGGGTGAGCTGGCTGGTCTCCTTCAGCGCGGCGTCCAGGTCCTCCAGGCTGACGCGCTTCCGCTTGGCCGCGTTCTGGGCGTTGCGGGTGCGGGCCTGGCGGCGCTCGGCGATCTGCCGGGCCACCCGGTCCTCGTCCACGACGAGGAACGAGTCGCCCGCGCCGGGCACCGAGGTCAGACCGATGACCTGCACCGGACGCGACGGGTACGCCTCGGTGACGTCGTCGCCGTGCTCGTCCACCATGCGGCGGACGCGGCCGTACGCGTCGCCGGCGACGATCGAGTCGCCGACCCGCAGCGTGCCGCGCTGCACCAGCACCGTCGCCACGGGACCGCGGCCCCGGTCGAGGTGGGCTTCGATCGCGACGCCCTGGGCCTCCATGGCGGGGTTCGCCCGCAGGTCCAGCGAGGCGTCGGCGGTCAGCAGGATCGCCTCCAGCAGGCCGTCGATGTTGATGCCCTGCTTCGCCGAGATGTCCACGAACATGGTGTCGCCGCCGTACTCCTCGGCGACCAGCCCGTACTCGGTGAGCTGCTGGCGGATCTTGGCGGGGTTGGCCCCCTCCTTGTCGATCTTGTTGACCGCGACCACGATCGGCGCGTTGGCCGCCTGGGCGTGGTTGATCGCCTCCACCGTCTGCGGCATGACGCCGTCGTCGGCCGCCACCACGATGACCGCGATGTCGGTCGAGTTCGCGCCGCGGGCACGCATGGCGGTGAACGCCTCGTGGCCCGGGGTGTCGATGAAGGTGATGAGGCGCGGCACGCCCTCCAGCTCGGTCGGCACCTGGTAGGCGCCGATGTGCTGGGTGATGCCGCCCGCTTCGCCTTCCGCGACCTTCGCCTTGCGGATGGTGTCCAACAGGCGCGTCTTGCCGTGGTCGACGTGGCCCATGACGGTCACGACCGGCGGCCGGACCTGGAGGTCGTCCTCGCCACCCGCGTCCTCGCCGTAGGTGATGTCGAACGTCTCCAGCAGCTCGCGGTCCTCCTCCTCGGGGGACACGACCTGCACGACGTAGTTCATCTCGGAGCCGAGCAGCTCCAGGATCTCGTCGGACACCGACTGGGTCGCGGTGACCATCTCGCCGAGGTGGAACAGCACCTGCACCAGCGAAGCCGGGTTGGCGTTGATCTTGTCGGCGAAGTCGGTCAGCGAGGCGCCGCGCGGCAGCCGGATCGACTCGCCGTTGCCCTTGGGCAGGCGGACGCCACCGACCGACGGCGCCTGCATGTTGTCCATGTACTCCTGGCGCTTCTGGCGCTTGGACTTGCGGCCACGACGCGCCGGACCACCGGGACGGCCGAACGCGCCGGCCGCGCCACCGCGACCGCCGGGGCCACCGCCACCGGGACGGCCACCGCCGCCGCGGAAGCCACCGCCACCACCGGCCGGGGCACCGCCGCCACCGCCACCGGGGCCACCGCGGAAGCCACCGCCACCGCCGCCACCACCGCCACCGGGACCGCCGCGGAAGCCACCGCCGCCGCCACCGCCACCGGGGCCGCCACGGAAGCCGCCACCGCCACCGCCGCCACCGGGACGACCGCCGCCGCCACCGGGACCACGGCCACCGCCGCCGCCACCAGGGCCACCGGGGCCACGACCACCGCCGCCACCGCCACCCGGACGGGGACCGGCGGGCCGGCCGGGCATCATGCCCGGGTTCGGCCGCGGCGGCATGTTGCCCGGGTTCGGGCGCGGGCCACCGGAACCACCGGGACGCGGACCTGCCGGACGCGGGTCGCCCGGCTTCGGCGAGTTGCCGCGGTCACCGCGGTCGCCACGGTCACCGCGCTCCGGCCGGTCACCGCGGTCGCCGCGCTCGGGCCGGTCGCCCGGACCCTGCGGACGGGGACCCTGCGGACGCGGCGCGGGAGCGCCACCGCCGACGCCGTACGGGTTGTTGCCCGGACGCGGCGTACGCGGGCCGGCGGGCTTGGGAGCCTGCGGCTTCGGCGGCACCACGGACGGGCCGCTCTGCGCGGCGGCCGGCTGCTGGGGCTGCTGACGCGGACCCGGACGCGGACCGGTGGCGGGCTTCGGGGCCTGCTGCGGCGCGGGCGTCGGGGCCTTGAACGAGGCCGGGGCCGGCGGCTGGGTCGGCGCGACCGGGGTCTGGGCGACCGGGGCCGGCGCGGGAGCTGCCTGCGCGGCGGGCACGGCCGGCGCGGGGGCCGGCGTGGCCGCGGCCGGCTTCGGCGCGGGCGGCTTGGGCGCGACCGGCTTCGGGCCGGGCACCGGACGCGGGCCGGGCTTGCCGACCGGACCGGCGGGCTTGCCCTCGGACTTCGCCTCCGCCTGCGGCGCGGAGGCCGCCGGCTTCGGCGGGCCCGGACGGGCGCCCTGGGACTTGGGCTTCGCGTCGGACTTGGACGCATAGGCGTCACGGAGCCGCCGGGCCACCGGGGCCTCGACGGTGCTGGACGCGGACTTCACGTATTCGCCCTGATCGGCGAGCTTGGTCAGAAGTTCCTTACTCGTGACACCGAGCTCTTTGGCGAGCTCGTGCACGCGGGCCTTGCCTGCCACTGCACTCCTCTGGATGATGAGGCCGGCGGCAGTCCCGTCGACCTCGTCTTAACGTCGCGCGTTCATGTCTTCAGCTTCACGGCTGACTCATGACGGGTCGACCTGCTTCCTTGCTTCCTGCCGGTCGTGAGGCGATCCCACGACCTTCTTCGCCTGCTGTTCGAGGTGTCCGCGCACCTGTTCCACGTCGAGCGGCCCCTGGACCCGGAAGGCCCTGGGGAACGCCCTTCGCTTCTCGGCGTCACGGAGGCAACCCGGATCGGGGTGCAGCCATGCGCCCCGCCCCGGCAGCCTTCGGCGCGTGTCCGGGAGCACAGCCCCGTCCACGACCACCACGCGCAGCAACTCGGAGGGTGACGTCCGGGCACGGCATCCTATGCACGTACGAACCGGGCTGTCGTGCTCGAAAACCGATCCCCGACGTCGAACCACTGAGAAGTCTATCTCCTGCCGCTCAATCAGCCGAACCGGATGTCGCCGCGCCCGCCGGAGCGGCCCCGCCGGCGTCCGCGTCGCTGCGGATGTCGATGCGCCACCCGGTGAGCCGGGCGGCCAGCCGGGCGTTCTGGCCCTCCTTGCCGATGGCGAGGGAGAGCTGGAAGTCCGGCACCACGACGCGGGCCGTCTTGGCCCGCTCGTCGAGCACCCGCACCGAGACGACCTTCGCTGGTGACAGGGCATTCCCGACGAACGTGGCCGGGTCGTCGGAGTGGTCGATGATGTCGATCTTCTCACCGGCCAGCTCGCTCATGACGTTGCGCACGCGCGCGCCCATCGGGCCGATGCACGCGCCCTTCGCGTTCACGCCGGACACCGTCGACCGCACCGCGATCTTGGAACGGTGACCTGCCTCACGTGCCACGGCGGGGATCTCCACGGTGCCGTCGGCGATCTCCGGCACCTCCAGGGCGAACAGCTTGCGCACCAGGTTCGGGTGCGTGCGGGACAGCGTGATCTGCGGCCCGCGCGCCCCGCGCGACACGCCCACGACGTAGCACTTGAGGCGCGAGCCGTGGTCGTACGCCTCGCCCGGCACCTGCTCGGCCGGCGGCAGGACGCCCTCGGTGTCCCCGATCTGCACGACGACCATCCCGCGGGCGTTGGCCCGGGCGTCGCGCTGCACCACGCCGCCGATGATCTCGCCCTCCTTGGCCGAGAACTCGCCGAACGTCCGCTCGTGCTCGGCGTCCCGCAGGCGTTGGAGGATGACCTGGCGGGCGGTGGTCGCGGCGATCCGCCCGAACCCCTCGGGGGTGTCGTCCCACTCCTCGGTCACGGACCCGTCCGGAGCGAGCTCCTGGGCGAGCACCCGCACGACACCCGTCTTCCGGTCGATCTCGACCCGCGAGTGCGAGTGATGCCCCTCGGTGTGCTTGTAAGCCGTCAGCAACGCGGTCTCGATGGCTTCCAGCACGGTGTCGAAGGGGATGTCCTTGTCCCGTTCGATCGCCCGCAGTGCGGCGATGTCGACGTTCACTCCGACTCCTCCTTCGGTTTCGAATCAGCTTGTTTGCCCTCCAGCAGCGCGAGCTCCTCCACCGGCGGCTGCTTGAACTCGACTTCGACCACGGCCCGTTCGACGGTCCGGTACTCGACCCGGGTCAGCGCGCCGGCGACCAGCAGCGTGACGCCGGTCTCGTCGGCGGCCCCGACCCGGCCGAACCACTCGACCCGGTCCGGCTGCTTGACCTTGACCAGCCGCAGCCGCGCGCGCCGCCAGTGGCGGGGCCGGGTGAGCGGCCGGTCCGCGCCCGGCGAGGTGACCTCAAGCGTGTACGGGCCCGCGATCAGGTGCTCGTTCGCGTCGAGCGCGGCGGACACGGCACGACTGGCCTGGGCGACCTCGTCCAGCCCGATCCCGTCGTCGCCGTCCACGACCACCTTCACCAGCCTGCGACGCCCAGCCTGGTTCACGTCGAGCAGTTCGAGGTCGAACCCGATGGCCTCGACCGCTTCCCGCACGACGGGGGTGAGCTGCGCGGCGAGTTCTCCGCGCGGCGGGCTGGACACGTGGTGACTCCTTTTTCAGGTGCAGAAGGGCACGGCAACCCCGGCCGACGCTGCACTCGCCGGCCGTTGGTCGCCCAGACTATCCCGTCCCGGACCCACTCACGTCCCGGAGCCGACCCGGGACCTCTGGCAGACTCGGAACCCGTGATCGGAAGAACGGCGCTCAGCAGGCGCGCCATGCTCGTGGCGGCCGTGACCGCGCCCCTGGCAGTAGCGTGCACCACACCCCCGCCACCCCCACCGCCCCCGGACCCGCTGGCGGACCTGGCGCACGCGGCCAGGACCGACGCCGCCCTGGCGACCGCGGTAGGAGCCGTGGAGACGGCAACAGCCAGAACCCAACACGCCGACCGCCTGCAAGCCGAGGTAGACCGGGCAACCCCGAAGGTCCCCGGCACGTCCACCACACAGCCACCACCGAAGCCGGTCCAGCCGCCGGCGACCCCGACCCGAGAGGCCCTGGTCACCGCGTTGCAGGCAGCCCAGAAGCAGGCGGGAGACCTGGCCGTCACCGCCCCGACCCACCGAGCGGGCCTGCTGGCCTCGATCGCAGCCGGATGCGCAAGCCTGCTTGAGGCCCTCACGTGAGCGTGGACGCGGTACAGGAGGCATTGGCCGCCGAACACGCCGCAGTGTGGACATACGGCCTGGTCAGCGCCTTCGTGACGGAACAGGCGGCGGCAACAGCGGAAGGCGCGAACGCCCACCGCGCCCGCCGCGACACGACAGAGCGGTGGCTGAAGGACGCCGGAGCACAACCCCGCCCCCCGGCCCCGGCCTACCTGCCCCCACAACCGGTGGACAGCGCACCCACGGCCATCGCCGCCCTGATCACAGCGGAAACCGACACCTGCGCGGCCTGGCACGGCGTAATAGCCCGAACCGAAGACCAAGCCCTGCGCAAATCGGCCCTGGACGCCCTCACCACATCCGCGATCAGAGCCACCCGCTGGCGCAAAACAGCCGGCACCACCCCGGCCGCAATCCCCCTGCCCGGCACCGGAATCGGCTGACAACGCCGAATGCCGGCTCACCGTATGGCCTGCGCACAGCGGTTGTCTTCAGGCCAGGCCATACGGTTCGGTCTCCGACGATCTCACTCCTCGGTGCTTTCCACGGCTAAGAACTCTTCAATTCCCCGACCAACCGAAACGCATCCGTCGAAACCCGCTTCATCAACGTGTTGTGCGCGGCCTCGTCCGCCCCGTGCTGCACGGTGTCCGACTCGATGATGATCACGTCCCGATCGTCCTGCCGAGCCGCGAACCCACCGGACCCCAACGACCGCAACCCGGGAACCTGCACCGCCCCGTCCTTCACCAGGTCGTTGACGTTCCCGGTGCCGTCCCGCGAGGTCAGCTCCTTCAACTTCGTCGCGTCGGCCAACGTCTTCATCCGCACCACCGACACGGACGTGTACACCATTCGCCCATCCGGGGTAGTGCTCGTGTACAGCCCGCGCGTCAACTGCTGGCACGGCGTGTCAGTCAGAAACGTCTTCGTCTCCCCGTACGCATGGGAAGCGCACTGGCTGTCCTTCAACGGCTCCGGCACCTGCGGCGACCGCGCAAAAACAAACTCCCCAGCCGCCGACGGCGCAGTAGTCGGTGCCGTCCCAGGCGTGTCCTTGGGCATCACCACAAGCCACACCAACCCGGACACCACCGCAACCCCGAGCAGCCCCAGCCCCTTCAGCAACCAGCCCTTCCGCGCTCCAGCCGGCCCGGCACCCGGCCCGCGACCAGGCCGTTGTCCCGCCTCTCGCCCCGGAACCGGCCCTCTCCCCGGAACCGGCCCCCGGGACGGCCCACGCGCGGGAACCTCCCGCCCGCCACCGTCCAACAGCGAGTCCAACTGCCCCATCTGCGAAGGCGAGAACCGCGCCGTCTCACCCGGCCCGACACCAGGACCACCCGGCTGAACAACGGGCTGACCGGGGTTGTAGGGGCCCGCCCCAAAGCCGGGGCCGCCCCCGGGACCAACCCCTGGCCCCGATATCCGGGGTAACTGCTGCGTCACCTCTTCAGGTGATTCGGGAGGAACCGACACAAACAGTCACCGTAACGGACGCAGCTCACCCCAGCGCTTCGAGCACAAGATCCACGTCGTCCGCCGTGTTGTACAGGTGGAACGCCAGCCGCACCCGCCCCGCCCGGAAGGACGAACGCACCCCGGCCGCCTTGAGCTTCTCCCCGGCCCCCTCCGGCAACTCCAACGCCACGATCGCCGACCCCCGCCCGGGCAACCCCAACCCGGCCAGCAACGAGTCCGCCAACCCCACGTTGTGGTCCCGCACCGCGGCCATGTCCAACGACGCCAGCCACGGCAGCGAAACCGCCGCCCCGAGCTGCGCCAACCACACCGGCGAGATGTCCAGCCGCCGCGCGTCGGACGCCAACCGCAGCGGCAGCCCGTACACCGTCGCCCACGGGTCCTCCCCGGCCCACCAGTTCGCCGCGACCGGCACCGACCGTTCCAACCCACGCTCCGACGTGGCCAGCCAGGCGCACCCACGAGGCGACATCAGCCACTTGTAGCCCGCAGCGACCACCCAATCCGCCCAATCGAGCGACAACGGCAGCCACCCGACCGCCTGGGTGGCGTCCAGCAGCACCGGGACGCCGGTCGCCCGCAGCCCGTCCAGGTCGACGACCCGCCCGTCCGCCGACTGCACGACGCTCACCGCCACCAAGTCGTGCCCGTCCACGCTCGCCACCAGCGAGTCCAGCCCGACCTCGGTGACCTGCAACCCCCGCGCCGCGAACGGGAATGTCAACGATGTGAAGTCACCGCCCGCCACGAGCACCCGGGCGCCCTCCGGCAGCCCGGCCGCCACCAGCGACACCATCTGGGACACCGAAGCACCGGAGGCCACCCGCTCCACCGGAACCCCGACCAGCCGGCCGAACGCCGCACGCGCGGCCGTCACCGCCGAGTCCGCCGCCTCGGGGCTGTCCGTCCCCGAAGCCCACCGCTGGACCGCCGCCGCCACCTCGGCGGCGACCGGAGCCGGCGGCACCCCGATGCCCGCCGTGTTCAAGTAGCCACCGGGCACGTCGAACGTAGAGCCGAATGCAGTGCGCATACCCCAGCTCTACCGCTCAAACCCCCGGCGAGTCCACCGGTTTGCCGACGATCCTCAGCTCTCCACCTGGGCCGACACCTGTTCATCCGGTCCTTGCCCGGCCTCGCCCCGAGCTCCGTCCCCGGGCTTCAGCCGCGCGTACACCTGCTTGCGCACCCGGGCCACCACGGACCCGTCCTCGGCCACCACGTCCACCGGGAACCACAGCAGCGCCTTGCCACCACCGGACGCCTGCGACCGCAGGTCGGCCAACTGCTGGTCGGTCAGCCGGAACTCGGCGTACACCGTGCCCCGCCCCGGCCGCACGAACTCGATCTCCCCCGCCCGGTCCCACACGACGTGCTCGCGACCGAGGTGCCGCAGCACCATCAGCATCCAGAACGGGTCGGTCATGGCGAACAGCGAGCCGCCGAAGTGGGTGCCGACGTAGTTCCGGTTGTACCAGCGCAGCCGCATCCGCACCTTGGCGTACCGGTAGTCGTCGGACAGCTCCACGACCCGGATGCCCGCGAACAGGAACGGCGGCCACAGGTTCATGCCCCGCCGCAATCGAGATGCCTTCACGGAAACGATGTTACCAATGAGTAACCCGTCTCGAACGCGACAAACATCACCGCTCCTGCCACCCCACCCCGGTCACCGCAGCGAGATGACGTTCCCGGTGACCCGCCCCGCCGCGTCCGAGCACAGGAACGCCACCACCGCGGCGACCTCCTCCGGCGTCGCCACCGGAAACCGCTCCCGCACCGCCTCGTTCACCCACCCGGTATCGGTCACCCCGGGCTTGACCATGTTCGCCGTGATCCCGTGCGGCCCCAGCTCGGCCGCCGCCGACAACGTGTAGTTGTCCAACGCCGCCTTGGCCGCCCCGTACGACACCTCCCCCGGAAACCCGCCCGGCCCACCGGAGGTCAACCCGACGATCCGCCCCCAGTTCCCGCCCCGCACCAGGTGCCGCCGCGCGAACTCGGCGATCAGCATGGCCCCGGCCCGGGCGTCCACCGCGAACTGGAGGTCGAACGTCTGCGGCGTCACCGCCCGCTGCACCCGCCCGAACCCGTCGACCTCGTTGGCCAGGAACGTGTCCTGCACCCACCCGGAAGCGTTGTTGACCAGCACGTCCACCGGCCCGAACAGCCGCTCGGCGGTGTCGAACAGCAGCGCGGGCGCGCTCACGTCGGTCAGGTCGACCTCCAGCGCGTGCGCCCGACCGCCGGCCTCCACGATCGCCGCCACCTCCGCCTCCGGACCGCTCTCCCGGGCCCGGAAGTACTCGTCGGGCACGTTCGGGTCCGGCGCGGGCGCGTACCGCAGGTAGGTGATCAACACCGCGACGCCCTGCGCCGCCAGCGCCCGCGCGGTCGCCGCGCCGATCCCCTGGTTCGCCCCGGTGACGATGGCGGTGTGCGGCACCACGACACCCGAGTACGACCGGTCACCGCCGTGCGAAACGTTGTCTGCCACGACTCCCGATCCAACACGAGCCCTCGCCTTGCGTCCCACGCATTTCCGCCCGCCCACCACGAACACCTGAACCCCCACCGCGAACACCTAGACTCGGAGGGCATGCGCAGCGAAGAGCTCGTCATCCACACCGGCACCGAAGAGGTCGTCCACGACCTGACCCGTGCGTGCGAGGAGTTCCTGTCCGATGTCGACGGCGACGGCCTCCTGCACGTGTGGGTGCCGCACGCCACCGCCGGCCTGGCCATCCTGGAGACCGGCGCGGGCAGCGACGACGACCTGCTCGCCGCGCTCCGCGACCTGCTGCCCAAGGACGGCCGCTGGCGGCACCGGCACGGGACGCCGGGCCACGGCCGTGACCACGTGCTCCCCGCCCTGGTGCCGCCCTACGCGACGATCCCGGTGCTAGGCGGTGTGCTCACGCTGGGCACCTGGCAGTCGGTCTGCCTGGTCGACACCAACCTCGACAACCCCGTCCGCAAGGTCCGCCTGAGCTTTCTCCCGGGTTAGCGCGGGCCACAGCATCACCAGCCCGGCCGCCGCCAACCCGACGAACACCCACACCTGCGCCGCACCCAACTCGCCACCCTGCAACAGCGCCCGCAGCCCCTCCGTGGAGAACCGGAACGGCGTCCAGGACCACAGCAGCGCCCGGTAGACCGGGTCCAGCAGCTCCGGCACCTGCCCCGCGACCGCCGGCGCCATCAGGTACAGCGGCCCGAGCACGGCCATCGCCCGCAGCCCGAGCAGCCGCAGCAGCCCGGCCTGGACCAGCGCGAACGCCACCGCCACCAGCGCCAGGTAGCCCAGCACGTCCCAGCCGAGCGGCAGCCCGGAGTCCCACAGCGCGAAGAACCCGGCCACCACGCCGACCCCGAGCACGGCCGCGCCCACCGCGCCGGTCAGCCGTGCCCCGCTCCCCGGCTTCCGCGACAGCGCCACGAACGCCGCACCCGCGACCAGCCCGGTGATCCACAGCAACGCGGTCGCCGCCGGCGGAGCCGTGCGTCCCGCCGCCGACGCCGGGTCCAGCGTCACCACCTTCGCGGGCAGCCCCGCGCCCTGCGCGACCCCGGACAGCACCTGCTGCGCGACCTGCGTCCCGGACGGGTTGACCGCCCCGGACAGCACCACGGTCGCGCTGCCGGGCGTGAGTTCGAGCACGCCGTAGACGTCCTGGGAGGACAGCAGCCCGCGTGCCTCGTCCGGCGTGGCCACCCGCCAGGCGACCTCCGCCGACGACGCCCCGGCGAGCTTGTCCGCGACCGCCCGCAGCGGTGGCGGCGCGTCGGCCCCGACCGCGACGGCCACCGGCACGCCGTCCGGGTGCACCGTCGCCTGCACGCCGAACGTGACCAGCCCCAGCACGATCGCGACGAGCGCCCCGACGACGGCGGTGGCCACCGCGACGACCGCCGGCGGCCGGTCCTGTGGTGTGGCCATGGCTTCCTCCTTGTTTCATCACCTGTTGAATTAGGAGACTACGGCCGACTCCGGCGCAAGTCAACGCGTGCTGAATTGCGTGGCCAGGCCCGTTCGACGAAACCTCGCGGTACGGTTTGGCCCGTGACATACCCGGGTGACGGACAGAGCGGCTGGGGTGGGCAGTCCGGCCAGGGCGACTGGGGACAGCAGGGCCACGGGCAGCAACAGCCCGGCTACGGCCAGAACTACGGCCAACAGCCGGACTACGGTCAGCAGCCCGGCTACGGCCCGCAACCGGACCAAGGCCAGCCCGGCTACGGCCAGCAACCTGGCTACGGCTACCAGCCGGACCAGGGCCGGCAGAACTACGGCGGCTCGTACGGCGGCCTCGGCGTGTTCTCCGGCGGCGACGAGCCGCCGCCCAAGAAGAGCAGCGCCAAGATGTGGCTGATCGTCGGCCTGGTCGTGCTGCTGGTCGGCGGCGGGATCACCACGTTCCTCCTCCTCCGCACGGGCAACACCGACAACAACGCGAACACCGGCACGCCCGCACCGTCGAACACCACCACGACGTCACCCGCGAAGCCGACCACCACGACCAAGGCCGGCGGCTCCTGCAAGCCCGCCAAGGCGGAGTGGAACTGCCTGCCGGTGGCGGACCTGTCCTTCAGCTACGACGTGCCCAAGAGCTGGGCTCCGCAGACCGGCAACGCGCCCGTCGAGGGCATGAAGGACGTCAAGCTGATCGGTCTCACCGTGTACGGCGTCTACGAGTGCGGCGGCTCGCGCTTCAACCGGGGCAGCACCGGCGGCGTGGTCGTGCCGCAGACCGACCTGACCACCGCCGCCAAGGACTTCGCGCAGAAGCTCGGCACCCAGTACTACAGCTCCGGCAAGTCCGTCGACGTCAAGCTGTCCGAGCCCAAGGCGGTGAAGCTGCCCAACGGCGGCCGGGCGGAGGTCGAGGGCGTGCAGGTGGACGCCACGATCACCACCACCGGCAGCGACTGCCTGGCCACCAAGGGCATGGTGAAGGTGCTGGTGCTCAAGGGCAGCAAGGGCTACCACGTGTTCATGGCCAACGGCGACCTGGAGGGCGGCCCCGCCGACCCGAAGCCGTCGACCGACGCGGAGCTCCAGGCGATGGTCGACTCCGTGAAGCCGCTGGCCTGACGTGTCCTACACCGGGCTGGGCGTCTACCAGCAGCCGAAGATCCCGAACCGCCGTCCACTGTGGATCGCCCTGGCGGTGGTCGGCGTGCTCGTCGTCGTCGGCGGTGCCGTGACGGCCGCGCTGCTGGTGGACACGGGCTCGACCACGCAGCCGACGATCACCACGACGTCCTCCACCGCGCCAGTGTGGCCGGTGGTCGAGGACACCCAGGCCGGCGTGCGGTACGAGGTGCCGCCGTCCTGGCAGGACTCCGGCGGCGGGTCGGCGGGTCGCGTCAGGCTCACCAAGTCGATGGTGTCCCGGCCGTTCGAGTGCCAGGGGCGGAGCATGATCCAGGCGCAGATCGCGTCCGGGTCGATCATCGGCGACGACCTGGCCGAGGTCGCCCGCACCCTGGCCGCCGAGATCGCGAAGAACGGCTACAGCGTCGGCGGGAAGCGGCCGGAGGTCACCGAGCCGGACGTGCGCGGCGACCGCGAGAAGTCCGTGGTGAGCGTCCACGTGACGCCCAGCGCGGTGAGCCCGTGCTACGCGCCCAAGGCGACCGTCACCGCCGTGGCGCTGCGCAACGGGCCGAAGGTCTCCGTGGCGGTGCTGAACGTCGCCGAAGGCGGCCCGCACGTCGCGGAAGGCCCGACCGAGGACGAAGCCCGACGGATCCTGGAAAGCGTGCGCCTGCTGTGACTGCGAACACCACTGCGAACTCCCCCGCCGCGACCGATGCCCGGACGCTGGTGCTGTGGGACATCGACCTGACCCTGATCGACGCGCGCGGCCTGGGCCACGGCTGGTACCGGACGGCGCTGCGCTCCGTGGCCGGGCTGGACCTCGTGCACCTGCCGTCGTTCCCGGGGCGCACCGAACGCGCGATCACCCTGGAACTGCTGCGGATGCACGACCTGGAGCCCAGCGAGGAGCTGATCGCCCGGCTGCACGCCGAGCTGATCGACGTGGCGACCAGGGAACACGGGCTGCTGCCGTCCCGGGGCAAGGCCCTGCCGGGCGCGGTGGCCGCGCTGGAGGCGTTGGCGCGGCAGGAGAACGTGGTGCAGTCGCTGGTCACCGGGAACCTGGTGGAGATCGCCCGGCACAAG
Organism: uncultured Saccharothrix sp.; assembly: GCA_965995405.1. Classification (GTDB taxonomy): domain Bacteria; phylum Actinomycetota; class Actinomycetes; order Mycobacteriales; family Pseudonocardiaceae; genus Actinosynnema. Next base: position 15,516 of record CBHFOL010000134.1, read on the forward strand.
CTGGCCGCGTTCGGCCTGGACGGGCACGTGGACTTCGAGATCGGCGGCTACGGCTCGGTGTCCGAACACCGGCCGGCGCTGGTGCTGGACGCGGTGCGGCGGGCGACGGCCAAGCACGGCGGCGAGTTCACGGCCGTCGTCATCGGCGACACGCCGCTCGACGTGGAGGCCGCCTTGCACCACAACGCTTTCGCGATCGGCGTGGCGACCGGGCGGAGCAGCGTCGCCGACCTGCGCGCGGCCGGTGCGCACGTGGCGCTGGAGGACCTGTCCGACACGGACGCCGTGCTTTCCGCGATCCTGCAACGCTGATCGCCGTTCCGGTCCACTGTGGTCGGACGGATTCGGCGGGTGGGCACCGATCGTCGTGCCGGTCGGACCGGGCCTGCGGCGGGAGCCGCGTTCGTGCACCGGATGTTCCCGGGCCACTTCGCGGGGAGGGGCCCCGGAGCCCCTCCCCGAAGCCTCGATCAGCCCCGAACGACGTCCAGCAGGTGCTGCACCGCCTCGTGCACCGGCACCTCGACGCGGTCGCCGGAACGCCGGTCCTTGACCTCGACCAGCCCGTTCGCCAGGCCACGCCCCACGACCAGGATCGTCGGCACGCCGATCAGCTCGGCGTCCGCGAACTTCACGCCGGGGCTGGCCTTGCGGTCGTCCAGCAGCACCCGCAGGCCCGCCGCCGACAGCTCGCCCGCCAGCTGCTCGCCACCGGCCAGCAGCGTCTCGTCCTTGCCCGCCACCACCACGTGCACGTCGGCGGGAGCGACGTTGCGCGGCCACACCAGCCCGCGCTCGTCGTGACTCTGCTCGGCGATCACCGCGACCAGCCGGGACACGCCGACGCCGTACGAGCCCATGGTGATCCGGACGGGCTTGCCGTCCGGGCCGAGCGCGTCGAGCGCGAACGCGTCCGCGTACTTGCGCCCCAACTGGAAGATGTGGCCGATCTCGATGCCGCGCGCGGCGACCAGCACGCCCTTGCCGTCCGGTGACGCGTCGCCCTCGCGGACCTCGGCCACGTCGATCGTGCCGTCGGGCGTGAAGTCACGGCCCTGCACCAGGTCCACCACGTGGTGGTCGGCCTTGTCCGCGCCGGTCACCCACGCCGTGCCGCGCACCACGCGCGGGTCGACCAGGTACCGCACGCCGTTGGCCTGGAGCGCCGCCGGGCCGATGTAACCCTTGACCAGGAACGAGTTCCGGGCGAAGTCGGCTTCCTCCAGCATCGCCACCTCGGCGGGCGAGACGGCCGCCTCCAGGCGCTTGAAGTCCACCTCGCGGTCGCCGGGCACGCCGATCGCCAGCAGCACCGGCTCCTTCTCGCCGGGCGTGACCAGCTTGACCAGCACGTTCTTCAGCGTGTCGGCGGCGGTGAACGTCCGGCCGAGACCCGCGCCGTTCAGGAAGGCGACCAGCGACTCGATGGTCGGCGTGCCGGGCGTGTGGTGGACCCGCGCCTCGGGCTTGTCCTCGATGCTCTGCTCGGCGGGCGCGGGCGTCGCCACGGCCTCCACGTTGGCCGCGTAGTCCGACTCCGTGCTGCGCACGAAGGTGTCCTCGCCGGTCGGCGCGACCGCGAGGAACTCCTCGGACGCCGAGCCGCCCATCGCGCCGGACGTGGCGGACACGATCACGTACTCCAGGCCCAGCCGGTCGAAGATCCGGATGTACGCCTCGCGGTGCCGCTGGTAGGACTGCTCCAGGCCCGCGTCGTCCAGGTCGAACGAGTAGGAGTCCTTCATCACGAACTCGCGCCCGCGCAGGATGCCCGCGCGGGGCCGCGCCTCGTCCCGGTACTTGGTCTGGATCTGGTAGAGCGTGACCGGGTAGTCCTTGTACGAGGAGTACTCGCCCTTCACGGTGAGCGCGAACAGCTCCTCGTGGGTGGGGCCGAGCAGGTAGTCGGCGCCCTTGCGGTCCTTGAGGCGGAAGAGGTTGGGGCCGTACTCGGTCCACCGGTTGGTGGCCTCGTAGGGCTCCTTGGGCAGCAGCGCGGGGAAGTGGATCTCCTGCGCGCCGATCGCGTCCATCTCCTCGCGGACGACCTGCTCGATGCTCCGCAGCACCCGCAGTCCCAGCGGCAGCCACGAGTACCCGCCCGGTGCGACGCGGCGGACGTAGCCGGCGCGGACCAGCAGCTTGTGGCTGGGTACTTCGGCGTCGGCCGGGTCCTCGCGCAGGGTGCGCAGGAACAGCGACGACATCCTCGTGATCACGGTGGGTGCTCCTAGTGGCGCGGGTTGTCCGGGAAAGGGTAGTGAACATGCCCTGGCCAGTTCCAACGGGTTCCGCCGGCCGCGAGACCACGGGCCGCCGAACACGCACCGACCAGTGCCATGGGCGTCGTGTTCGCGCACGGATCGTTCGGGACACGGTCTGGTGATGGCACCCGGGACCGGGCCGCCAAGTCCCGGTTCCGACGCCGCCCGCCCACGCCGGCCACCCGGCCGACCACCACCCGTTCCGGCCGCAACCGGGCCTGTTGTCGCAGGTCATCGCATCGGCGGCGAGAAATTGTCGGGGGTGGCGGCTACCGTCCGGACCATGACAATGAGCATCGGCATGATCACCATCGACACGGCGGATCCCCAGAAACTGGCGGACTTCTGGACCAAGGCCCTCAACACCGGGATCCAGCACGACTGGGGCGAGTTCATCATCCTCGCCGCGCCCACCGAGGGCGGCCTCCAGCTGGGCCTGCAACGCGTGGACGACGCCTCCCCGGGCAAGAACCGCGTCCACTTCGACGCCCACGTGCCCGACCGGGCCGCCGAGGTGGCCCGCCTGGTGGCCCTGGGCGCGACCGAAGTGGCGGAACACACCGTCCCCGGCCTGACCTGGACAGTCCTGGCCGACCCGGACGGCAACCAGTTCTGCGTGGGCCAACCCAGCTGACCCGCCGCCGCACCCCCGCCTGGTCTCCCCCCGGTGTCCCCAGCGGGGCCACACCCGATCTCCCCGCCCGGCCGACCTGGCGGGGCCGCACCCGGCCACCTCACCTGGCCACGCCGGTGGGAATGCGCCCAAGCAGCCTCGCCGGCCACCCCGACGGGGCTGCACCCGGCTGCCCCGCCGACTGGTCTCCCGCCACCGGCCAACCCGGCGGGGCCGCGCCCGAACTGCCCCGCCGACCGGCGCACTAGGCTCCCGTTCGTGCTGGTACTGCTCCCCCCGTCGGAAACCAAGGCGATCGGCGGCGACGGCGCGCCCCTGGACCTGGACCGCCTCGCGCTCCCCGAGCTCAACCCCGTCCGCGCCAAGCTGGTCGACGCCCTGGTCGACCTCGCCGCCGACGTCCCGACGAGCCTCGCCGTCCTCGGCCTGTCCGAACGGCAGGAGGCCGAAGTCCGGCGCAACGCCGAACTCCGCACCGCCCCGACCCTCCCGGCACTCGACCGGTACACCGGCGTCCTGTACGACAACCTGGACCTGAAGACCCTCACCAAAGCCGAACGCGCCCGCGCCGAGCGTCGCCTGGCAGTCGCATCCGCCCTGTTCGGCGTGGTGCACGGCGGTGACCCGATCCCGGCCTACCGCCTGTCCGGCGGCAGCGTCCTGCCCGCGACCGGCCCGCTGCTCAAGCGCTTCCTCACCGATCCGACGAGGTCCGCGGTCTGGGTGTTGCCCGGCGTGTTCAATTCGGTTTCGCTGGCCGTGACGGTGAACGGCGCGCCGCTGAACGCCTGGATCACGCCGTTGATCTGCCAGTCCTGGATGATGGTCTTCACCAGCGTGCTGCGGTTGCCTTCGCTTTGCCACGGAAGCTGGTAGAGAACCGCCATCGTAAACGTGTGCGGGCGGCTGTTGGCGGCCGGCGCCCAGTTACGCGCCTGTGCCTCGGGCGTCGGCAGCTCGTAGTTCGTGACCACGGCCCAGGAGCTGCTGTAGGTGTAGTGCCCCTTGAGCAGGAGGCCGTTGCGGAGCGGTCGCGTGACCCCGAG
>CBHFOL010000135.1:0-19389 GCA_965995405.1 uncultured Saccharothrix sp.
GGTCTGGTCGCGCTGCTGGTGCCGCTGGTGTACCTGCCGCTGCTGGGCAGTTCGGCGGTCACCGTGCGGGCCGGGCAGGGTTTCGCCAGTGACGGTGTGCTGATGCCCCGGCTGTCGGACCTGCTGAACCTGAGCATGGCCAGCCACCAGCCGATCATCCACGGTTTCGGGCAGAGCCTGCGGATGCAGACGCCCGCCGTGTACTTCGCGTGGTTCATCGTGCCGATGCTGCCGTGGCTGCACTGGAGCCGGTTGCGGGAGCGGTGGCGTCCGCTGATGGGCGTGTTCCTGGTGGCGGCGGCCTACCTGCTGCTGGCGGTGGGTCCGTCGAACATGTGGATGTTCCGGTTCCCGTTGCGGCACCTGGAAGTCGTGTACCTGGCGTTCGGCGTGCTGTTCGCGGTGCTGCTGACCGGCGGTCCGCGCGTGGACCACGTCCGGCGGCGGGTGCTGTTCACCGCCGGCGCGCTGGTGCTGCCCGCGTACCTGACGTTCGCGGCAGGGCCGTGGCAGTGGCGCAACCACCTGATCGCGCTGGCGCTGGTCGCCGTGGGCGTGACGCTGGCGCTGTGGGTGGCACGGCGCAAGCTCGTCGCCATGTACGGCGTGCTGGTGCTCGGCATCGTGGCCGGGCTGGTCGCGCAGACGTCGTGGTTCCCGCACAACGGCGACGTCGCCGTGCACGACTACCCGCGGTCGCTCCCCGAGCTGCGCGCGTTGACCCCGCCGCACCAGGGCACGACGTTCCCGATCGGCGAGGCGGTGCCGGGCAACGTGGGCCTGGTCGCGGGGCTGTCGTCGGTCGGCTCGTACACCGGTATGCAGTTCCGCGCCTTCGCCGCCGCGACCTGCATGACGTTCCACGGCAGCGTGTGCGCGGGCGGTCTGGAGAAGGTCTTCGCGCCGACCGATGTGGACGGCCGGCCGCTGGTCGACCTGATGCGGGTGGAGAGCGTGGTCGCGGAGAACGCGGTGCGGCCGGACCTCCAGCCGCCGCCGGGCTGGCGGGTGACGTTCCGCTCGGCGCAGGAGACCGTGATCAGCCGGGAGCAGCCGCTGCCGTGGCCGGGCGGGCGGTTGTCGCACGCCTCGGCGGGTGTGCGGGTGGACGAGAACGTGTCGCCGGACGACCGGGACGAGTCGGTGCGCTTCACCAAGGCGCGCGGCGAGGCGGGTTCGCTGGTGTTCGCCCGGCTGGCATGGCCCGGCTACCGCGCGGAACTCGACGGCCGTGAGCTGACCACCCGGCAGGGACCGGCGGGCCTGCTCGTGGTCGATCTGCCGGCGGACGTGGAGGGCGGGCGGGTCGACATCCGCTGGACGCCGCCGGGCCTGCCGCTGGGCAGCGCGCTGGCGTTGCTGAGCCTGCTGAGCGCCGTCGGCTACGCGGTGTTCACCTGGCGGCGGTCGCGCCGGACGGAGGCCGCGATCCCCGTGGAGAACGACCGGGAGCTGTCACCGGCCAACGCCTGACCTTCGCCCGGGGGCGGATCGACCGGTCCGCCCCCGGTGGCTGTTCCGCTCAGACCGGCCGGAACGTCAGCAGCGCCACCCGCCCGGTTTCCGGCTCGCCGTCCGGCGCGAAACCCGCTTCGGCGGCCACCCGCGTCCAGTCGGCCCAGCCCCTTTCCCGGCCGCCGAGAACAGCCATCATCTCGATATCCGACAGCTTGCCGAGATCAGGCACTCCTGATCGGGCGAGAATGTGGTTCACCACGAACAACCGCGCCGCGCGATCGCCGCCAATGGCTTCCCGGATTCGGGACAGCACACGCACCGCGTCCACGTCACCCCAATTCTGCAACGTGCGCTTCACGAGGTAGGCGTCGAATCCCGGCGGTATCTTCGAGAAGAAATCCGTCGCGATCGCCGAACCCCGGTCCGCCACGCCCCGCAGGGCGAATTCGGCGTCCGCCTCGGCCACCGCCAGCGGGTGGTCGCACACCGCGCCCTCGATCCCCGGGTGTCGGCGCAGCAGCTCGGCCAGGAAGCTGCCCCGGCCGCCGCCGACGTCGGCGATCCGGCGGAACCGGGCCGCGTCCAGCCCGGCGAACAGCTCGAACGTCTCCGGCCCGTCGTTCTGCACCATCGCCCGGTCGAACCGGTCGGACGCGTCCGCGTCACCGCGCAGGTACTCGTAGAACGGCTTGCCGAACGTGTGCTCGAACGCCGTCTCCCCGGTCCGCACGGTGTGCGCGACGTCCTCGTGTGGCCGCCACACCACCGGATCGGTGAGGAACAGCAACACGTCCCGGAAGCCTCCCGCGCCACCGATCCGCAGCCCCTCGGCGGCCGGCGTGAGGCTGAACCGGCCGGCCGAGTCCTCGTCCAGCACACCCGCCGTGGCCGCCGCGCCCAGCACGCGGCCCAGCCTGGTCACGTCGAGACCTGCCCGCGCCGCGACCTCGTCGGCCGTCGCCGGACCGGCGGCCAGCAGGTCCGGCACGCCGAGCTGGACCAGAGCCCGGATCGCCCCGATCGACCATTTCACGGCGGCCAGGTGGAATACCAGTCCGCGCGGATCCTCCCGGGCCGCGCGGGGCAATACCGGGACGAGCACCGAAAACGGTTCGTCGCCCATTGCTCCCCCGATCTTCGATTTTCACAGTGAGGTCACGTGTCCGCCGTCCACCCGGATCACCGCGCCGTTGACGAAATCCGCGAGCGGGCCGGCGAGATAGGCCACCGCGCCCGCCACCTCGTCCGGTGTCCCGTACCGGCCGATGTCGTTCGGGGCCCATTCCTCGGCCGCCCGGCGCTCGATTTCCGGCAGTTCGGTGCCCCAGCCGCGTTCCGGCGCCATCCGCAGCAGCCAGTCCCGGATGTAGTCCACCAGCACCGGGCCGGGCGAGACGACGTTCGACGTCACCCCGCTGCCCTTGAGTTCGCGGGCGAGCGACACCGCGAGGTTGTGCCGGGCGGCGAGCGCGGCCGAGTACTGCGGCATCACGGCCATCGGCTGGACCGCGAGCCCGCCGCCGACCTGGATCACCCGGCCCCAGCCGCGGGCCCGCATCCCGGGCACGAACGCGTGGATCATCCGCACCGCCGACACCACGTTCACCTGGTACGACGACACCCAGGTGGCCGGGGTCGCGGCGGACCACGGCACCAGGCCGGAGCCGCCGGCGTTGTTCACCAGGATGTCGACGCCACCTCCGGCCGCGACCGAGCGGATCACCTCGTCCGCGCCGGCGTCGGTGGACAGGTCGCCGAGCGCGATGTCCACTCGCCGCCCGTGGCCGCGCAGACCGCCGGCCACCGCCTCCGACCGGGCGCGGTCCCGGCCGTGCACCACGACGTCCGCGCCCTCGGCCGCGAACAGTTCGGCGATCGCCGCGCCGATTCCCGAACTCGAACCGGTCACCAGCGCGCGTCGGCCGGTCAGCCGCAACTCCATGGAAACCTCCGGGTGGTGGCACGGCACCGCTCGGGCCGTGCGGTCATCTCCCCAGGCGACCCAGCAGGTCGTCGGTGAGCTTCGCCAGGCGTTCGGCGTCCTCGGGTTCGAACAGCCCGTTGCCGGTGCCGAGTTCGCGGTACATGTTGAACGCGGTCAACGGTGCCTCCGGCGGGTCGTCCAGCAGCCGCACGATCGGCGGCACCACCGCCGACGCCGGTTTCGCCAGCGCCTTCTGCTGCTCGACGAACGCGGCGGTCACCGCGTCGTACTCGCCGGCGAACCCGGTCGACGTGGTGCCGGGGTGGAACAGGACGTAGCGGACCGGGCCGGCGCCGTACTGTTCCGCGAACGACACGCCGAGCAGGTCGTTGAGCCGCCCGGTCACGAACATGGTCCGCACGCCGTCGTAGCCGCGCGAGCTCTGGAGGTCGTCCCACGTGATCGGGGTGTCGTGGCCCGGTCCGGCGACGTTCACCACGACCGGGTGGCCGGAGTTGTCCAGCGCGGACTTCTCCAGCGCGGGCCGCAGTCCGTGGCTGAGCAGTGCCCGGCTCAGGTAGAACAGGGCGAAGTTGTGCTCGAACCCCTCCGCCGTCACGAACCGGTAGCTGCGGAAGTACCGGGCGCACAGCACCAGCCCGTCGATGCTCTGGTGCGCCTCCAGGATGCGGTCCACCACCCGCCGGTTGTCCGCCACCAGGCCGAGGTCTGCCTGGACGAACTCGACGCCGCCGGGCGCGTCCGCCGCCGCGCGGACCAGTGCCGCGCCCTTCTCCGGGTTCGTGCCGACGGCCACCACGTGGTCGCCCCGGGAGAACAGTTCGCGCGCCACGGCCGCGCCGATGCCGTCGGTGGCGCCCGTGATCACGTACGTCCTCGTCAAAGCCATGCTCCCCTGGTTCGGTCGATATCCGTTGGCACTGGTGTGATTCGGCCGCGCTCAACGCAGTTCCCCGATGATCCGCGCGAACGACGTCAGGTCCGGTTCGAGGACGCTGAAGTAGCTGAAACCGAATCGCTCCCGGGCCGCGCGCAACTGCTCCGCGCATTCTCCGGGTGTGCCGACCAGCAATGACGGCGATTCGACCAGCTCGTCGGTGGTGAAGTCCAGGTCATTCTGCCACAGGTCGGTGATCCGACCCCCGCTGCCCGGCGGCAATACCCGCTGGATGGGGATGTTCAACTCGACCCGGTCGGCCCGCTCGCCGAGTGCCGCGCGGGCGAACTCGACGCGGTCGGCGATCTCCGCCACGCCGCCGAGTCGCAGGCCGTCACCGTCCCGGACCCTGGTGGTGGCGGTGAACGCGATGATGTCCGCGTGTTCGGCCGCCAGCCGCAGCACCCGGTCACCCCGGCCCGCGATCATCACCGGCGGCGGCGCGTCTCCGTCCTTCAAGCGGGCCACGGTCCGCGCCAGGTGTGCCACGCGTTCGGCGGCACCGGTCCACGGCACGCCGGCCGCGTCGAACTCCCGGCGGTGGTAGCCCGCGCCGAGCCCGACCTCCACCCGGCCGCCGGAGTACCGGTCGATCGCCTCGATGTCCCTGGCCAGCACGGCGGGTTCGTACAGCGTCGTGTTCAGCACCAGGGTCCCGATCCGGATCCGGTCGGTCGCCTCCGCCGCCAGGACCAGCGTCGGCAGCGGCGCGGGCATCCCCAGGTGGTCGGGCACCGACACCACGTCGTAGCCCAGTTCCTCGGCGAGTTTCACCTTGGCCACCCAGTCGGCGCGCTCGACGGGCGTGAAGACGCAGACACCGAACCGGAACGGGCGACTCATGGCGGCACCTTTCGGGGTACGGGGGGTTGGCGAACGCGACGACCACGCCGATCGCCGACGCGGTGGTGAGCAACGCCGCCGCGCCGCGCGCGGAATCCTTCAGCAGCAACGCGACCAGCGGCAGCGTGACGACCGGACCGACCTGCACGAACGTCTGGTAGACCGGCACGGCGGCCTCGCGCGCTGCCGGCGGGACGGTCGCCGTCGCCTGCACGTTGAGCGCCACGAACGACAGCACGAAACCCGCTTCGACCAGCAGCAGCGCCGGCAGGATCCCGGTCGGGTACGGCTCGGGCCGGGCCAGGTACCAGGTGTTGCCCGCCAACGAACACAGCGCGCCCGCCGCGATCAGCCGGGCGGTGCCGAACCGCCGGGCGAGCCGTGGCCCGTACGGCGCGGCGAGCGCCAGCGGCAGGCTCGCCGGCAGCAGCGCCATCGCGAGCAGCCATGGCGCGATCCCCGGCAACCGCACGGTGATCAGCAGCAACATGCCGATGTAGGTGCCGTTCAGCAGTGCCGCGCCGAGCCCGGCCCGCAGCAGTGATCCGTCGCGCGGCACAGCGGCCGGCACCCGACCGGTCGCGGGCGGACGAGGGATCACCAGCAGCCCCAACGTGAACAGGATCAACGCAACCGGCACCGGGAACAGGAACGTCCAGCGCCAGTCCACAGTGGACAATACACCGGAGAGCAACAGCCCCGCCGTGAACCCGGCCGCGCCGAACGACGAGTACACCGACACCGCCCGCCGCTGCCCCGGACCGGCGAACGTGGCGAGGATGATCGCCAGCCCGACCGGCGCGGTAAGTGCGACGCAACACCCTTTCAGTACACGGCTCGCGACGAGCACACCGAACGAGTCGGCCGTCCCGCCGACGACGGAGGCCGCCACGAACACCAGCATGGCCACGAGATACAACCGCCTGCGGCCGAACCGGGCCGCAAGTCCGCGGCCGGGCACGAGGAGCAGCGCGAACCCGAGCGCGAAGCCGCTGAGCACCCACTGCCCGTCGACCGGCGGGAGGCCGAACCCGGTCGTGACGGGCACCAGCGCAGGCAGCACGACCGAGACTTCGACGGCGTCCAGCAGCATGTTCCCGGACAGCACGAACAGCAGGGCGTTCCGGTGCTCAGACACGGGCGGCTTCCTCGCTGAGCAGCGGCGCAAGTTCGCCGACCAGTTCGACGTGCCGGGCGGCCAGGTCGTCCGGCATCCCCGCGATGCTCGCCCAGAGGAGCACGTGCCGCACCGGCAGCCCGTGGGTGCGCTCCCGGATCCGGTCGGCGGCCACCTCAGGGGTCAGGATCTCCAGGCACGGCCCGGGTTTCCGGTGGGTGGGCTGGTCCGTGCCTTCGACCGCACCCTGCCGGTAGGTGTCCACCTGGTGGGCGAGGTGCGGCGCGACGCGTGGCCAGGCCGCGTCCGGGTCGTCCGCCAGCAGCACCGGCAGCAGGTCCGACACCCGTGCGGAGGCCGGATCGTGTCCGCCCGCCACCAGACCGTCCAGGTAGTGCGGGAACATCTCGGGCGAGATGTGCAGCAGCCCGACGCCCAACCGGCCCGCCATCCGCGCGCCGCGCGGACCGTAGAAGCCGCCCCACATCGGCACCGGGTCCTGGATCGGCAACGGCGAGATACCACCTTCCGTCCACAGTAGACGGACCTCGCGGACGGCCCGTTCGGTCTCCGCGAACCTGCGCCCGTGGTCCGCGCCGAACAGCCGGAACTCGGGCACCCGGTAGCCCGCGCCGAACCCGAGTTCGAGCCGTCCACCGCTGATCAGGTCCACGATCGCGGCCTCCTCGGCGAGCTGGGCGGGTTTGCGCAGCGCGGGCAGCACCACGGCGGTGCCGATGCGGACGCGCCTGGTGCGTGCGGCGGCGGCAGCCGCGAACGTCAGCGGCTGTGGCAGGTACCCGTCGGCGAACAGGTGGTGCTCGGTGAACCACACCCCGGCCGCGCCGCGCAGGTCGACTTCCTCGCACAGCTCCAGGGTTCGTGCGTAGTGGTCGGCCCACGGGCGGTGCCACCGGGCCGGGTTGCGCAGGTCGAAGAGCAGACCGACGTCCATGCTCAACTCCGTTCAGACCCGCCGACTGTGGGTGCCGGCGAGGCGTTCGTGGGTAACGACGGCCACTTCTCCCCCGTCCTCAGCCCAGCAGCGTGCCGCCGCTGGCGTCGATGAACGCGCCGGTGATCCAGCGCGCGTCGTCGGTGGCCAGGAACGCCACCACGTCGGCCACGTCCCGGGCCGTGCCGACCCGGTTGAACGCGGACAACCGCGCCATCGCCTCGACGGCCTCGGGTATGCCGAACACCGCGCTGCCGTTGTCGGTGATGCCCGGCGCGACGCTGTTCACGGTGATGCCGCGCGGTGCGAGGTGGCGGGCGAAGTGCAGCGAGATCTGTTCGACCGCGCCCTTGGTCATCGAGTACGCCACCTGCTCGGGGTTGGCGAACCGGGTCAGCCCGGAGGAGATGTTGACGATCCGGCCGCCGTCCGGCAGCAGCGCCATTGCCCGCTGTACGACGAAGAACGGGGCCTTGGCGTTGATCGCGAACAACCGGTCGAACTCCTCGGGCGTGACGTCTTCCGGCGCGAGACCCGTCGGCGTCTGCACGCCCGCGTTGTTCACGACGATGTCCAGCGTGGTGCTCCCGGTGCGTTCCTTCAGGCCCTGTTCCAAGCCCAGGAACAGCTCGTGCACGCCGCCCGGCACGCCCAACTCGGCACACACCGCGAACGCCCGCCCGCCGTCCTTCTCGATCAGCGCAACGGTTTCGGCTGCCGCGTCCTCGTTGGTGGCGTAGTGGACCGCGACCAGCGCGCCCTCCTCGGCCAGCCGTTGCGCGGTGGCCCGGCCGATACCCCGACTGGATCCGGTGACCAGCGCGGTCTTCCCGTCGAGCTTGCCCATGCGTGTCTCCCCCTCGGTTCGGACCGTGGACGGCGGTGCGGCGAGGCCGCTGACCGTGCGGGCCAGGTGTCGGCGGACGGCGTCGAACCGCATCAACTCGGCGACGGTGTCCCGCAACGGCTCCACCTCCGGGCCGCCGAACAGCAACACCGCCTGTGCCCTGATGCCGGTCAGCACCCGTGCGCCGGCTGCGCGCCGGATCTCCTGGTAGCGCGGTAGTTCGTCGTGGCCCGCCAACGTGTTCAGCAGCCGGGTGCCGAGTTCGGCGGCGTCGTGCAGGCCGAGGTTGAGGGCCTGTCCGCCGACGGGCGGCTGACGGTGGGCGGCGTCGCCCGCGAGCACCACCCGGCCTCGGACGTAGTCGGCGGCTTGGCGACAGCTGTTGCCGAACGCGTCGAGCCAGGTCGGTGCGCCCGAGCTGATGTCCTTTCCGGTGACTTTTTGCCACGCCGCAACGATTTCCGGGTAGGTCGGCGTGCGTGGTTGTGGAGTGGAACCGAAGACGTGCACCATCACCCGTGTGCTGCCGTTCGGCCAACGGAACGCGGTGGCCAGTCCGTTCGGGTGGCGCTCGAACCGCCGGTTGGGGATGTCGAGTCCGTCGACGTCGGCCCGCAGCACCTCCAAGGTGGCGTCCTCACCGGGAAAGTCGAACCCGGCCAACATGCGCACGGTGCTGTCCTCGCCGTCACAGCCGACCAGGTACGCCGAGGTCAGCCGTTCGTCCCTGGTCACGGCCACGACGTGGTCGCGTTCCTGGGCCAGGTCGACCAGTGTCGTGCCGCGCCGCAGGCTCACGCCGAGCTCTTCCGCACGTTGTCCGAGCACCTGTTCCAGCAGGGTTTGCGGGCACTTCCACTGCCCGGCGAAGCGGTGGTCGGGGTCGGCCGCGGTCAGGTCGAGCGGGATGCCGCCGAAGTGACCGGGACCGCCGGACGGCAGATCTCCCAACCGGTTCAGGATGTCCCGGTCGTCAAGGATGTCCATGGTGCGGGTGTGCAGGGTCGATGCGCGGGATTCGGTGGCGGGCCCGGTCAACCGCTCCAGCACGGTGACTCGTGCGCCGCCCGCACACAGGTCACCCGCGAGCAGCAACCCCACCGGGCCGGCACCCACCACGACGACGTCGGCGTCCATCTAGCGCCGCGCTTCCGCGTGGGCCTTGGCCAGCGCGAGGGTGGCGCGGCTGTTGCCGCCCAGCGCATCGCGGACGAACTGCCTCGCTTCCGGCACGCCCGCGTCCGGCCCGAGGGCGGGCCGGATGTTGTCTGCGTTGATGATCACGGTGTGCCGGGAGCTTGCCGTGGTGACGCCGTGCTCGTCCTCCTCGAACGTCCAGCACCCGGTGTGCAGGGACATCAGCGCGGGCAGCGTGGTCTGTTTGTAGGCGATCCTGTGGTGCGGGAAGCAAACCCGGACGGACTCCGTGGTGTGCGCCGAACCGTCTCCGGTCAGGGTTTCCATGCGCAGCACCTGGAGGCCGGGTGTGTCTTCGGTCAGTGTCGCCGACGATACGTGCGGCAGGCGTTCCGGCCATCGTCCGGCCTCGTTGACGAAGTCGTAGACATCCTTGGCCGCCCCGGCTATCCGTGTCGAATCCACAAAGGACAGCGAGAGCTCCTGGGTGGCCAGTTCGACATTCGCCTTCAAAGACGGCAGTTCCGCCTTGCTGTTGCGGTCGACCGCCTCGTCCACCCACTTCAGGCCGTTGGCGTCGAACGCCCGGTAGGTGTGCTGTAACCGGAGGTGGGTTGCCGTGTCCCCCAACGGTTCGATGATCCACATGCCGCTCATGGCGGCGACCGGCGGCGCGGGAACCTCCTGGGTGAACGTGATGCGCAGGTGCTCCGGGTCCAGTTCGCGCCAGGACGTCCAGGTTTTCGGCTCGCCGTTCGCGGTGGCCCAGATGCGGATGCGTTCGTGGTTGCCATCGCGCTCCAGACAGTCGACGTACACCGAAGGCGGGAACAGCCGGGGCCAGTTCTCGACGTCGGCCAGCAGCCGGTAGACGTCCTCGGGCGCGGCCTGCACGGTGATCGCGTGCTCGACCTCACGGTCGTTCATGCGGACCTCCTCACGGGGTTCGGGATCAGAAGTTGCCCAGGCCGCCGCAGACGTTCAACGCCTGCGCGGTGATCGAGGCCGCCGCGTCCGAGGCGAGGTAGCCGACCAGGCCGGCCACCTCCACCGGCGTGCTGTACCGGCCGAGCGGAATCCGCTTGGTGAACCGCTCCCGGATCGCCTCCTCCGACGTCTCGTAGGCGGCGGCGTAGCCCTGTCGAACCCGTTGTGCCATCGGGGTTTCCACGTATCCGGGACACACCGCGTTCACCGTGATTCCGGTCGGCGCGAGCTCGTTGCCCAACGCCTTGGTGAACCCCACGACACCGTGCTTCGACGCCGAGTAGGGCGCACCCAGCACGACACCCTGCTTGCCCGCCGTGGACGCGATGTTGATGATCCGGCCGCGGTCCTTCCCCCGCATACCGCCCGCGTTCAGCACCTCGCGGGTGACCAGGAAGACGCTGGTCAGGTTGGTCGCGATGACGTCCAGCCACAGGTCGTCCGCGATGTCGGCGGTCACCCCGCCGCCACTGCGGCCGGCGTTGTTCACCAGCACGTCGACCGTGCCGTATCTGTCCACAGCGGACTGGACGACATCGGCGACATCGTCCTTCTCCCGCACGTCGCCGGGAATGCCGTCCACGTCCAGACCTTCGTCCCGCAGGTCCTTCACCGTGCGGACCAACGCCTCTTCGCCGCGAGCGCACAGGAAGACCCGATGCCCCTGCTCGCCGAGCAGCCGAGCCGTGGCCAGGCCGATGCCGCTGGTGCCACCGGTCACCAGCGCGACCCTGCCTTCGTTCACCACGACCTCCTCAGTCCGGTCGCCCGACGAGATGCCGGTTGACGAGTTCCACCAACGCGGTCGGCGTGCGGGCACCGGACAGCGAGTCCTCGTCCAGGGTGATGCCGTACTCGCGTTCGATCCGGCCGCCGGTCTCCAGTAATGCCAACGACTCGCAGCCCAGATCCGTGAAGTCGGCATCGGCGATGTCGCCGTCCAGGTCGGTGCCCGCGCCCTCGCGGAGGATCCGTTTCAGATCATGGATGGTGAATTCGACCGTCATGACAACCCTTTCGTCGTAGCGGAGAGCACGACCATTGCCGAGTTGAAGCCGCCTTGGCCCCGTGCCACCACCAGCGCCGCCGTCAGGTCCGCACGGCGGGGCGCGGCGGTCACCAGGTCCAGCTCGAAGCGTTCGGACAGCGTGGTGTTGACCGTCGGCGGGATCACGCCGTCCCGCATGGCCAGGAACGCCGCCGCCAGGTCCAGCGGTGCGGCACCCGAGTACAGCCGCCCGGTCCCGGTTTTCGGTGCCGTCACGGGGACTCCGCGCGGCCCGAAGACCTTCGTGACCGCCTCCGCCTCCACCCGGTCCAGTTCGGGCAGGGCAGCCGCGTCGGCGAACACCACGTCGATCTCGTCGGGCATCACGCCCGCGTCCGCGAGCGCCAGCTCGATCGCCTTCTGCAACGTGGAGGCGCGATCCCGGCCCGGCGCTGGGTCCACAGTGGACGCATGGCCGGCGATCGAGCCGTAACACCGGGCACCGCGTTCCCTCGCGTGCACGGCGTTCTCCAGGACGAGCAGCGCACCGCCCTCACCGGGGACGTGCCCGGCGGCACGGTCGTCGAACGGCAGGTAGGCGCGCGCCGGATCGTCCTGCTCGCTGAGTCGACCGCCGGTCGACTGCGCCACCCACCCCCACGGGCAGATCGACGCGTCCACCCCGCCCGCGAGGACCACCGACGTGCCCTTGCGGATCTGGCGACGGGCGTGGGCCACGGCGTCCAGCCCACCGGCCTGGTCCGCCACCACCACGCCACCCGGGCCGCGCAGCCCGTTGCGGATCGAGATCTGGCCGCTGTTCACCGCGTAGAACCAGGCGAACGACTGGTACGCGCTGACGTGCCGGGGTCCCTTGCCCCACAACGCCTTCAGCTCGTGCTGGCCGAACTCGAACCCGCCCGAGCAGCTCGCGGTGACCACGCCGACGTCGTACTCCGGCAGCTCGGCCGGCACCACACCCGCGTCGGCGAACGCCCGGTCCGCGCCCACCAGCGCCAGCCTGGTCATCCGGTCGGTCTGCGGCAACAGCCCGCCCGGCAACAGTTCCCCGGCCGCGAAGTCCCGGATCTCCCCCGCCAGCCGCGCCGGGTACCGGGACGGGTCGAACCGGGTGATCCGGCCCAGCCCGTTGACCCCGGCCAGGGTGTTCGCCCAGTACCGTTCGACGCCCAGCCCGGTCGGCGCGGTGACGCCGAGCCCGGTCACCACCACCTCGGTCATCGCGCGCCCCGATCGGGATCGGCCAGCACGACCGCGCTCTGGAACCCGCCGAACCCGCTGCCCACCGACAGCACCGCGTCCGTCCGCCACTCCCGGGCCACCAGCGGCACGTAGTCCAGGTCGCACTCCGGGTCCGGGGTGTGCAGGTTCGCCGTCGGCGGCACCACGTCGTGCCGCATGGCCAGCACCGACGCGGCGACCTCGATGGACCCGATCGCGCCCAGCGAGTGGCCCACCATCGACTTGATGGAGCTGATCGGCACGCGGTGGGCGTGCGGCCCCAGGGCGCGTTTGAACGCGGCCGTCTCGTGCCGGTCGTTCTGCCGGGTGCCCGAACCGTGGGCGTTGACGTAGTCGACGTCCTCCGGGTCCAGCCGGGCTTCGTCCAGGGCGACCCGGATCGCCTCGGCCATCTCCCGGCCGTCCGGGCGCAGACCGGTCATGTGGAACGCGTTGCAGCGGGTCGCATAGCCCGACACCTCGGCGTAGACCGGCGCGCCACGCCGGCGGGCACTCGCCAGCTCCTCCATGACGAACACCGCCGCGCCCTCACCCACGACGAACCCGTTGCGGGACGCGTCGAACGGGCGGGAGGCGTGTTCCGGGTCGTCGTTGCGCGGGCTGGTCGCCTTGATGGCGT
The DNA here is from genome assembly GCA_965995405.1 of uncultured Saccharothrix sp. Taxonomy (GTDB): domain Bacteria; phylum Actinomycetota; class Actinomycetes; order Mycobacteriales; family Pseudonocardiaceae; genus Actinosynnema. The sequence goes on from CBHFOL010000135.1 coordinate 13,097, forward strand.
CGAAGCAGGCCATGGTGATCGGTGAGATCGGGGCGTCGGTCGCGCCGGCGACCACCACGTCCGCCGCGCCCTCCCGGATCACGTCGGCCGCGTAGCCGATCGCGTCCAGGCCGGACGTGCAGCCGGTCGACACCACCGCGCCCGGCCCCTCCGCACCCACCGCCCACGCGACCTCCGTCGCGAACGAACTGGGCACCAGGTGCCGGTGGAGGTGCGGCACGGCGTAGTCGTGGTCCACCAGGTCGAGCCGGCCACCGTCGCTGACCGCCCGGTACTCCCGGTCCAGGCTCGTGGTCGCGCCGACCGCGGTGCCGATCGTGACGCCGATCCGGCCCGGGTCCAGTTCCGCCAACGCCAGGCCGCTGTCGTCGACCGCCTCCCGCGCGGTGACCACGGCGAACTGGGCGGCCCGGTCCATCCGGCGGACCTCCTGCGGGCTCAGGCGGTGCCGCTCGGGGTCGAACTCGACCTCGGCCGCCACCTGCGAGCGGAACGGCGACGGGTCGAAGGTCGAGATGCGGCGGGTCGCGGTGCGGCCGGCGGTCAGCAGGTCCCAGAAGCTCCGCACGCCGGGGGTGCCGGGCGCGGTCACGCCCACCCCGGTGATCACCACGCGTCGGGTCACGGTGTGCTCCAGTGGTAGAAGCGGGTCGCCATCGCGTCGGCGGGCGTCCGCCACGTGTCGGGGTCGTACGGCTGGACGAACGGCTTGAGGTCCGTGCTGATCCGGACGAACCGGGGATCGGCGCGGGCCCATTCGACCTGCGCGGCCCCGTTGTCGGCGGCGAAGTCCTGGAGGTGGAAGTACAGGCCGTGGTAGCCGAACAGCTGCCGGCGGCGGGTGCCCATCCGGTGCGGCATGGCCGACCGGTCGAACTCGTGGAACAGGGCGGCGACGTCGGCCGCCGACTCGGGCCGCATCCGGGCCACGATCAGGGTGCTGTGCATGGGTGCTCCCTCAGGGTCCGAACCAGCGGGTGAGCGCCGCCGGCAGGTCGTGGTGGCTGCCGGGCGCGGCCCACGCGACGTGGCCGTCCGGCCTGATCAGCACCGCGCCCAGGGCAGTGCGCGCGGTGGCGGTGACGACGTCGATCCGGTCGCTCCACGGTCGCGCCCGGCGGCGCAGGACCGCGTTGTCCTCCAGATCGAGCAGCACGCCACGGCCGGCGCGGAGCAGTGCGGTGCTGCTGGTGCGGCGGCTGCCGCGAGTCAGTTCCAGGTGCGGCATTCGCAGGCCCGGCAACGGGTTCGTGCCGCCGCCGACGTCGTAGCGGATGTCCAGTCCACTCACCCGCGCGGCGAGGTGGCGTTCCACCTCGGGGTAGCGGAGCAGTTCGGCCAGCACCTCGCGGGCGGGCGCGACCTCCGGGCCGCCGAGCAGGAACAGGCTCTGCGCGCGGGTGTTGGCCAGCAACGCCTCGCCGACCGCGTGCCGCTCCTCGTGGTAGGTGTCCACAAGGGACGGTGGCACGGTGCCGCGCAGGACGGCGGCGAGCTTCCAGCCCAGGTTCACGGCGTCCTGGATCCCGGTGTTCATGCCCTGGCCGCCCGCCGGGAGGTGCACGTGGGCCGCGTCGCCCGCGAGCAGCACTCGGCCGCGCCGGTATTCGGTGACCAGGCGGGCGGCGTCCCCGAACGCGCTCACCCACACCGGTTCGGCGTGCGCGATGTCCGTGTCGGTGAGCCGTTTCCAGACCTCGGCGACCTCGGCGAACTCCGGCGGGCCGGTCCGGCGGCGCGGTAGTGTGCCGCGTTCGCCGACGATGATCCGGTGCGTGCCGTCGGGCAGTCCGGTGGCCATGACCAGGCCGCCGGGCACTCGCTCGCCGGTGCCGCGGGGCTCGATGTCGACGCCTCGGACGTCGGCCAGGAGCAGTTCGGTGGTGGCGTCCGTGCCGGGGAAGTCGAACCCGGCGATCCTGCGCACCGTGCTGCGGCCACCGTCGCAGCCGACCAGGTAGCGGGCACGCAGTGGATCGGCGTCTTGTAGGGACACCGTGACGCCGTCCGCGTCCTGCGTGCAGCCGACGAACTCGGTGCCGCGCCTGATGTCCGCGCCCAGGTCGCGTGCCCAGCCCTCCAGCACCGCCTCGGTGGTCGACTGCGGCACGGCTTGGGCGGACGGCGCGCCGAGGTTCAGCGGGATGCCGCCGAAGTGCCCGACCGTGCCGGTCCGGATCTCCCCGAACCGGGGTAACAGGCCGCGCTGGTCGAACACCTCCATCGTGCGGGCGGTGAACCCGATGCCACGGGACTCGCCGGTCCGTTGCGGCAGTCGGTCGAGCACCACGACGTCCACGCCCGCCAGGCGCAACTCACCGGCCAGCATCAGCCCGGTCGGACCCGCTCCGACGACAACCACGTCGAGTGGCCGACGACTTGTGGAGAAAGGCGCTGTCCGCACGGCAGACCCCCATCTGACGCCCGAATTCCGGAAAGAGCGACCGGGAAATCGGAATTCGTTCCGAGTGCGGCCCGCTCCTTTGTTTCGTGATCGATGCTGACACGATCACTTCGGCCGGGACAAGCCTCGGACCGGGAACCTACGGGTGACCCGAAAACTGCGGCGCGGCCGTGGTCGTGGCGCGGACCACGGCAAACGCGCGGGTGATCGGTGCCGGCAACGCATCGACCACCACACCTCCGGGTGACGCTATTGGTTGGCGGCCGGCGTTTCAGGCGAGTGCGGTGCGCAGCTCGTCGCGGCCGGAAATCCCGAGCCGGTCGTAGGTCCCGGAAAGGTGGAACTCGACGGTGCGCAGCGCCAGGAACAGTTTCGCCGCGATCTCCTTGTTCGAGTACCCGGCGAGGACGAGCCGGGCGATCCGCGTCTGCTGCCGGGTGAGCGCCGGACGGGGCGGCGGTGCGAGGCCGGCCAGCGCCGGTACCGCGCGGGCCGCGCGTTCCGGGTCACCCGTCCGCCGGGCCAGGATCGCGGCCCGGTCCAGCCGTTCCCGCGCGGCCACGACGTCGCCGCGTGCGGCGAGCCGGACACCGAGCTCGTGGCAGACCGTGCCGAGTTCGGGCCACGCCTGCGCCAGCTCCAGCAGCTCCCCGGCCTCGGCGAGCAGTCCGACGTCCCCGTCGCCGGCGACGATGGCCACCGCCGACAGCGCCCGGCCGACCGTCCGCGGCTCACCCCACGCCACCGCCGCCGCGTACTCCTGCCACGCCAGCGCCGCCGCCAGGCCGGGCCGGCCGGCGTGGCACGCGGCGAGCGCGGCCTCGCTGCGCCACGGCAGCACCGCCGGGTTCCGCACCCCGCGTGCGATCAGCTCCCGCCCGCACGCCAGGTAGTCGGCCAGCGCATCCGGGAATCGGCTTTCCGCCATGGCCACCGCACCCCGCGCCGCGAGCAGCACGGGACGGCACCCGGCAGCCCGATCCAGGTCGCGCCGCGCTCCCATGGCCCGCGCACCGTGCTCGGCGGGCAGCCCGGGACGGCACGCGAGTACCCGGTCCAGGTCATGCCGCGCCATCATGGCCCGCGCGCCGGCCGGGTCGCCGCGTTCGGCGAGCAGTTCGACCGCCCAGGCGACGGCCACCAGCCGCGTCGCCCGCCCGGCGTCGGACCCGATCAGCCCGGCCAGCAGCTCGTGCGCCCGGCCCGCGTCACCGCACAGCCGGGCCACCCGTGCCGCCGGCAACGGCGGCAGGCCGTGCTCGTCGGCGGCCACCAGTCTGCCGCTGTAGACCAGGGTGGCGAGAGCGCGTCCGACGCACTCCTCGCGATGCCGGCACGTGTCGTCGGCCAGCGCCTCCTCCGCGCACCGCACGGCCGCCGCCCAGTCCCGACCGGCGATCAGCAGGCGCAGTGCCCGTTCGTCCGCGCAGGACGTCGGACCGTGGCCGAGCGGGAGAAAGGCCTCCCACGGTGCCGTGTGCGATAACGGTGCCCCCAGCTGCCCCATGTCGCTCCCCCTCCACCGATCCGGCCGGGTGTCCTACCCGGACACTCACCCGAATCGGTGATCCCCAGTGGATCCCCTATTGCTCACGGTAGGTCGATCCACCGTCGGCAGCCACTCCACGGAACACGACGGCCGGTGATGTCGGATCCCATGTGGATCAACGTCGACACCACCGGCCCACCGCGGTCAGCAGGACTTGCGCAGGATGGTCCCCGACGTGCCGGGCAGTGACACCGTGGACACCTTCGAGCCCTTCTCGTTCACGTAGATCGCACCGAGCCGCACCTTCACCGGGCTGGTCTTGGTGGGGTTGGCGTTGACGATCACGGTGCCGCAGGTGAAGTCGCGCCGGAACACGTTGGTGCCCACCTTGTAGTACGGCGCGGCGGCCGTGCCCAGGTTCCAGTCGTACATGGCGCTGTGCGCGGTCGGGTCGCCGTATCCGTCGGTCTGCTCCATCTCGGCGATGGCGGCCTTGTCTCCGACACCGAGGTAGTAACTGGCCATCGCGTACCGCAGCGGCTGTTCCTGGCCGGGGCCGAAGTGCGGCTGCACCCAGGTCATCTTGCCGCGTGCCTCGTTCGAGGTGATCTCGGCGACCTGCCTGCTCCAGCCCTGGTCGTACTCGGGCAGCAGGTTGGTGTTGTCGAACACCAGCCACCACTCGTCGAAGCCGCCGTCCAGGTGCTCGGTGTAGGCGTCCCACACGCCCGCGTGGAGGCGCGCGTTGGACAGGTTGGCGACGGTCTTCAGCTTCGCGTCGGCGAACCGGCCCTTCATGTTGGCCAGCATCGACTTGTACGCGGTCTGGAATTCCTTGTCGTTCGGGTACTTCTTCGGGCAGACACCGGAGTGGTAGGCGTCGCACGGGAACAGGGCGTTGTCCATGAACACGCCGTCGAACCCGGTCGCCGTGCTCTGGGTGATCACGTTCGCGGCCCACGCGTCCTGGTAGGCGGTGTTGCCGATGTCCATCTGCCAGTGTCCGGGGTAGCCGCCGTACTCCAGGCGCTTGCCGTCCGGGCCGAGGAGGAACCACTCGGGGTGGTCCCGGTTCGCCGCGCAGTAGCCGACGCCGGCGGGCAGGTACTTGTCGTCCACGCCGCTGCGACAGGCGTAGCTGCGGGTCGAGGAGAGGTCCTTGTAGACGAACACCTGGACCTTCGGGTTGCTCGCCTTCAGCTTCTTCAGCAGGTCGCCTTCCCAGGCGTTCAGCACGACGTACTTGTGCCGCTTCGCCTCGGCCGCGAGCATCGCGTCCGTGGTGGGCGTGCTGTTCAGGTGCAGCCAGAACGACTGGGCGTCCCCGACTCCGACATATCCGCTCTGTGTGTTACCGGCCACGGGACCACGTTCTACCGCACCGGCCGCGGCGGTCGGCGCGAGCAGTAGCGCGGACACCGCAGTGGCCACCCCGAGCACCCGGGACATCCGTCCACGGCCACGCCGCCCACTCGCGACACCTGATTGCAAAATGGTCATGGTTCACCTCGCCGAACGCTCGTCACACGATTCCGTCGACCCGGACCGATGAACGTGAGACGGTATCGTCTACAGTCGATGACGCAGGTCAGGCGCTCTACTTTGAGTGGTTGTGCGCACAGCCCGACCCGGTCCACTGTGGATCAGGCACCCGACCGGAACCGTCGGGCCGGCGAGCGGTACTCGGAATAGCCGACCCGAAAACGGCGGGCAAGAGCAATAGTGCGGATCAGCCGGGCAAATTCCGCGAAAGTTTCCCCGAACACAGCGGGAAAAGCGCATGATGCGCCGGGTGGGACGCCGACCCGAACCTGCACCGGCCATCGTGCCGGCCCGAATGATCGCCGGACCGGCAGCCCCGTCGACCGGCGCTCCGTTCCGGAGCCACCTGGCCCGGGTTCGCCGGATCGCGCCCCGTGAACTGGTCGGGCGGGACGCCGAACTCGCCGAGTTGGCGCGGTTCTGCACCGCGCCGGGTGGCTACACCTGGTGGCAGGGCGGTGCGTGGTTCGGCAAGTCGGCGCTGATGTCATGGTTCGCCCTGCACCCGCCCGCCGGCGTGCGCGTGGTGTCGTTCTTCGCCACCTCGCGCCGGAACTGCCCGGTGTTCGTCCACGACGTCGTGGCACAGCTGTCCGGGCTGCTGGGCCGGAAGGTGACCCCGGATGCGTCGTTGTCGGGGCTGCTGGTCGAGGCGGCCGAGGCGTGTCGTGCGCTGGGCGAACGGCTGGTGCTGGTGGTGGACGGGGTGGAGGTCCACGACATCGCGGCGCACCTGCCGGCCGTGTTGCCCGCCGGGACGCGGGTCGTCGTGTCGAGCCGGGCGGTGTCGGACGAGGTGCCCCGGGGCCATCCGTTGCGCGATCCGGCGGTCGTGCGGATGCTCGCCCCGGCACCGGA
>CBHFOL010000136.1:0-19145 GCA_965995405.1 uncultured Saccharothrix sp.
GGCCCGCCCTCCCGCGGGGGCGGGCGGCGCGCCCCCGGCCCGCGGGGTTCTGCGCGGGGGGGGGTTGGGGGGCCCCGGGGCGGGGCCCCCCACTTCCGGCGTCAGGCCGACACGCGGTCCCGGCGGGCCCGGGTGAGGGTGTAGTCCTCCGGCCGCACGGTCTTGGTCCGCATCCAGTAGCGCCAGGTGAAGCCGGGCCAGACGGTCCGGTTGACGCCCTGCGCGTCCAGGTACCAGCTCTTGCAGCCGCCCTCGGTCCACACGCCCTTGGTGAGCTTGCGCTGGAGCTGCCGGTTGAACCGGGCCTGCACGTCCGGCCGCACGTCCAGCTCGTCGGCGTGGTGGCGGTCCAGCAGGTCCAGGCACTGGCGGACGTACCGGATCTGCGACTCGATCATGAACACCACCGAATTGTGCCCCAGGCCGGTGTTCGGGCCGAGCAGGAAGAACAGGTTCGGGAACCCGGAAACCGTGATGCCGTAATAGGTTTCGATGCCCTGCTCGCGCCAGTACTCGGACAGGTCGCGGCCGTCCTTGCCCTGGATGTCGAGGTAGTCGAAGCTGTCGACCACGTGGAAGCCGGTGCCGTAGATGATGGCGTCGACCTCGTGCTCGACCCCCGCCTTGTCGACGATGCCGTGCGCCTTCACCTCGGCGATGCCGTCGGTGTTCAGGTCCACAGTGGACTTCGACAGGGCCGGGTAGTAGTCGTTGGAGATGAGGACCCGCTTGCAGCCCATGGTGTAGTCGGGCTGGAGCTTGGCACGCAGCTCGCGGTCCGGGACCTGGGAACGCATGTGGCGCTTGGCGATGTTCTGCGCCAGCTCCATGATCTTCGGGTTGACCGCGAAGCCGAGCGCGCTGGACTCCCGGGTCCAGTACACGAGATTCCGGTACAGGCGCTGGGTGATCGGCAGCGCGCGGAACAGCTTCTGCTCCCAGCTGTTGATGGACCGGTCGACCTTGGGCATGATCCACGGCGGCGTGCGCTGGAAGAGCGTCAGCTTCTCGACGTCGTCGGCGATCCGGGGCACGAACTGGATCGCCGACGCGCCGGTGCCGACGACGGCGATCCTCTTGCCCTTGAGGTCGTAGTCGTGGTCCCACTCGGCGGAGTGGAAGGTCCGGCCCTTGAACTTCTCGATGCCGGGCAGCTTCGGGACGTTCGGGATGTGCAGCGCCCCGACGCCCGCGACGACGGCCTTGGCGGTGTAGGTGTCGCCGTTCTCGGTCGAGACGTGCCAGACCTTGGCGTCCTCGTCCCAGCGCGCGCCGGAGACCTTGGTGTCGAAGCGGATGTGCTCGCGCAGCCGGTACTTGTCGGCGACCCGCTTGAGGTAGTCCCAGATCTCCGGCTGGCGCGCGAACATCCGCGTCCACCTCGGGTTCAGCTCGAACGAGTACGAGTACATGTGGGACGGCACGTCGCAGGCGCAGCCGGGGTAGGAGTTGTCCCGCCAGGTGCCGCCCAGGTCGCCCGCCTTCTCCAGCACGACGAAGTCGCGCTCACCGGTGCGCTTCAGCTCGATCGCCATGCCCAGGCCGGAAAACCCCGTGCCGACGACCAGGACCTTGACCTCTCGGTGCATCCCGTTCCTCCAAGTCCGACTGCTTTACCCTCCAGTAGGTTACTCGAAGTAAGTTACCTCCGGTAGTCTCGACTCCGTGACCACCACGGAGCCGCGCCGCAAGCGGATGCCCAAGGCACAGCGCAAGGCGCAGATGCTCGACGTCGCCGAGCAGGTGTTCGCCGAACGCGGCTACCTGACGGCGTCGATGGACGAGATCGCCGAACGCGTGGGCGTGTCCAAGCCGATGCTCTACGAGTACTACGGCTCCAAGGAGGGCCTGCTCATCGGCTGCATCCACCGCGCGCGGACCGAGCTGCTGGAACGCACGCAGCTCGCCATCACGGGCGCGGACGGCCCGGAGGACACCCTCCGCCGGGGTCTGGTGGCGTTCTTCGAGTTCATCGCCGAGCACAAGCAGGCGTGGTCGCTGTTGCGGCAGGAGGCGGCCGTGACGGTGCCGTCGGCGGTGGAGGAGATGGAGGGCATCCGGCGGCAGCAGACCGACCTGATCGCGGCCGTCGTCGCCGGGTTCGACGCCGAGGTGGGCGAGATCGAGGCGGAGGCGTTCGCCGAGATCGTGGTGGGGTCGTCGGAACGGCTGGCGCTGTGGTGCGAACGCCGGCCGGAGGTGGGCCCGGAGCAGGCGACCGCCTACATCATGGACGTCGTGTGGCGGGGCGTGGGGAGCCGGCTCACGGGCTGAGCTCGGTGCGCTCGTCCATCGCCGCGCAGCCCGATCCGATCACTACCGTTGCGGCATGACACTGGGGGTTCGCCGGGCCGGCGACGTGGAGCGGTTGCCGGCCGTCGGGGGAAGTTACGAGATCAGGCTCGCCGGGAGCGACACGGGCGGGCGGCTGGCCGTCGTGGAGCTGCGGCTGGATCCGGGGGCGCTGGGTGCCGCGCCGCACGTCCACCACGGGCACGAGGAGGACTTCGTGGTGCTGGACGGCGAGCTCACCTTCGCCACCGCCACGCACGACGAGGTGCTGGGCGCGGGCGGGTCCCTGGCCGTGCCGCGGGGTACCCCGCACGGGTTCCGCAACGACACCGCCGGGCCGGCCAGGTGCCTGATGATCTTCACGCCCGCCGGGTACGAGGACTACTTCCGCGAGGTGTCCCGCATGGTCGCGGCCGGACACGAGCCGTCCGCCGACGAACTCGACCGGCTGCGCGCGGAGTTCGACACCACAAGGTGGCCGTAGCACCGGCGTTCTCCGACCTCACCCAATCGAGGGACTGGGGTCATGATCACGCCGGAATACGGGTCAGATAGGTGGAGGACGGAGGTCACGCCATGCCCACACTCCCCTTCACCGCGAACTACCGGCGCGACGGCGACGACTGGGCGGTGACGGTGCGCACCGCCGACCGGTCGCTCGACGCCGTCGCGCCGGGGCTCATCGCGGCCCGTGTCCAGGCCGAGCTCCTGGTGGACCAACTCGCGGACGGGCAGGGCCGGACCGTGGTGCACATGCTCGACGGCGACGCCTTCGCGTTCTCCGTGGTGTACCTGCACACGAGGCACGGTCTGACCGTGCCCGACACCCGGGAACCCGACGCGAGCACCCCTCATGACCAGGCAATCGAGACCTGAGACCGGTCGCTCCCGCCTAGGATGTCCGGCCAAAGGCGAACGGGAGCGCAGACATGGCCACACCGGTTTACAGCGGGGCCGCACGGACCCCGCAACGGGGCAGACCGAGAGACGCGAGCCGCGACGACGCACTGCGCCAGGCCGCGCTGGAAGTGATGGCGGAGGTCGGCTATCGCGCGCTGACCATGGACGCCGTCGCCGCGCGCGCCCGTGCGGGCAAGGCCACCATCTACCGGCGGTGGGAGTCGAAACTCGACCTGGTGATCGACACCTGCACACACCTGGCGGCGGAGAACCTGGCCGAGCCGGACACCGGGTCGCTCGGGGGTGACCTGCGGGAGTTCCTGGCGTCGTTCGCGGCGTTCCTGTCGGGTCCGATCGGCAAGGCGGCGCAGGCGCTGGTGGGCGAGCTGCCGCACGAGCCGGAGCTGGCCACGGCGTTCCGGGAGACGTTCCTGATCGCGCAGCGGGACGTGCTGCGCCGGATCCTGGACCGGGCCGACGGGCGGGGCGAACTGCGTGCGGACGCGCCGCGCGGCATGGCGGTGGAACTGGCGGGTGCGGCGTTGATCTACCGGCTGATGCTCACCGGGGACCCGCTGGACCTGCCGTTCGTGGACCGCGTGGTCGAGCAGGTGCTACTACCCCTCGTGGCCGAGGGGCAGTAGCGACCGTCAGCGGAACAGCTTGCGCAGCAAGGCGAACCCGACGACCACGGCCACCGCGATCAGCGTGTACCGGACCTTGGGTTCGTCGAGCTTCGCGCGCACGCTGTCCTTGCCCGCCTCGACGAAGCGCTGGGGGTTGGCCCTCGTGCCCAGCTCGTCCAAGGTCGCGGCCAGCGCGTCACGAGCCTGCTCGATCTCGCGCTGGATGGTGTCGGGGTCGCGAGCCACATCTCCTCCTAGCAGCGGTCTGCCGGTAACCGTAGTTGAGCCGGGCCGCCGCCGTTGACCGGACCGTCGAGAAGGGGTCGTAACAGCGTTTTTGTCGATCACGGGGAGCGGCCAGCAGGACCTGGCACCATTGCCGATAGGCTTGCCGGCACGGGGCCGTAGCCCAATTGGCAGAGGCACACGGTTTAGGTCCGTGCCAGTGAGAGTTCGAGTCTCTCCGGCCCCACTCCACACCCAGTGCCCGGCGTTCCGCCGGCTCGTCCGTGAGCACCCGAGCTCAGAGGTAGCGCAGCACTTCCAGCATCGACTGCGGGTCCACCGACGCCGGATCGGGCTCCACGCAGTCCGCCAACGCCTTGCCGACCGCGTCCGCGTCCAGCCCGGTGCCGATCAGTACCAGCTGGGTCCGGCGCGGCTCGTCGCCCCACGGCAAGCGCTCGAACCGCAGGAACGCGCCGACCGTGTGCAGGACGAACCGCTGCCGGTGACCGGGCACGCCGAAGTGCACGAAACCCTTGACCCGGTACAGCCCCGGCGGCCGTTCGGCCAGGAAAGCCATGAGCCGCAACGGGTTCATAGCCTCACCGGTGAACTCCACAGCATCGTAGTGGACGTGGACGTGCTCCTCCTCCACCAAGTCCTCGAACGACAACTGCCCGTACCTCGACCGTTCCCGGGGATCGAACAGCAACGCCGGGTCGATCCGCCCGTGATCGGCCACCACAACCGGCACCCCCGGCTCCAAATGGTCGATCACGTCGACCAACGGCCCAGGATCGTCCACCCGGTCGACCTTGTTGAGCACCACCAGATCCGCCACCCGCAGGTGCCGGTCCAGGTCGTTCGGGAACTCGGCCGCGTCGACCAGCAGCACCAGACCGCCGTACGCCACACGCGGGTTCCCGCTGCCCAGCACCAGCCTCGCCATCGCCTCCGGCTCGGCCAGGCCACTGGCCTCGATCACGATCACGTCGACCAGCGACACCAGCCGGCCCAGCAGCTCGTCCAACCCGTCCACGTCGACCGCGCAGCACAGGCACCCGTTGCTCAACGACACCGTCGAGTCGACTTGCCCGGCAACGCTCATCGCATCGATGCCGATCGCGCCGAAGTCGTTGACCACCACACCGATCCGGGTTCCGCGCGCGGTGGTGAGCAGGTGGTTGAGCAGGGTCGTCTTGCCGGAGCCGAGGAACCCCGCCACGACGATCACCGGGATCCGCTTCACCCCGCCGATCCTAGTCGGCCATCATTTTCAGGAAGAGGTCCATGGCGGCCGTCACGCCCTCCTCGTCGTCGGTCGCCACGAGGTCCAGCAGCAGCCCCCTGGCCACGGCGAGCCCCAGCCGGGCCCGGGTACGGGCCTCCTCGGGCGAGTGGCCGCGCGCGCGTTCCAGTTCGGCGACCGGCTCCACCCACGAGTCCACGATGCCGTCGAGCAGCGCGGTCGTGCCCGGACGGCCCTGCGCGGCCTGGCCGTAGAGCTCGAAGAACAGCCGTTCGTGGGCACGCAGCGCGGGATCGGTCAACGCCCGCCAGAACGCCTGGCCCAGCTCGGCGACGTCCCCCGCGCGCAACGACGCCAGCAGCGCCCGCTGGTTCGCCTCCACCGCCCGCACGACCGCCACGAGCAGGCCCTCCTTGGACCCGAAGTGGTAGATCAGCATCCGGTGGCTGGTGCCGACGGCCGCCGCCAGCTGCCGCAGGCTCAGATCACCGATGCCGCGCGCCGCCAAGTGGTCCACGATCCGTTCCAGCAGCCGGGCACCGGCCTCTTGTCCGACCATGTACCGGATGGTACATGTACCGCATGGTACAGAGAGTGGACGTCACGGTCCGCAGCGCCGCCGACCCGGCTCGGGTGTACCGGCTCGCGGCGGACAGCTCGACCTGGCCGGACTGGTCCCCGGTGCTGCGCTACGAACGGGAACGGGCGGGCGACGCGCACGGCGTCGGCGAGGTCCGGGTGTTCCACAACCCCGGCCGGAAGACCCCGACCAGGGAGGAGGTGGTCGAACTCACCCCCAACCGCCGGGTCGGCTACGTGCTGCTGTCCGGCCTGGCCATCCGCGACTACCGGGCGTCGATCGACCTGACCCCGGACGGCGCGGGCACGCGGATCCGCTGGCACTCGTCGTTCGAGCCCAAGGTGCGCGGCACCGGCTGGTTCTACCGGCGACTCCTCCAGCTCGTGATCACCCGGTACGCCAGGGGGCTGGCCGCGCACGCCGCGCACTGAGGTTTTCCACCCCCCGTTGTGCGGTCCGCACCATGGCCGGTGACCCCGGCGCGTTCGTAGCGTTCCGATCATGGATGTCACCTGGGTCATCGACCTGATGGAAACGTTCGGCGCACCGGGCGCCGGACTGGCGATCGCGCTGGAGAACCTGTTCCCGCCCCTGCCCAGCGAGGTGTTCCTGCCGCTGGCCGGGTTCACCGCGAGCCGGGGCGGGATGAGCCTCGTGGCCGCGATCCTGTGGACCACGGCGGGATCGGTGGCGGGCGCGGTCGTGCTGTACTACGTGGGCGCGCTGCTCGGCCGGGACCGGGTGCGCAGGATCGCCGCGAAGATGCCGCTGGTGAAGGTGTCCGACGTCGACCAGACCGAGGCGTGGTTCCTCAGGCACGGCAAGGCGACCGTGTTCTTCGGCCGGATGGTCCCGATCTTCCGCAGCCTCATCTCGGTGCCGGCGGGCGTGGAACGGATGCCGATGCCCGGCTTCCTGGCGCTCACCGCCGCCGGGTCGGCGATCTGGAACACCGCGCTGATCATGGCGGGCTACCTGCTGGGCGAGAACTGGCACATCGTCGAGAAGTACCTGGACTTCGCGTCGAAAGCCGTGGCGGTGCTCGTGGTGCCGGCGATCGTCCTGTTCGTGGTGTCCCGGCTGGTCCGCTCGTCCCGCCACAAGGCTCAGGACCGCAGGTAGCGCAGGATCGCCAGCACCCGCCGACTGTAACCGTCCACATCGGACAGCCGAAGCTTGTCGAAGATCGAGTTCACGTGCTTCTCCACGGCGCTGCGCGACACGTGCAGCTTCGCCGCGATCGCGTTGTTGGTGTGGCCCTCGGCCATGTGCGCCAACACTTCCCGCTCCCGCGCGGTCAGCACCTCCAACGGGTGCCGTGACCGGGCGAGCAGCCGGCGCACCACCTCCGGGTCGAACGCCGCACCGCCCTCGCCCACCCGGCGCAGCGCGTCCAGGAACTCCTCCACCTGCACCACGCGGTCCTTGAGCAGGTAGCCGACGCCCTCGGCGCGCCCGGTCAGCAGGTCCACCGCATAGCGCTGCTCGACGTACTGCGACAACACCAGGACACCGATACCCGGATGCCTCCGGCGGATCTCCAACGCGGCCTTCAGGCCCTCGTCGGTATTCGTCGGGGGCATCCGCACGTCGGTCACCACCACGTCCGGCAGGTGCGCGGCGACCACCTTGAGCAGCGCCTCCCCGTCACCGACGGACGCCACCACCTCGTGCCCCTCCTCGGCCAGCAGCCGCGCGAGCCCTTCCCGCAGCAGGGTCGAGTCCTCGGCCAGGATCACCCGCACGGGACCTCCGCGACCAGCACCGTGGGGCCGCCCGCCGGGCTGTCCACCCGGAACGCCCCGTCCAGCGCCAGCACCCGCCGGGACAGCCCGGCCAGGCCACCGCCCGCCGGGTCCGCTCCCCCGACGCCGTCGTCCGCCACGCGCACCCGGACCACACCCTCCTCCTCGGTGATGTCCACGCCGATCATGGTCGCACCGGAGTGCTTCACCGCGTTCGTCACCGCCTCGGAAACCACGAAGTACAGCGCCGTCTCCACCGGCGCGGGCACGGCCAACCGTCCACAGTGGATCGTCACCGGGATCGAGGACCGGTCCGCGACGGCCTCCAGCGCATCGGCCAGACCGAGCGAGTCCAACGCCGCCGGGTACACCCGCCACGCCACCTCGCGCAGGTCCTCCAGCACGTGCCTGGACTCCTCGTGCGCCTGGCGCAGCAGGTCGTCCACGTGCTCCGGGTGCCGCCGGGCACGGCCCAGCAGCATCCCCAGCGCGACCAGGCGCTGCTGCACGCCGTCGTGCAGATCACGTTCGATGCGGCGGCGTTCGGCGTCCACCGCGGCCACGATGCCCGCCCGGCTCTCCGCCAGTTCGTCGATCCGCTTGCGCAGCAACTCAGCCTCGCTCGGACCGAGGTACTTCCGCGCCACCCGGGCCTCCAGCGCCGGTAGGCTGCGGATACCCAGCACCTCCAGGTAGAGCAGGACGGCACCGATGAGCGCCGTCCACAGCACGGCGACCACGTCGTCGCCCCAGTCGACGCCGTCCAGGCCCCGGACGACCATCCGCTGCACGGCGATGCCGCCCACCAACAGTCCGTAGGCCAGCAGTGCCAGCACGACGCCGCAGACCAGGCCGATCGGGGCACGTGCCGCGAGGTAGCGGACCGCCTGCGGACGGGTCGGTTCCGCGCTGTCGATGTCCAGGAAGCGGGCGATCCGGCGGCGTTCCAGCCCGGCGAACCACGGCGCGGCCGGCCGGGCGAACACCACGACCAGCAGGCCCACCGGCCACGAGAGGGAGCCGAGCAGCAAGCCGGCCGCCACTCGCAACGCCTTGAGCACGATGTCGAGGCTAGTCGACCCGATCGTCGGATTGGCACGGAACGTCCGGTCACACCAGGATCGAACGGGTGCGTTCGGTCGCGGTCGTGGGTGCGGGGCAGGCGGGAATCGTGCTGTCCGCCGCTCTGCTGCGGGCGGGTTGGCGGGTCACGCTGTGCTCGGACCTCACCGCCGACCAGTACCTGGACTCGGGCGGTCGGCCCACGGCGTGCCTGTTCGGCGACCAGAACGACTACGAGGCGTCGCTCGGCCTGGACTTCTTCCCGGACGCCCCGCGCGGCCGACGGATCCGGCTCGACCTCTACACCGACGACCGGCTGGTGGCGTTCACCATCGACGCGCCGTTGCGCAAACCCGCGCTGGCCGTGGACCAACGGCTCAAGTTCGCCCACGGGCTGCGGGAACTGGCCGCGCGCGGCGCCCACGTGGTGACCGGTTCGGTGACGGTCGGGGACCTGGACTCGCTGGCCGCGACCCACGACCTGGTCGTGGTCACGGTGGGGCACAGGGCTTTCTCCGGGCTGTTCGCGCGTGATCCGGTGCGGTCGGTGCACACGTCGGCGCAGCGCGAGCTGTTCATGATCAACATCCACGGGTACGACCTGGACGCCCACCCTCAGCACCGGGACATCGTGTTCACCTTCGTGCCCGGCACGGTGGAGATGTTCTGGGTTCCGTTCTGGGACAAGGACGTCGGCGAGTCGCGCAGCATCGTGGTGGAGGCCATGCCCGGCGGTCGGGCGGACCGGTTCTCGTCGGTCACGTCGGCATCCGAGGGGCTCGACGTGTTGCGTGACATCGTGGACGAGATGCTGCCGGGGCAGTCGGCGTTCCTGCGCCCCGCACGGCCGACCAGTGAGACCACGTGGATCAAGGGTTCCGTGGTGCCGGTCGTGCGGAAGCCGGTGGCCGTGCTGCCGTCCGGGCGGCACGTGCTCGGGCTCGGCGACGCGGTGGTGCTCAACGACCCGCTGGCCGGTCAGGGCGCGAACAACGCGACCCGGATGGCGCGGTTCTTCGCGTCCCGGCTGGACGAGTACGACGGGACCGCGCCGTGGCTGCGCAAGCGGTTCGACGAGTTCTGGGAGATCGGCCGGTACACCAACGGTTTCTCCAACGGGCTGCTGGCTCCGTTCGACGGGTTCCAGCAGGACGTGCTGCTGGCGGCGGCGCACGACCCGGTGATCGGGGAACAGCTGTGGGAGGGGTTCAACGACCCGTCCTCGCTGTTCCCGTGGTTCTTCGAGGCCGCCGCCGCGCGGGAGTTCCTGGCGCGGCGGGACGTCGGGCGGTGGGACGTGCTGCGCTACAAGCTCGGGGTGGCGCGGAAGTTGTGGCGGTCCAAGGTGTTCAGGCGGCCGGCACCCGCGTGACGAGGTCCCGGAGCTCCTTCGCGGCGGCCCGGCCGGCCCGGGTCGCGCCGACCGTGCTGGCCGACGGGCCGTAGCCGACGAGGTGCACGCGCGGGTCGGCGACGACCCTGGTGCCGTCGAGCCGGATGCCGCCGCCGGGTTCGCGCAGGCCGAGCGGGGCCAGGTGGTCGACGGCGGCGCGGAAGCCGGTCGCCCACAGGATGGCGTCGGCGCGCTCGGTGCGGCCGTCCGGCCAGACCACGCCGTCCTCGGTGATCCGGTCGAACATCGGCCGCCGGTCGAGCGTCCCGTCGGCGAGGGCGGCGCGGACCGCCGGGGTGAGGCTCAGGCCGGTGACGCCGACGACGCTCTTCGGCGGCAGGCCCGCCTTGACCCGTTCCTCGACCAGCGCCACGACCGCGCGGCCCACCTCGGGGGTGAACGGCTCGTCGCGGAACTCCGGCTCGCGGCGGGTGACCCAGGTCGTGGTGGCGTATCGGGCGATCTCCAGCAGTTGCTGCACGGCCGACGTTCCGCCGCCGACGACGATCACGTGCTGACCCGCGAACTCCTCCGGGCCCCGGTACTGCGAGGAGTGCAGTTGCCTGCCCTTGAACAGCTCCTGGCCGGGGTAGCGGGGCCAGAACGGGCGGGTCCACGTGCCGGTGGCGTTGACCAGGGCCTGGGTGCGCCAGACACCTTGGTCGGTCTCCACCTTCAGCAGGCCGTCGTCGTCGCGGACGGCGTGGACGTGCACCGGGCGGCGGACGTGGATGCCGTTGCGGCGCTCGAACTCGGCGAAGTAGGCGGGCAGCACCTCGTTGGCGGGCGCGGTCGGGTCCGGCGGGTCGAAGGGCATTCCGGGCAGGTCGTGGATGCCGTGGACGGTCGCCATGCGCAACGTCGGCCAGCGGTGCCGCCACGCTCCGCCGGGCCCGTCGTCGGCGTCCAGCACGACGTGGTCAAGGTTCACCCGATCGAGGAAATAGGCGGCCGAAAGACCAGCCTGACCTGCACCGATGACCACAACGTCCATGTCCACGGCAACGCCGGCGACCACCTCCGCCTTCCCCGGTGTGACCAAAATGTCAGACCCCCTCGCTAGCGTCCGACGCATGATCAAACTCCGCACCCTGACCCTCACGGTGATCACGGCCTTGGCCACCCTCACCGCCGCACCCGCCGCCTCGGCGGACCCGACGCCGCAGTCCGTCGTGCCCTCGGACGTCACGGCCGCGTTCGCCGTGTACGACCGCGCCCTCGGCCGCACGACGCTGTCGTACAACGCCCACCACCGGATCAGATCGGCGTCGGTGGTGAAACTGCTGATCGCCCTGGACTACCTGGAGTCCCGGGGTCCCGATTTCGAGATACCGCCCGAAGACCTGGCGCGCCTGGTGCCGATGCTGCGCTCCAGCGACGACTACGCGGCCAGTGAGCTGTGGGTGCTCAACGGCTGGGAGAAGATCGTCGTGCGGATGGCGGCCAAACTGTCCCTGGACGACACCGCGCCCCCGGTGGACGTCGGCTTCTGGGGCTACACAGCGCTGAGCGCCGCGGACGTGGTGAAGATCTACCGCTACATCCTGGACGAGGCCCACCCGAAGTTCCGCGCCTTCATCATGGGCAACCTCCACCAGGCCACGACCTGCGCCACCGACGGCTTCGACCAGTCCTTCGGCATACCGACGGCGATCCCCGGCGAAGTCGCCTACAAACAGGGCTGGTCCCGGTTCGGCGACACCCCGCCCAGGCCCTGCGTGGAACCGACCCGGAAAACGCCCCTGCCCGCGGCAAAGGAGGGCCCCGACCCGCGCACCACAGCCCCCGACCTGGACCTGACCCGTCCCGCGATGCACACCACCGGCACCTACGGCCCGGCCGACCGCAAGATCATGGCCGTGCTGACCTTGGAGCCGGAAGGCACAACCTGGGACGTCGCGGCCCACCGAACAACCATCCTCACCGGGGCGGTCTACTTCGCGGACAAACTCCTCACCGACTGAGGGCCGGGTCCGCGCCGGGACGCGCCGCGTTGCGGGCGAATGAGCGCCGGATCACATCCACATCGAACCGCGTTCGGAAGGCATTCACGGCCGGACGCGTTGTCGGGAGGTATGAGTCGACTTCGTGGCCTTCCGCTGTCCGTCCTCGACCTGGCGCCGGTCACGACGGCGACGGACGCGCGGGCCTCGCTACGGCACACGCGTGAGCTGGCGCAGCACGTCGAACAGCTCGGCTACCGGCGGTTCTGGCTGGCCGAGCACCACAACATGCCCGGGATCGCGAGCTCGTCGCCCGCGGTGCTGATCGGGCACGTGGCCGACGCCACCACGACGCTGCGGGTCGGCTCGGGCGGGGTGATGCTGCCGAACCACCCGCCGCTGGTGGTCGCCGAGCAGTTCGGCACGCTGACCGCCCTGCACCCGGACCGGATCGACCTGGGCATCGGCCGCGCGCCCGGCACCGACCAGCGGACGGCCCGCGCCCTGCGCCGCTCCGAGGGCCCGCTGTCGGCGGACGACTTCCCGCAGCAGCTCGCCGAGCTGATCGGGTACTTCGACGGCACCGAGACGCTGACCGCCGTGCCCGCCCAGGGCAACAAGCCGCCGGTGTGGCTGCTCGGGTCCAGCGGGTACAGCGCGCAGGTCGCGGGGCTGCTCGGGCTGCCGTTCGCGTTCGCCCACCACTTCAGCGCGGAGAACACCATCCCCGCCCTGCGGCTGTACCGCGAGCGGTTCCAGCCGTCGGCCGTGCTCGACGTGCCGCACGCGATGGTCTGCGCATCGGTCATCATCGCGGACACCGCCGAACACGCCCGTTGGATCGCCGGGCCGGGCGGACTCATGTCCCTCAAGCTCCGGCAGAACAATCCGGGGCCGTTGGCGACGCCGAAGGAAGCCGCCGAGTACCCGTACACCGAATTCGACCGGCTGATCGTGGAGGAACGGCTGTCGTCGCAAATCATCGGTGACCCGACCACCGCCCTCGACCAGCTGGAACAGCTGCTGGAAGACACCGCGGCCGACGAACTCATGGTCACCACGATGGTCGCCGACCAGCCCGACCGGTTGCGTTCGTACGAACTGCTCGCGGAAATCGCCGGACTCTCACGTTCATCCGAACGAGTGAAGACTGAAGTCGAAGTGTAGCGGTTGGCCGAAAGACCGCGATGATCCTATTGAGCGCGCACGCCCCCCGACGCGCTCCCTAACTTCCGGGCGGAGTTCACCCGCCCGAGCGGACGCCGCCGCGGTCCGCGTGGGCAGCGCCGCCCGAGAGTGTGGCGCCGCACACGCGGGCGGCGGTGTGTCATCACGGCTTGGCCACAGGCCGGCACCAGGTCCGAATCAAGCACGGCTATCCGTCCCCGAGCACCCCTTTGCGCCGTCATGGTGGTGGCAGTCGCTGGCAAGCCCACCGCCGGGGCGGGAAGGGGAGGTTCGTGAAGTTCGCCAGACTGGCCGTCGGCCTGTGCCTGGCGGGGGCTTTGGCGGGATGCGCGGACCACTCCGGGCTTTCCGATTCGGCTGCTCCCGAGACGACCTCCACCACCCAGGCAGGGCCGAACAACGCACCGCCCGCGTCGACGTACACGGCGTTCGGCACGCAGCGGGTGTGGTCGAACGGCCTGTCGATCACGGTGTCCCCGGCACGTTCGCTCAAGCCGAGCGACACCTCCGTCCCGAAGGCACCGCGCACCGCCGTGTTCGTGTTGACCCTGGTCAACGGCAGCAACGCCACCTACCGCACCAGCGAACTCGCGGTGCGCGCCCTGGTCAACGGCGAGCCGGTGGCCGAAGTCCTCGACTCGGTCCAGGGCCTCAACGGCCTGACGTCCGCCGTGGACGAGGTCGCACCCGGCGCCGAAACCATGGTGACCCTGGCGTTCGCCGTGCCCGACAGCCCGGTCCGGATGCAACTCGTGGTCGAACCCCACGGCTCCGGCCAGGACCCCACCGCCACCTTCGAAGGCCAGGCCTGACCGCACCCCGCCCACCTCGGTCCGGAGGCGGCGGTAGCGTTTGGGCATGACCGAGCAGAAGCGCCTGTCGCCCGGCGACCAGGCCCCGGCGTTCACGCTGCCCGACAGCGAGGGCAAGCCCGTCTCGCTTTCCGACTACCTGGGCCGTTCGGTGGTCGTCTACTTCTACCCGGCGGCGGGCACGCCGGGGTGCACCAAGCAGGCGTGCGACTTCCGGGACAGCATCGGCGACCTCGCCGGGTCCGGGTACGACGTCGTCGGCATCTCGCCGGACAAGCCGGAGAAGCTGGCCAAGTTCGCCACCGCCGAGGGCCTGAACTTCCCGCTGCTGTCCGATGTCGACCGCAAGGTCCTCGCCGAGTGGGGCGCGTTCGGCGAGAAGCAGAACTACGGCCGCACGGTCATGGGCGTCATCCGCTCGACGTTCCTGGTCGACCCGGAAGGCAAGATCGTCAAGGCCATGTACAACGTCCGCGCCACCGGCCACGTCGCCAAGCTGCTGCGCGAACTGCCCACCTGACCGAAGTCCCGCCCTCACCTACGCGATCCGGGCCGGCGGCGGCATCGCGCTGGTCGCCGTGGCCGGTCGACTGCTGTTCGCCGACCCGATCGGCCCCGCGACCCTGGCCGGCATGGCGCTGATCGCGGCCGGGGTGGGAGTCGTGTCGACCGCTGCCGCCGCCTGATCACCCGTCTGACCGCTTGTCGGGTCCCCTCCCCTCGCCCCAGCCTGTCCGCGTGGAGCAGGGGAGGGCACCATCACCGGGATAGAGGTCGTGGCGGGCAAAGTCGGCCAGGCGGTGGCGCAGCACGCCGCCAAGTCGTGGCTGGCACGCCGCCGCAACACCAAGCAGCGCAACGCGTCACTGGCCGAACTGGCGGCGGAGGAACTGTCCACCGTCCGCCAACGTGCCCGCCTCGACCACCTCGTGGAAGGCATCGGCCACCAGGTCGGCGACCAGCTCGAACCGTTGCTGTCGGCCAAGTTCGCCGACCTGCCGGACCACGAGCAACAAGCCGCTCTGCTCGCGGTGACCGACGCACTGGCCGCGCTGGACCTGTCCGACGATGCCCTACTCGCCGCCGACGCCGACCCAGAGCTCCTGGCCCGCCAGGTACGAGCCACCGCCCAGGATGCGGCCCTCTCCGAACCGGCGGCCCGCCTGTACGACATCGCGCTCGACCAAGCCTGCCGGTACCTGGTGCAGGTGATCCGCCATCTGCCGTCGTTCCAGCCGCGCGCGCTGGCCGAAGTCCTGGGACGGGCCACCCAACAGACCGCGATGCTGGACGAGATCCTGGCCCGACTCCCCCGCACCAGCCTGCACGCACCCACCGGCACCGACTCCGACGACGAGTTCCGCGACGAGTACCTCCGCTACCTCGCCAACACCCTGGACCGCCTGGAACTGCTCGGCCTGACCATGCGCAACCGCCCCAAACTCGCGCTGAGCGTCGCCTACCTCAGCCTCAGCGTGGCCGGCGGCGACCGCCGCAAATCCGAACCCGGCCTGGACCGCTGGTTCGGCGGCGACCTGGACCACGGCGGCTCCCTGCGAGTGGAGGCCGCCATCGGCAAAGCAAACCGCACCCTGGTACGCGGCGAAGCAGGCTCCGGCAAGACAACTCTGCTCGACTGGCTGGCAGTAACCGCCGCCCGCGAAGCCTTCACCGACCGCCTGTCCACCTGGAACGGCGTGGTCCCCCTGATCATCCGCCTGCGCCGCTACGCCGACTCGCCGCTCCCCCGCCCCGAACAGTTCCTGGACCACGCCGCCGGCTGGCTGTCCGGCCTGATGCCCACCGGCTGGGTACACCGCGTGCTGCGTTCCGGGCACGCCCTGGTCCTAATCGACGGCGTGGACGAAGTGCCCGCCGGACGCCGACGCCTGGTCCGCGACTGGCTACGCGAACTGGTCACCGCCCACCCCGACGCACGAGTGGTCGTCACCTCCCGTCCGGCCGCCGCCGACCAGCGCTGGCTGGACGACGAGCGCTTCGGCTCGGTCCTCCTGGACCAGATGACCTCCGACGACGTCCGCACCTTCCTCCGCCGCTGGCACGAGGCCGCACGCGACGCAGACACGCTGCCCTGTGCACCCGAGGCCCTACCCGAAGCCGAACGCCGCCTGTTACGCCAGTTGGGCAACCGCCCACACCTGCGAGACTTGGCCGCAAGCCCGCTCCTATGCGCAATGCTGTGCGCCCTCAACTTGAGCCGCACATCCGACCTCCCACAGAACCGCATGGATCTCTACGAGGCCGCACTGGCCATGCTGCTGGACCTGCGCGACGCCGAACGCCAGATCGCCGGAACGCTGACCGGCAAGGAGAAAACCGTCCTGCTGCGCGAACTGGCGTGGCGACTGACCCTGGCAAACCGCAGCGAATTCCCCCGAGTCCGCGCCACGGAACTCATCGAGCACAAGCTGAAGTCCCTGCCCAGCGTGGACGGCGAGGCCGCCACGACCCTCACGCACCTGTTGGAACGCAGCGGAGTCCTCCGCGAACCGGTGCCGGACCGCGTCGACTTCTTACACCGCACGTTCCAGGAATACTTGGCCGCCAGCGAAGCGACCGAACAGGAACACATCGAAACGCTCGCCTGCAACGCCCACCTGGACACGTGGCGCGAAACCATCGTCATGGCCTGCGGTCACGGCAAACGCGCACAGACCAGAACCCTCCTCACCCAAATCCTCGACCGCGCCGACAACGAACCCCGCCACGCCCGTCGCCTACGCCTACTGGCCGCCGCCTACCTGGAGACCGTCACCGACATCGACGCCGAGGTCCACGAACGCGTCGACACCACCATCCGAAAGCACCTGACCCCGCCACACAGCACCAAGGAAACCCGTTCGCTCGCCTCACTCGGCACCCGCCTACTGCGCTACCTGCCCAACACCCTGGAAGAACTGTCCGACGCCAGTGCCACAGCCACTGTGCGCGCGGTGGCACTGACAGGCACCTCAGACGCCATCCCCAGACTGATCCGCTACGCCCAAGACCCCCGCACGTCGGTACAACGAGAACTCGCCCAGGCGTGGGAGTACTTCGACCCGGAGCGCTACGCCAACGAAGTGCTGGCAGACGCTCCCCTGGTAGGTGGCCACGTCAAGGTCGAGAACCGTCGCCTGCTGCCCCACGTGCATACCTTGCGCAACCTCACAGAGCTCGCCGTCTCACTGATAGAAGAGGAGTCGCACCGAAATCTGGATCTCGTGGAGAGCCTTCCGCGCCTGGTTTCACTGCACCTACGCGTTCAGGGCACGGTCGATCTAAGCCCGCTCTCCCAGCACACAATGCTGCGCACCCTGTTCATCTACGCTTCGGACAGCTACACCCATGCCGAAGCCCTAGGACACCTGACCAACCTGATCCAGCTGCGACTGAACGAAAAGGGCCCGGCGCATGATTTCAGCTTTGTCCAGTACACGCCCGGACTACAGGAGCTGTTCCTCAACCGGATCGGCCATAGCTCGGACATCGAACGCTTGGCCGAACTGACGGCCCTCGTCGACCTTAGTGTCGATGAATGGCCCGTAGACGTCGATCTCGCCCCGCTCGGGCAACTACCTGGCGTCAATACCATGCAGTTCGGCTGGGAAACGTCGCCTGCCGTCCTGCACGGCATCGAGCGACATCTGCCGGACCTGGAGAACCTGTTCCTGTTCGGGGACGTAGCTGCCGGGTTTGCAACGGCAACGACCCGCCTCAGTCGACTGAAGCGCCTCGACCTGATGTGGACGTGGGCGCAACCTCTCGACTTGACCCCGTTGAAGGACATGTCGCTGACCCTGTATCTGTGGCGCGATGGCCGGTACTCCGGTCTGGACGAGTTGGGGCCTGGTGTTCGGATTGGGTACTACAGCTGAGCCTGTGCCTTCAAGTGCGGCAACAGCAGGCGGAGTGCGCGGCCTCGGTGGGAGAGTTTGTCCTTGTCCTCCGGGGAGAGTTCGGCCGACGTGACGTCGCAGCCCTCCGGCTGGAAGATCGGGTCGTAGCCGAAACCGTTGGTACCGGCCGATTCACGGCGCAGAGTGCCGCGCCACTCGCCGCGCACCACCGTCTCGAAACCACCCGGACCCACAAAAGCCGCCGTGCACACGAACGCCGCCCCGCGCCGCTCGTCCGGCACGTCCCGCAACTGCCCCAACACCAGCTCCAGGTTGGCCAGGTCGTCCCCGTGCCCACCCGACCAACGCGCCGACAGCACGCCGGGCATCCCGTTCAACGCGTCCACCGTCAACCCCGAGTCGTCCGCCACCGACGGCAACCCGGTCGCGGCGAACGCGTCACGCGCCTTCGCCAACGCGTTGCCCTCGAACGTCGGATCGGTCTCCGGCGCCTCCGGGAACGCCGGCACGTCGTCCAGCCCCAGCACCTCGATCCCGGCCAGCCCCTCGGCGACCAGGATCCGGCGCAGTTCCCCGAGCTTCTTGGCGTTGCGGGACGCCAGCAGGAGCTTCACTTCCGCTTCCCCTTCGGCTCCGGCAGCACGCCGGGGTACGGCTCGGCCAGCGCCGCCGCCTGGATCCGGTTCAGCTCCGCACAGCCCGCCAGCGCCAGGTCGAGCATCTTGTCCAGAGTGGACCGGGCGAACGTCGCGCCCTCGCCGGTGCCCTGGATCTCGATCAGGGTGCCCGCGTCGGTGGCGACCACGTTCATGTCGACCTCGGCCCGCGAGTCCTCCTCGTACGGCAGGTCCAGCCGCACGCGTCCGTCCACCACGCCGACAGACACCGCCGACACCGCGCACGACAGCGGCTGGGGGTCGGCCAGGCGGCCGGCCGCGCCCAGCCACGTCACGGCGTCCGCCAGCGCCACGTAGGCACCGGTGATCGCGGCGGTGCGGGTGCCGCCGTCGGCCTGGATCACGTCGCAGTCGATCACGATGGTGTTCTCGCCCAGCGCGGCCAGGTCGATGCAGGCACGCAGGGAACGGCCGATCAGCCGGGAGATCTCGTGGGTGCGTCCGCCGATCCGGCCCTTCACGGACTCGCGGTCGCCCCTGGTGTGCGTCGCGGACGGCAACATCGCGTATTCGGCCGTCACCCAGCCGAGACCCGAACCGGCACGCCATCGGGGGACGCCCTCGGTCACGCTGGCCGCGCACACTACCCGGGT
>CBHFOL010000137.1:0-18957 GCA_965995405.1 uncultured Saccharothrix sp.
CGCCAACAGCCGCGAGGAGGGACTGATCTGTCCCGCCGCCTGCGGTTCGGAGGCGGCCTGGGCGAGCCCTGACAGTCCGATCGTCGCCGCCGCCTCGCTGATCCAGCTCGCCAACCATTTCAAGGGCAGCCAGGTGCTGTCGCGGCCACAATTTCCGCAGAAGTGCGGAACCTCCCCATTTTGCGGTGCACATCATTGTCCGTGTCACACTGGAATCGGCCGCTGAATCGCACCGTGAAACCGTGGGGAGGTCGCTTTGCCGTTGGTCGAACGCTGTGTCGTCGGCGTGGACGTGGAGGGTTTCTCCAGGTTCCCCGCGCGCGTGCAGGTTCTCATCCAGAAGGAACTCGACCGGATGCTCGACGAGGCGGCGGAGGCGGCGGGCCTGCCGCGGGCCGGGTGGGAACGCCAACCGGGCGGTGACGGCGAGGTGGCCGTGCTGCCCGCCGACGTCGACCTGGTCGCGCTGGTCCGGACGTTCGTCGCCGGACTGGACCTCCTGCTGGTGGACCACAACGACGACCACCGCGTCGGCATCCGGCTGCGGGTGGCCATGCACACCGACGTGCTGACGCCCGGCGCGCTCGGCTACGCCGGTCCGGCGCTGGTCGTGCTGAACCGGCTGCTCGACTCCGACGCGCACCGCCGGGCACTGCGGGAGACGCCCGACGAGAACCTGGCGCTCCTGCTGTCCGAGCCGCTGTACCGCCGGGCGGTGCTGCCGGAGATCGGCGGACTGCGGCCGGAGCAGTTCGCCAAGGTCCGGGTCTCCCGGCCCGACAAGGGTTTCGCGGAGGACGCCTACCTGCGGCTGCCACCCGGCCGTCGGATCCCGCATCCGGTGCCGCCGCCGGTCACCCCGGTCGCGTTGCTGCACCGGATCGCGGTGAACACGCCGGTCCGCCCCGTCGTGCCACCCGCCGCGGCGGAGCCCGAGCGGGTGCCAGGCCCGGCGGAGCTGGCGCCCAAGGTGCGGGTGCTCGTGGACGGAGTCCGGGAGGCGTTGGCGGATCGGGCGGTGGACCGGGCGGACCGGCTGACCACGTTGGCGCTGCTGACGCAGGCGGACCGCCAAGCCTGCCTGCTCGCCGCCGACGGACCGCGACTCACCGACGAACTGCTCGCCGAACTCGACGACGCGTGGGCGGCGGCGTCCGGCGGCCGGTGGGGTTTCCGCGCGCAGCGGGCCAGGCTCGCCGGGATCGTGCTGTCGGGTCGCCGGCCGTTTTGGGACATCTGCCTGGCCCTGGGCTGGCGGACCGGAGACCATGACGTCATACCCCCGTATTCGGAATTCGCGCGCCGGGCGGAAAACGCCGGCACACCGTTCTACCCGACCCTGCGGAACCCGGACGACGAACAAGAACTGCAATGGCACAACGAATGGTCCACGACGGTGTTGGCCGCGCACGAGCGACTCCGTGATTGGGAGCGATGACGTGGAATGGTTGCTCATCATCCTGCTGTTGGCGGCTGGCGCGTTCGTGGGGTGGACGGGCCTGCGCCGGATCCCCGCCGACCTGGTCGGGATCGTCACCAAGACCAACCTGCTGGGCCGCAAACCGGGTGACGACCCGAGGGTGAGCTTCCTCGGCTCGCAAGGCGTGCAGGCGACGGTGCTGCGGGCGAACACGACAACCTGGCTGATGCCTTACGTGTACACCGTGCGCACGGTTCCCGTGGTCACGGTGCCCAACGGCACGGTCGGCGTGGTGGTGGCGAAGGCCGGGCGCCACCACGATCCGGGCGCGCCGGTCGAGAAGCACGTCGAGTCCGACAACTTCCAGGACGGCGCGCGGTTCCTGCGGGACGGCGGAATCATCGGACGGCAGTTGCAGCCGTTGGCCGGCGGCACGTACTCGATCAACACCGAACTGTTCGACGTGCTCACCGTGCACAGCTCCGAAGAGGACCTGGCGCGGGAGGAGCTGACCGCCGACGCGCTGCGGCACGTGCTCGTCGCCGTCGGCGAGACCGGTGTGGTCGTCACGCACTGCGGCGCGAAGCCCGTGCGCGGCGAACTCGGGGTGGTCGTGGACGGGCACGCCGAGTTCCAGCGGCCGTGGGAGTTCGTGGAGCGCGGTGGGCGGATGGGCGTGCAGCAGGAGACGCTGGCCGAGGGCGGCCGGTACGCGATCAACCCGTGGTTCGCGAAGGTCGTCAAGGTGCCGACCCGGGTGCTGGTGCTGGAGTGGAGCGCCGAGGCCAAGTCCGAGTCCAACATGGACGTCTCGCTCAAGCAGGTGACGCTGGAGGTGCAGGGGCACAAGGTCTGGCTGGACATGAAGCAGACCGTGCGGATCCCGCCGGAGGCGGCGCCCCGGTTGGTCCAGCAGTACGGCACCGGCGGCGCGGACGGGCGCGAGTCGGTGCAGCGGTTCGTGGAGAAGAACCTCGCGACCACGGTCGCCGGGTACTTCCGCCGGATCTCCGCGCACTACCGCATCCAGACGTTCATCACCGAGTACGACGCGGTGTGCAACGAGCTGGCGCGCGAGGTGCGGCAGGCGCTGGCCATGCTCGGCGTGAAGGCGCTGGAGACGACGCTGGAGGAGTTCCGGTGCGACGACGACGAGATCAACGTGATCCGCCGCAAGATCGCGCACCAGCAGGAACTCGCCAAGCTGGAGCACGAGAAGCTGAAGGAGCTGGAGGCGTCCCTCGCCAGCGAGGAGGTGCGCACCCGCATCGGCCTCCAGAAGGTGAAGGTGGACGAGGCGCACCGGAAGCTGGACCTGATCAAGCTCACCACCATGGTCGAACTGCTGGGTGCGCAGAACGTGGCGCTGGAACGGATGCTCGCCCAGTGGGTGAAGGCGAACGTCCCGCAGTTCGTCGGCGGCGGCAACTCGGACATGACCGCGGCCCTGCTCCAGGCGATGCCGTTCAGCCAGGCGCAGGAGATGCTGATGGCGATGGCGAGCGGCACGCAGCGGAACCTGCCGGAGCCCCCGGAACGGCCGCAGCTCACCACCGACGCCGATCTGGACGACCTCGACGACGGCTCCGACGAGGACCAGGACGATTGAACCCGAGCTGGTCGAGCGTCAAATGGGGTCGCCGATGCCGCCGGACGACGCTAGGTTGCCGCGGGTGCCCACGTACGAAGAGATCACCCGACACCACGACGTCGACCCGTCCGAGGACCCCTGGGTGATCGGACCGCCCGCGCCCACGACGGTCCGGATCGTCCCGTACAACCCCGACTGGCCACGTCGGTACCAGGCCCTGTCAGCGGACATCCGGGCGGCGCTCGGTGACGTGGCGCTGGACGTCGAGCACGTCGGGTCGACCTCCGTCGAGGGACTGGCCGCCAAGGACATCATCGACATCGACCTGACGGTCGCCGATCCCCGGGACGAGGACGCGTACGTGCCCGCGCTCGCCCGCATCGGCTACGTCCACACCATCCGGGAGCCGTCGTTCCACGAGCACCGGGCGTTGCGGCTCGCCGAGCCCGCGGTGAACCTGCACGTGTTCGGGCCGGACTGCCCGGAGGCCATTCGGCACCGCATGTTCCGGGACTGGCTGCGGGCGAATCCCGAGGACCGGGCGCGCTACGAGGAAGCGAAACTGGCGGCGATCCCCGGTGGCGGGAACGTGATGGACTACAACGCGCGCAAGGAACAGGTGATCCGCGAGATCTACGACCGGCTCTTCCGCGCGGCGGGAATGCTGTAGCGGGCCGCCGAGTGGTTACCGCCCTCGATGTCGGACCGTTCGCCTACCATCCCGCGCATGATCTCCGAATCACCGCTGCCCGCTGATCTGGGGGACCTGTTCGCCGACGGCACCGCCGGCGGCCGATCCCTCCCGGTTGCCCTGCCGCCCGGCCGCCTGGTGTTCTCCGAGGAGGCCGAGGACGGTGACCGGCCGGCGTTCTGGCTCAGCGACGGGCCCGCACCCGCCGGTCTGTGGGCACGGTTGCGTGCCGAGCACGGCCGCTCGGGGCTGTGGCCGCTGCTGCTCGACGCGCTGGACGATGACGACGAGGACTACCGGCCGTGGGCCAACGGCGAGGTCGTGCCCGGTGAGATGTCGTCGCCGGACGAGCACGACGCCGCCGCGCTGTTGGCGGACTGGTGGGCCGAGCACACCGCCGAGGACCCCGACGACACGTTGTCGCCGGACAAGCGGCTCGCCGTCACGGCACCGTACGGCCGCGGGTGGCCGGGTGTGGCGTCGGCACGTCCCGCGCGCACCGACCCGGAGCACGCGGCCGACGGCCTCGCCGGGGAGTTGCTGGCCGGCCACGGGTCGATGCGCCTGGGCCTGGTGGCGACGGGGCGGGGCGCGGACGCGGTGACCGTGGCGGGCTGGATGGGCCCGATGAACTACTTCGGCGACACGGCGCAGCTGTCGGCGGTGCTGCGGGACTGGGAGGACCGGTTCGGCGCGCGGGTCGTCGGGGTCGGGTTCGCCACGCTCGTGCTCAGCGTCGCCGCGCCGCCCGCCACGCACGAGGAGGCGCTGGCCGTCGCCGCCGAGCACTTCGCCCTCTGCCCGGACAACATCTGGCAGGGCGATCCGTCCCAGACGCTGTCCGGGTACGCCGAACGCCTGGTCGACGACCACTCGTGGGTCTTCTGGTGGGACTGACCGCCGACGGGTCCGACCGCTGACGCGGCCTGCCGGGCCCACACCGGGAAACGGCCACCCGAGGCATCACCAGGCCGCTCCGCGGCATCCGTAGGAAGACCAAGGGCCGGCGACCGCCGGCCGGTCGATCAGGGTTCCGGCGTCCTGTGGGCGTTCTCCCCGGCCATCCCGCCGCAGAACACGTGATCGGACACCCGGTGCAGTGCCTGTCCATCGCCGGCGCTGCACCGGGATTCCATGCCGTGCAACGGATCGCGGCTCACTCGCCGGTCGGGTTGTTCACCGGATCGTGGCTCCCGTCGGCGCTGTAGTCGTCCGGGCACGGTGCCGATCATCAGTTGGGGGCGGTCGCGGATGTCGGCCGATCGGTGCGGGTGGTCCGGGGGTGGTCTCGGGGTGTTTCCCGGAGTGGACGGGCCGGATCCCCTAGTTCTGCGGGAGGTTTCGCCGTGCCCGGGGGTGGCGCGAAGCTCAGGCGGTCGGGTTCTTCGGCCGGAATGGGGTTTCCTGTGCAGCTTGTGATGTTGGTCGCGGCCGTGGTGGCGTCCGCGACGACCGCGGTGGTGCCGTCGTCATGGCAGGCCGAACTGGATGGGCTCGCGACCGACGGTGTGGTCGGTGTCACCGCCGAGGTGGGCGTCGGCACGACGGTCTGGCGCGGCAGTAGCGGCGTGGCTCGGCTGGGTGGGCATCGACGGCCGCCGGTGGACGGTCGGTTCCGGGCGGCCAGCGTCACCAAGTCGTTCACCGCCGGGGTGGTGCTGCAACTCGTCGGGGAAGGGAAGTTGTCGTTGTCCGACCGCGTGCACCGCCTGCTGCCCGACGTGGTTCCGGACTCCGCGGTGACGGTTCGCGATCTGTTGGGCCACACCAGTGGGATCCCGGAGTACGGGTACGCCTTGCTGGACGACAACGGTGTGCCACGCCAACGTTGGCGTACCTGGACGGCGGGGGAGTTGGTGCGCACCGCGTTCGACGTCGCCGATCCGGAGCCGCCGGGGACCTTTCGGTACAGCAACACCGACTACGTCCTGTTGGGCATGGTCGTGGAGCGGGTGACCGGGCGTTCGTACCGCCACGAGATCACCCGGCGTGTGCTGCGGCCGTTGCGGCTGGGGCATACCGATGTGCCGGGGGCATTCCCGTTCGTCATCGGGCCGCACGCCGCCGGTTACCTGCTCGTAGGCGATGTTCCGGTCGAATTCACCGCGGTCGATCCGACGTTGTTCGGTGCGGCGGGGGAGATCGTCTCCACGACCGCCGATCTGAACGGGTTCTACGCCGGTCTGCTGGGCGGGCGGTTGCTGCGCGCGTCGGAACTGGACGAGATGAAGGCCGGGCTGGGGCTGGAACGGGTCGTCACCTCCTGTGGACGGGTCATGTACGGCCACGGCGGCGGCGTGCCGGGATACAACGTCATCAGCTTCCACAGCGCCGACTCCGACCGGCGGATCACCGTGTCGTGGACCGGCCGGAGCATCGCCGCCATGACCCAGCGCGTGCTGCCGTTGCTGGAGAAGGCCGCCTGCTAGCGGAATTCCAAGGTCGCATTGATCGGTGCGATAACTTCAGTGTGAGCTGAAGATAGCTGAATGGTGGCCGAGACCACAGGAAGGGGCCAGGAGCGAGTTCACCCGGAGCGGAAATGAGGGTTCGTCGGAACACGGTCGCAGGTATGGTGGCTGCATTCAGGGCGGTATCACGCCCGAATTTCTTCTGGGGGACTTCGCATGACTTCCGCTGGTGTGTCCGACGCCGTGTCGTCGCCGCCCGCACTCAGCCGTGGCGACCGCACCGTGATCGGCGTGTTGCTCGTGGCGACCTTCGTGGTCATCCTCAACGAAACGATCATGGGCGTCGCGCTTCCGGTGCTGCTGACCGAACTGCAAGTCACGGCGGCCGTGGGGCAGTGGCTCACGGCCGGCTTCCTGCTCACCATGTCGGTGGTCATCCCGGTCACCGGCTACCTGATCCAACGCGTGTCCACCCGGGTGCTGTACGGCGTGGCGATGAGCCTGTTCAGCGCGGGCACCCTGCTCGCGGCCCTGGCGCCGGGCTTCGTGGTGCTGCTCGCGGCGCGGGTCGTGCAGGCGTGCGGCACCGCGATCATGCTGCCGCTGCTGATGACGACCGTCATGACGCTCGTGCCGGCGGCCCGGCGCGGCGCGGTGATGGGCAACATCTCGATCGTGATCTCCGTCGCGCCCGCGATCGGCCCGACGGTGTCCGGTGTGGTGCTGGACCTGTTCGGCTGGCGCGCGATGTTCTGGGTGGTGCTGCCGATCTCGGTGGCGATGCTGGTGTTGGGCGTGCGTCGGGTGACGCGCATCGGCGAGGCGAACAGCGCGCCGATCGACGTGGTGTCGGTCGTGCTGTCGGTGTTCGGGTTCGGTGGCCTGGTCTACGGCCTGTCGAGCATCGGGCACTCCGGTGGGTCGTCCGCCGTCACGCTGTGGGCGTCGCTCGCGGTGGGCGTGGCGGGTATCACGTCGTTCGTGTTGCGCCAGTTGTACTTGCAGCGCAGTGAGCGCGCGTTGCTGGACCTGCGGACGTTCAACTTCCGCATGTTCACGCTGACCAGCGCCCTGATGATGGTGATGATGGGCCTGTTGCTGGGTGTCGCGACGATCCTGCCGATCTACATCCAGAACGTCCTCAAGCTCGACCCGCTGGCGACCGGCCTCCTGCTGCTGCCCGGTGGCCTGCTGATGGGTCTGCTCTCGCCGTTCGTGGGACGCCTCTACGACCGGGTGGGCCCGCGCCTGCTGCTCATCGTCGGCACGGCGGCGACCAGCGCGTCGCTCTGGTTCGCGACGGGTTTCGACGCGGCGACGCCCGCCCCGCTGGTCCTGGTGTTCCACTTGGTGCTGAGCTTCGGCTTGGCGTTCTCGTTCACGCCGCTGTTCTCGTCCGGGCTGGGTGCCCTGCCGGCTCGGCTCTACTCGCACGGCAGTGCGATCTTCAGCACCACCCAGCAGTTGGCCGCCGCGGCCGGCGTCGCGCTGCTGGTGAGCGTGATGAGCGGGCGGGCCGCCGACCTGGTCGAGTCGGGTCAGTCCGCGGCGGGTGCGGAGATGGGCGGTATGCACACGGCGTTCCTGCTCGCGGCGTTCCTGTCGGTGGCGGCGGTGGTCGGGTCGTTCGCGATCACTCGCGGCAAGGCCGAGGTTCCGGCGTGACAGTTCGGGCGTGACGGACGGCCCGGCCGCGCTTCCGAGGTGGAGGCGCGGCCTGGCCGTCGTGTTCACTTGCCCCAGAGGATCGCGTTCTCGCGGTAGTCCCCGTCGTTGTAGGCGGCCATCTCCACGACTCCGCCGTCCTTGGCACCCCCCAGGCTGCACGTTTCGAACTTCACACCCGGGGTGCCGAAGTCCTTGCCGGCGACCTTGGAGTCGCAGTCGGCGGACTCGCCGGCCAGGCCGATCCCGGTGCGCTTGCCGTCGGCGAGCCGGCCGACCAACGTCACCGGCAGGCCGCTCAGGTCCTGGCCCGACACGAATTCCACGGTGAACCTGATGCGGTACGGCGTGACCCCGTTGACCTGATCCTTGGGGAAGCGGTCGAGGTCCGCCTGCGTGCCTTTCTCGATCGAGTCGACCGTGATGGCGATGACGCCGGTCCGCTCCTGGCCGTAGTCGGCCGGCACCACCGCGCGCTCGCCGAACTTCAGCCGCATACCGGGGCTGGTGTGGCCGGCGGCGGTGGTCGGCTCGGCCGGGGCGGTGGTGGTCTGCTTTCCGGCCTTGGTGGTCGGGTCCTTCGCTTCGGTGGCCTTGGGACCGCAGGCCGTCAGCGCGAGGATGGCCGCCCCGGTGATGAGCAGGGGACGGTGGACGTGCTTCACGGGTTCTGATCTCCTTGTTGCTTTGCGTGCCGAGGGTGAGCTCGTCCCCCGGCTGCGCGGCACCGTAGCCCGGCAGTCGGCCCGGTGCTGTGGGTCGTTCGCACCACGTGGATGTCCCGATCCGGCTTCGGCGGCTGTGGTTGTATCCGTGATCGGTATTCCCGGCAGATCAGGAGGACGCACGTGCCGTCGACCGTTCGAGAAGCGCTGATCGGCTTGGCCGCTCTGCTCGCGCCCGGCGAGCAGGAGGTGGCCGATCGGGTGGCCGCCGCCCACGACGATCCGGACGCCTACCTGAGGTCGCACGCCGACCAGTTGGAGGAGCGGGGCATCGACGAGCCGATCCCGAACCTGGCGTGGATCGCGCTGGTGGACGTGCTCACCGACCGCGGTCTGCTCGCCGAGGTGGATTGGAAGGAGGCGTCGGACGAGGTCGTCTCCCAGCTCCGGGCGCTGCGGTCGAGTCCGGCGAACGCGGGGGCCTGGGTGTGGTTGGAGGACGCCGACGTCGAGCTGCCCACCTTCGACTTCCTCGAACTGGCGGGTGCCGGCCTGCGTGACGGTGGCACCGCGCTCGCGGTGCTCGACATCGAGTCGGACTGCTACCCGCTGGTCCTGCTGCGCGCCGACCGGGCCGACGACCTGGTCGAACTGGCCGCGACCGCCGGTTTCCCGGTCCAGGTGCCCGGCCGGTCGGCGAACGCCGGCTAGCGCGTCGACCACCGCCGAAAGTTGCCGTGCGGGGTGTGTCGAATCAGGGTGTGGTCGTTCGACGCAGAGGTGAGGCCGGTCATCGGGTCCGGGAACGTCCGGAACCCGGCCTCACGACACCCAGGGAGTGGCAATGCGGTTTCTGCTGATGCACCGGTTGGCCGAGAGCGCGTCGGAGGTGTGGAACCCCGGCCCGGAGTTCATCGCGACGATGGGCGCGTTCATCCAGGATTCGATCGACAAGGGGATCCTGATCACGGCCGAGGGCGTGCACCCGTCGGAGAAGGGCGCGCTGGTCCGCAAGTCCCGGGGCGGGGCGATCGCGGCCACGGACGGGCCGTTCACCGAGGCCAAGGAGGTCATCGGCGGGTTCGCGCTGATCAACGCCGAGGACCGGGCGCACGCCGTGGAGTTCGCCCGGCGGTACGCCGAGCTGTTCGAGGAGATCGAGGTCGAGGTGCGCCAGGTGGTCGAGTTCGAGGACCTGCCGCCGGCCTGACCCGCGTGGTCGACGGTGGGCCGGGTCCGTGGACGACCCGGCCCACCGTTCACCGGCTCCCGGGGCTGTTCCTCGCGGCCGGCCGGTTCGCGGCGACCCGGGGCACAGCGGCCCGACTCGACCGGCGGACAAAGGCCTTCCGGATCGGGTGGATGATCACGACCAGCATCGACAGCGCCGGGGTCGACTGGCCCAGCAGGTATTCGCCCAGCAGGTAGTCGATCGCCGGCACGGCCAGGCACAGCGCGAACGTCCGGGCGGGCGAGGTCGGGAGCTTGCCCGGCTGCGCCCACGGTGTCCGCTTGAACGGCTTCGCCACCGACAGCCACACCTGGCAGGCCAGTGCCGACGCCATGAGCAGCGAACCCACCCGGATCAACGTCGGCGAACCGTTCACGTGCAGGTTGGGGCTGAGCACGAAGATCCCCACGTACAGCTGGGAGAACGTGATCACGAACTTCGCGCCCACCCACCAGTAGCGGAAATATCCCCACGGCGTCAGGCCGGACAGCATCAGGCCGGTGAACGCCGAGGTGGTGGCCATGAACTGCAACACGTCCGTGTCGATCAGGTGCGCCACGTCGAACGCCGCCACCCGCGCCGGCCCGGCCGCGTCCAGGGCGTAGGTGACCGTCACGAACAGCGCCAACGCCATGCACATCCAGCCGGTGGACGTGACAACGTGCAACCACACCAGCAGTTTCCTACTCACGAACTCCCCCTGACCAGTAGCCGCACTACGTATAGTA
This sequence comes from uncultured Saccharothrix sp., assembly GCA_965995405.1. Classification (GTDB taxonomy): domain Bacteria; phylum Actinomycetota; class Actinomycetes; order Mycobacteriales; family Pseudonocardiaceae; genus Actinosynnema. Next base: position 10,403 of record CBHFOL010000137.1, read on the forward strand.
CAGCTACTGGTCAGGTAGGTGTGTCAGACCCGGCAGGGACTGCCGCCGCCACCCGGCAGCGACTCGACGTTCGCCTTCGCCTCACCCACGACCAGGTCGGTCAACAGGGTGTCCAGCACCAGCGCCTGCTGCGTCACGCTGGTCGCGGTCGTCGTGGTGCTGTTCAGCCGCAACGACCCGATCAGCAGCGGGATGGTCAGCGGCGCACTGCCCACCGCGATCGTCACGCCGTTGATCCGCAGGCTCGCGATCTGCGACGAGCCCGCGAGCTGCGGCACCAGGCCGCCCGGACCCGCCACGCAGGTCGCCGAGGCGTTCGCCTGGATCACGCCCACCTCGATGTTCACCAGGAACGCGGAGACCCTGGTGTAGTCGATCCGGGCCGAGGACACCGCGCTGTCACCGGCCGCCGGCGGGGACGCCGAAAGGTTGTCCGGTGTCTGGTTGGTCTGCGCGGTCAACACGCTCGCCCGGACGTTCAGGATCCCGGCGTTCAGGTTGACGTTCGCCACGTTCCGGTAGTCGTCCACGCACGGCACGTCCGGCGGGTTCGCCCGCGCGACGATGATCCCGGCCAGGTTCAACGCGGTGGCCTGGCAGGAGAACACTCCGGTCCGCTTGGACGTCTTGATCCGCAGGTCCGACAGCACCGGGCTCGCGCCCGACGGTGCCGCGGTGAGTGTCGCCCGCACCTCGATGTACCGGCCGACCTGCGCGAACTTCACGCCGTTGGACACCGGGCTGAACGACTGCCCGCTCAAACCCGCCTCGGTGTCCGCCGTGCGCGCCTCGACGGTGATCGACGTGCCCGGCGGCACGCTGCCCTGCGGCTCGGTGTTCCAGGTGACCGTGCCCCACGTCTGCCCGGCCACGCCGCCGTCCTGCACGACCGACCACGTGCCGACCGGCGCGGTGATCTCGCCGAGCACGGACCCGGTCATGTCGCTGTAGTTGTACGGCCCCGCGCCCGCGCCGAGGCCGACCGTCAGGTCCACCGCGCCGATGGTGAACCCGCCACCGCCGACGCCGCCGAGCGCCGGGTCGATGCGCATCGCGTTGTCGGTGCTGATGTTGGTGACCCACACCTTGCCGTTGGTGTCCACCGCGACACCGGTCGGGCCGACGCCGCCGGGCAGCGTCACGTTGCCCACGTACGTGCCGTCGGTGCGCAGGTGGCCGACGGTCGTCGCACCGAACAGGGCGTGCGCGACCCACACGTTGCCGTCTCCGTCGACCGCGACGCCCTGCGCGTTCGGCGCGCCGTGCGCGAACGTGCCGAGCACCGTGCCGTTCGGCGCGAGCTTCACGACCTGGTTGCCCGACAGCTTGGTGTGCCAGATCTCGCCGGTCTGCGGGTCCATGCCGAGGCCGTAGTCACCGTGCGAGGTGTCCAGGCACGCGCCGGTGGCCGTGCCGGGCTCGTACCGCAGCAGGTTGTTGCCGAACCGGGCGGACCACAGGTTGCCCGCCTGGTCGACCAGTCCGCCGTAGCCGCCGCAGCCGAGGCTGAACGGCGGGGTGAGCTGCGTGCCGTCGACACCGGAGATCTTCTCGTGCTGGGTGTTCGAGCCGCCCGTCCACAGGTCGTTGTTGGCGTCCACGGCGACCGTGCGGGTGTTGGTGCCCGCGACCCGGCGGTAGGTGATCAGGCACTCGTCGGCGGCCGTGGTGACGCCGCCGTTGTTGTCCGCGCCGCCCGCGTTGGTCCACGGCCGGATGTCGCCGAGGCCGCGCGAGGTGGCGTACAGGTTGTCGCCGTTGCGGTCGACGCAGGTGTTGTAGGCGAACGGGCCCTTCAGGAAGTCGCCGTTCGCGTCGGGCGTGCCGGAGCCGTTGACGCGGGTGCCGCCGAGCGTGACGCCGACCCGGGTGACCGAGCCCTGGTTGCCCTGGGCCTCGTCGCGGTTGGACAGCCAGGTGTTGCCCAGCTTGTCCACGGTGGTGCGGGACGGGTTGCGGCCCCGGCCGTCCGGCGCGGACAGCCACTCGCCGACGATCTGGCCGGTGTTCACGTCGATCCGGACCATCGTGCCGCGTGCGGACGCGGCGACGTTGACGAACGGGAAGAACGCGCTCTGCCTGTTCAGCTGGAGCTGGTTGTTGTTCGGGGCGTCGTGGTTGACGTCCTGGAGCACACCCTGGTCGAAATCGCCGTCCAGGGTGTAGAGCACGTCTTCGCCGGCCACCGGTACGGCGGCGGCCGTTCCGGGTAGGCCGACCAGGAGTGCGGGCAGCAGTGCCACTCCGACGACCAGGGTGGCCGCCGGTCTTCTCGGTTTACGCATGGATTTGCCCCTTCGTGATGGAAGCGCAGGAGATTCGGGCATATCCGTCACGTGACATGGCGGGTGTCGCCGGACCGGGGGAACGCGTTACGCCGGCTGCGGAACGTGAGTTTTCGTGGTCCGCCGAAAGCGGGGTACCGGTCACCCGATAATCCGAACGGGAATGAACGGACGGGTTAATTCGGCGGATCCGCGCGGTGAGCGCGGTGGCCGTTGGCGTGCTCCGACGGCGCAACGGCTGCGCCGATCCGGTCGATTCCAGCCGATGCGTCCGGGCCGGGTCGCTGCTCGGGGCAAAGGGTGGGCATTCGGTCGCGGTTTGATGGTCCACCTGTTCACCCCGTGGACATTGGGGAACCACCAGGAGTTCGCCCATTCGGTCGAACGGGTCTCACTCGGCCTACCCGGCTTGACAACCGCGCGCGAGATCGCGAATCCTCCGCACGTCCGAGACGTTTAGGTCGCCCGGATTCCCCTTGTCAAGAGGAAGGTTCGACCCGTGACTGACAGCGCTGAATTGCCCCGCCTCCGGCCGGGCGCGGCGGACCCGCCTGGTAGTCGGCGGCTCGCGGCGCGTTTCACGCCGATCGAAGGGCGTGATCGGCGTGAAAGGCCCCACGAACCACCGACGCGGGCCGCCCGAGTCCTCCGCACGGTCGGCATCGGTGTCACCGCGCTGGCGCTGGTGACCGCGTGCGGCGCGCCGCCCGCCAAGGAAAGCGCCGCGAACAGCACATCCGCCGCGACCGCGAAGTCCGCCGCCGACCTGGGCGGGCTGGACAAGCTCGTCGAGGCCGCGAAGAAGGAGGGCAAGCTCAACGTCATCGCGCTGCCCCCGGACTGGGCGAACTACGGCGAGATCATCAAGGCGTTCGAGGCCAAGTACGGCATCAAGGTCGACTCCGCGCAGCCCGACGCGTCCAGCCAGGACGAGATCAACGCCGCCAAGCAGCTCAAGGGCGGCGACCGCGCGCCGGACGTGTTCGACCTCGGCCTGAACGTGGCGCTCGCCAACAAGGACCTGTTCGCGCCCTACCAGGTGGCGACCTGGGGCGACATCGCGGCCGAGCTGAAGGAGCCGAGCGGGCTCTACTACGGCGACTACGGTGGCTTCATGTCCATCGGCTTCGACGCCGCCAAGGTGCCCGCGCCGACGTCGGTCAAGGACCTGCTCAAGCCCGACTACCAGGGCAAGGTCGCGCTCAACGGCGACCCGACGCAGGCCGGCGCGGCGTTCTCCGGCGTCGTGATGGCCTCCCTGGGCAACGGCGGCTCGGCCGACGACATCAAGCCCGGCGTCGACTTCTTCAAGCAGCTCAAGGGCGCCGGCAACTTCCTGCCGGTCGACCCGTCGCCCGCCACCATCGAGGCCGGCCAGACTCCGGTCGTCATCGACTGGGACTACACCAACGCCGCCCAGACCGCGAAGCTCGCTGGCAAGGTGGACTGGAAGGTCGTGGTGCCGCAGGGCGCGCAGGTCGGCGCGTACTACAACCAGGCGATCAACAAGGAGGCCCCGCACCCGGCCGCCGCGCGGTTGTGGCAGGAGTTCCTGTACTCCGACGAGGGTCAGAACCTGTTCCTCAAGGGGCTGTCCCGGCCGGTGCGGCTGGACGCGCTGACCAAGTCCGGCAAGGCGGACGGGGCGGCGGCGGCCAAGCTGCCGAAGACCGACGGCAAGCAGGTGTTCCTGACCCAGGAGCAGGCGGACAAGGCGAAGAAGACGCTGTCCGAGACGTGGGCGCAGGCGGTGGGCTGACCGGTGGTCGTGCCCGTCACCACCTCACCGACCCGGGGTCCTGTCGCGGCCCCGGGTCGGGGGCCCGCCACCAGGTCGTGGGCGGCTTGGCTCGTTGTCGTGCCGTTTTTGGTCTATGTCGGCGTGTTTCTGGTCTACCCGACGGTTTTGGTGCTGGCCGGGGCGTTCCAGGACTCCGATGGTGGGTTCACGGTCGAGAATCTGACCGCGCTGACCAAGGACGTGTACCTCCAGGCGTTCCTGCGCAGTGTCGAGCTGTCCGCGTTGACGGCGCTGCTGGGCGCGGTGTTCGGGGCGTTGCTGTCGTGGGCGGTCGCCTTCGGCCGGTCGGAGGGGTTGCTGCGGCGGGTGGTGGTGTCCGGGTCGGGGGTGCTGGCGCAGTTCGGCGGTGTGCCGTTGGCGTTCGCCTTCCTGGCCACGGTGGGGTTTCAGGGGTTCGTCACGCAGTTGCTGAAGAGTTGGCTCGGGGTCGACCTGTTCGCCGGTGGGGCGTGGCTGTTCGAGCTGCCCGGGTTGACGTTGGTGTACACGTTCTTCCAGATTCCGCTGATGGTGATCGTCTTCCTGCCCGCGCTGGACGGGCTTCGTCCACAGTGGAGGGAGGCGGTGGACAGCCTGGGCGGGAACGGGTGGACCTACTGGCGGCACGTCGGCGGGCCGATCCTGCTGCCTGCTTTTTTGGGCGCGGTCTTGTTGTTGTTCGCCAACGCCTTCTCCGCGTATGCGACGGCTGCCGCACTGGTGTCGCAGGGGAGCCCGATCGTGCCGTTGCAGATCCGGGGCGCGTTGACCGGTGAAGTGCTCCTCGGGCACGAGAACCTGGGCAAGGCGCTGGGGCTGGGCATGGTGGTCGTGGTGGCGGTGGCGATGGGGCTGTACGCCTTGCTGCAACGGAGGTTCGCGCGGTGGCAGTGAGGATCGTGCGGTGGGTCGTGCTGGGGGTGCTCGGGGCGTTCTTCCTGTTGCCGCTGGCGGCGATGGCGGAGTTCTCGACCCGCGGGGTGAACGGCAGCCGCAGCCTGGAGTCGTGGACCGGGATCCTGTCGGATCCGGACCTGGTCGCCGCGATCCTGGTGTCGGTGCAGCTCGCGGTGGCCAGTTCGGCGGTGATGCTGCTGTTGCTGGTGCCCACCATGACGTGGATCAGGTTGCGGCTGCCGAAGCTGCGGCGGTTGGTGGAGTTCCTGTGCCTGCTGCCGATCACCATTCCGGCGATCGTGCTGGTGGTCGGGATGGCCCCGCTGTACGCGTGGGTGGACTACTTCCTGGGTGACTCGCCGCTGACCTTGACTTTCGCCTATGCGGTGCTGGTGCTGCCGTTCGCGTACCGGGCCATCGACGCCGGGTTGTCGGCGATCGACCTGAAGACGTTGGCGGAGGCGGCGCGTGGGCTCGGGGCGTCGTGGGGGACGGTGTTGGTGCGGGTTGTCGTGCCCAACATCCGGACCGCGTTGATCGGTGCGTCGTTGTTGTCGGTCGCGTTGGTGCTGGGGGAGTTCACCATCGCCTCGCTGCTGAACTTCGACACGTTGCAGGTGCAGGTGAACCTGCTGGGCAAGCGGAACGCGGGTGTGTCGATCGCGGTGTCGTTGTTGAGCCTGCTGTTCGCGTTCGTGCTGCTGTTCCTGCTCTCGTTCGTCGGCAGGCGGCGGGACCGGGTAGTCGAGGAAGGCTGAGATGGGTTACCTGGAGTTGCACGGGCTGCGCAAGGCGTTCGGCGGGCAGCCCGCGTTGGCCGGCCTGGATCTCGAACTGGCGCGGGGCGAGTTGGTCAGCCTTCTGGGGCCCAGCGGCTGCGGCAAGACCACGGCGTTGCGGATCGTGGCCGGGTTCGAGACCGCGGATCAGGGTGTGGTCCGGGTGGACGGGCGTGACGTCACGGGCGTGCCGGCGAACAAGCGGGACATGGGCATGGTGTTCCAGGCGTACAGCCTGTTTCCGAACCTGACCGCCGCGCAGAACGTCGCCTTCGGGCTGAGGTTGCGGAAGGTGTCCGGGCGCAGCCGGCGGACCGGGGAGTTGCTGGAGCTGGTCGGGTTGGCGCATCTGGGGAAGCGGTATCCGCACCAGATGTCCGGTGGGCAGCAGCAGCGGGTCGCGTTGGCCCGGGCGTTGGCGATCGAACCGCGGGTGTTGTTGTTGGACGAGCCGTTGTCGGCGCTGGACGCCAAGGTCCGGGTCGCGTTGCGGGACGAGATCCGGCGCATTCAGACCGAGCTGGGGATGACCACGTTGTTCGTCACCCACGATCAGGAGGAGGCGCTGGCCGTCTCCGATCGGGTGGGTGTCATGTCGCACGGGAGGCTCGAACAGCTCGACACGCCTGCCGCGGTGTACCGGCGGCCCGCGTCGGCGTTCGTGGCGCAGTTTGTGGGCGTCAGCAATGCGGTGCTGGGGACGGTCGAGGTCGGCGGGGTTCGGGTGGGTTCTTATCGGCTGGCGGTCGACGTGGGGGAGGGGCTGGCGGTCGGCGCGGAGGTGAAGGTCATCGTTCGACCGGAGGACATCGGTATCGCGCAGCACAGCGGGCAGGACAACGGGGCTCTGGTGGGCAGTGTGCTGACGCAGAGTTTCCTGGGACCGGTCACGCGGTTGTCGGTTCGGTTGGACGGCGGGGAGCAGGTGGTGCGGGTGGACCAGCCGTCCAGCCGGGCCGGTGACTTCCCGGCCGGCACGTCGGTCGCGTTGGATCTGGGTGGGGGCGGATTGATGGTTGTCGCGGTGTGAGGTTGTGGGGCGTGGCGTGCGGGCGGGCGCTTCGGTGGGCATGATCCACCCATGACGAGGGCGTGGTACCGGCCGATGACGGCCCGGCGGTCCGACGAGGAGCATCGGGTCGCGACGCCGTTGGAGCTGCTGTTCGACCTGAGCTTCGTGGTCGCGGTCGCCTCGGCCGCGGCGAACCTGCACCATTCGTTGACCGAGGACCACGTCGGGCATGGCGTTGCCGGCTACCTGACGGTGTTCTTCGCGATCTGGTGGGCGTGGCTGAACTTCACTTGGTTCGCCTCGGCGTACGACACGGATGACGTGCTCTACCGATTGACGACGTTGGTGCAGGTCACGGGCGTGCTGGTGGTCGCCGCAGGGGTGCCCCGGGCGTTCGACAAGGCCGATTTCACGGTCATCACCGTCGGCTACGTGATCATGCGGCTGGCCATGGTCGCGCAATGGCTGCGGGCGGCGCGGACCGATGTGGAGCGGCGGGCGTGCGCGCGGCGGTACGCGGTCGGTATCGCGTTGGTGCAGGTCGGGTGGGTGGCTCGGCTGTGGCTGCCGGAGAGCCTGTTCTGGGTCGGGTTCCTGGTGATGGTGGTGGCCGAGTTGGCGGTGCCGGTGTGGGCGGAACGGGCCGCGCGCACCACGTGGCACCCGCACCACATCGCCGAGCGGTACGGGCTGTTCACGCTGATCGTGCTGGGTGAGTCGATCCTGGCGGCGACGAACGCGATCTCGTCCGCTGTGGACTCGGGCCACTCGACGTGGGCGCTGATCTCGCTCGCGGTGGCGGGGCTGGTGATCGTGTTCTCGATGTGGTGGCTGTATTTCGGGCACCCGGCGCAGGAACTGCTGACCACGCTGCGGTTCTCGGTGACGTGGGGGTACGGGCACTACCTGGTGTTCGCGTCGGTCGCGGCGGTGGGCGCGGGGCTGGCGGTGGCGGTCGACTACGACCTGCACGTGGCGCACCTGCCCGGACTCGCGGCGGGGATGGCCACCACCGTTCCGGTCGCGGTGTTCCTGCTCGTGGTCTGGTTCCTCCAGGTTTGCCCACGCCGGCGGGGAGTGATCACCTGGGCGTTTCCGGTGGCGGCCGGGCTGGCGCTGCTGGCGTCGTTCTCGCCGGCGCCGATCCACGTGGTGGCGTTGGTGTTGGCGGGGTTGGTGGCGGTCGTGGTGGGTACCGGCGGGGAGTGAGCCCTATCTGGTGATGCCGTGCAGCACCAGGTCGAGCAGGGCGTGGACGATCGCTTCGCTCTGCTCGACGTCGCCCGGGCGGACGGTTCGTGCCGCTGCTTCCACCGAGCCGTGGATCAGCAGGGCGCGGAGGCCGGGTTGTGGGACGTGGGCCTCAACCAGGACGCCTACCAGCGGGGCGAGCAGCTTCTCGTGCTCCGCGCGGATCTGGCGGCGGCTGTCCTCCGGGAGTGCGTGCACGGACAGCGCGACGACCGCGCCGTGGCTGCCGTCCACGATGATCTCCAGGACGGTCCGCAGGTAGGCCTCCACCTTGGCCGGGATACCGGTGGCCGCGTGTACCGCTTCGGAGAGGCGGCGGGCCTGGTCGGGTAGTTCGTCGGTGACGATGGCGGCCACGAGTTCTTCGCGGGAGCGGAAGTACTCGTAGAGGGAGGGGCGGGAGAGGCCGACCCGGCGTGCCAGAGCGGCCAGGGTCAGCGCGTCCGGTCCCTCCTCGGCAACGATCGCGCGACCTGCGTCGAGCAGGTTGCGCAGCCGGTTCGCGCGGTGCTGCGCGACGGTTTCGGCGCTGATCTTCGGCACTCACCACA
>CBHFOL010000138.1:0-18895 GCA_965995405.1 uncultured Saccharothrix sp.
GGCGAGATCCCGCCACCGCCGGCGGGCGCGGTGACGGCGGGACTCGACCGGGATCGCGTGGTCGTGCGCTGGGACCCCAGCCCGGCCCGCGCGGGTTCGGTGCGCTACCGGCTGGTGCGCACCGGCGACGGCCCGGCGGTCTCCAGCGAGGCGGGCGAGGTCGTGGCCGAGACGACGGCGAACGAGGCGGTCGACACGTCGGCGCCGGCCGCGGACCCGGTGCACTACACGGTTTTCGCGTCCCGGGGCGGCACGTGGTCGACGGGCAGCGCGGCCGAGCCGGTCGAGTCGCTGCCGGCGGTCGAGGACGTGGCGCTGACCGCCGACGAACACTCGGTGACCGGGTCGTGGCGGGCGCACCCGTCCGCGACGGCGATCACGGTGACCCGGACGCGCCGGTCCGCGCCGGCCACGCCGCCGGAGCCGGTGCCGGTCCGCGCCGACGGCGGCTCGTCGTTCGTGGACACCGACGTGCGCGGCGGCGAGACCTACGACTACGAGTTCCGCGCCCTGTACCTGACGAAGTCCGGCGGCAGGCGGACGTCCGAGCCGGTGGTGGCCACGGCGAGCCCGACCGCCCGGCCGGTCGCCGTCACCGACCTGGCGCACGAGGTGGTCCAGGTGAACGGGACGGCCGTGCTGCGCCTGACCTGGCAGACCCCGGCGTCGGGGGCGGTGGAGATCCGCTCCTCGGCGGAACACCCCGGCTGGGAGGTCGGCTCGCTCGTCGCGCGCCGGGTCGTGAGCACGTTCGGACAGGCGGTGGGCGGCGTTCCCCGGACCGGCGACGACGGCCGGGCGGTGCTGGAGGTCCCGGTGCGGCACGGGCGGATGGCGCTGACCGCCGTGACCCTGGCGGGCGACCACGCGGCGATCGGCGGCACGGTGTCCCTCGCGCTGGTCGACGCGGTGACCGGCGTGCGCGCCGACCGGCTGGACGACGTGGTGCGGCTGCGCTGGGCGTGGCCGCAGGGCGCACACCTGGTCCGGGTCAGGTGGTGGCCGGACGACGGCGTCGACCCGCCGATCCACGTCGGGCAGCAGGAGGTCACCTCCCGTGCCCACAAGGACTCCGGCGGCGCGGAGGTCCGGGTCGGCCCGCACGCCGCCGTCCTGTCGCTCCAGGCGGTGACCGGCGCGCGCGGCCGGGAGAGCCGGTCCCCGGAGGTGCAGGTCCGGGTGCCGGGGCGGCCGACGAACGTCGGGTACCACGTCCGGCAGGCCGGGCTGCCCGGCCGGCGCAGGCTGGAACTCACGCTCACCAGCGACCGGCAGTGCCGGCTGCCGGGCATCGTCGTGGTGCACCGCGCCGACGGGATCATGCCGCTGCGACCGGACCGCGGCCGGGTCGTGGCGACGTTCCCGCCGCGCAACCTGGCACCGGATCAACCGGTGTCCCTGGCCCTGCCGGAGCGGGTGAGCCCGCTGTCCGGGCTGGCCTGTTTCGTCGACCCGAACTCGACGCACGCTGACGAGGTGACCCTTGTTCCCGGCCATCCTGGGTAGTCGACTGCACTGCCCGTACTGCTACCGGCCCTTCCGCGCCAAGGAGATCCGGTTCCGCTGCTCGGGGCGCACCGGCAAGCGCGCCAAGTGCGCCGCCACCCTGGACCGGACACTCGCCGACCAGATGGGCGAGCGCACACCGCAGATGCCGGTGTTCGACGCGGACAGTCGCAAGCCCACGGCCGTCCACCAGCCGTGCGGTGCCGAGACGCACTACCGGGTCTGCCCGCACTGCCACAGCCAGCTGCCCGTCCACTTCGGACAGTCGGACAGCCGGCTGATCGCGCTCGTCGGCGCGAAGGACAGCGGCAAGACCATCTACATGACGGTGCTGCTGCACGAACTCATGAACAACGTGGGCGAGCGCTTCAACGCGGCGGTGCTGGGCGCGGACGAGGCGACCCGCAAGGAGTTCGAGCGGGACTACGAGAACCGGCTCTACCAGGACCACGAGCTGATCGGCACGACCAGGACGCTGGGCGCGCGGCAAGGTGGCCGCAAGCCGCTGGTCTTCTCGTTCACCACGCGCGGCGGCGGGCGCAAGGTGCGGCGCTCGCTGCTGTCGTTCTTCGACACCGCGGGCGAGGACATGGTGTCCGAGCACAGCATCGACCAGAACGTCCGCTACCTGACCAGCGCCGACGGCATCATCCTGCTGCTGGACCCGTTGCAGATGCGGGAGGCGCGGTCGCACGCGGACGCCGACGCGCTGCTGCCGGAGGTCGCCGACTCCCCCGCCACGGTCCTCACCAACATCATCGAGCAGCTGCACGGCAGGCTGGGCGTGCGGGCGAACCGGCGAATCGACAAGCCGATGGCCGTCGTGTTCACCAAGATGGACGCGCTGGACGGCTACCTGCCGCCGGAGAGCCCGCTGCGCCGCGTGCCACCGAGCACGGCGAGCTTCAACGAGCCGGACAGCGTGGCGGTGCACCGGCACATGCAGGCGCTGCTGCACGACTGGGCCGGGCACAACCTGGACGACGCGCTGTCGACCAACTTCGCCAAGTACCGCCTGTTCGGGGTATCCGCGCTCGGCGAGAGTCCGCAGCTGGAGGGCGGCACCACACAGCGGGTGTCCGAGCGGGGGGTGCAGCCGCGCCGGGTCGAGGACCCGTTCCTGTGGCTGATGAGCGAATTCGGAGCCATCTCGAAGAGCGTCAAGCCGGGCGGGGAGTGACATGGGGTTCAGCCAGCTCTACTACACGTCGTGCGAACGGGGCCTGTCCGGCCACGCGGGCTACCAGTTCAACGCGGCGACCCCCGGAGTGCCGGCGGACGTGATGTCCGACGTGGAGGCGTTGACGGCGTACGACCCGCCGCGCTCGGTCGCCTACGACTCCGACGCCGCGCAGATCGCCCGGTCGCCGGTGAACCTGTGCTACCTGCCCGGCACGCCCGGGGTGCTGGCGAACGTGGTGTTCGTCGGCAACGACTACTCCCGGCGGTTCGGCAACTACTTCGCCCACGCGCTGGTCACCGACGACATGGGGCACGACCTGGCCGGCGTGCTGCCGATCGAGCTGTGGGGCGCGCGGGTGTGGACCCGGCAGCCGGTGGACGACCCGGCGCTGCCGAAGGTGGAGCGGCCGGCGGCGGGTGGGCTCGACCGGCAGGTCGTGGCGGACTTCCTGGCCGCGCACGGGGGTTCGCGACACCTGCCGGCGCTGCTGACCGCCGTCGACCGGGCGCTCGCCGACCCGGTGCGCAAGGTCCTGATCATCGAGCGGGACGCGGAGTCCGTCGCCCGCTGGATCGCCGCCGTCTCCTACCTGATGCCGGCGGAACTGGTGGGGCGGATGTCGTTCGCCACCTACGAGCACAAGCCCCGCTACAGCCGGATGCACGTCGTCGGCACGCTGGCGGAGTCCGAGGTGGACCGGTCGGCGTTCGACACCTACCACCTGTTCGACCTCGTCGCCGACGAGGTCGGCCCGGTCGAGCCGCACCCGCTGGCCGAGCTCCTGGTCTACGTGGGCGTCGAGTCCGCGCCCGAGCTGTGGCGGCAGGCCGACGCGCTGGCCGACGGCTCGGAGACCGGGCTGGACGGCTGGCACGCCGTGGTGCTGGCGTCGATGGGCGCGGACGGCGCGGACGGCGACGTCGTGGCGCGGTGGCTGAGCCGGCACGCGCAGCGCCTCGGCGCGGCCGAGGTGGAGCGGATCGGGGGCGGGCTGGACGTGCGCGGCTGCCCGCCCGACACCCTGGCCGAGCTCACCGCGGCGGCGCGCGCGGCCGGTGCCGACGAGTTCGCCGACCACGTCGAAGGGGTGTGGGTCGAGGTTTTTCTCGTCGGTGACCTGGGTGGGACGGAGGTCCCGCTGCGCTCCCCCGGCGCGCGGGACCGGGCCGCCGCCCTGGTCACCGAACGACTGGAGGACGCCTCCCCGGCGAAGGTCGCCGACCTGCTCGACTGGGCGTGGCGCTGCGGGATCGAGGTCGACGGCTGGGCCCTGTACCGCGTCGGGTCGCACACCTTCGGGCCGGCCGTGCTCGCCGAGCCGTCCGACGAGCGGGTCGAGGCGGCGCTGCGCATGTGGCCGGGGCTGCGGCAGGGCGTCGTGGCGCACCTGATCGCGCACGGCGGCATCGGGCGGCTGGCCGTCGTGCTGCGGGCGAAGGTGGCAGAGGTGCTGGACCTGCGCAACCAGCCGGGGATGTCCGACGCGGTGACCGTCGCCGACGCGCACCTCGGGGCGATCCCCCGCACGCTCGCCCTGATCCGGGTGAGCGTCGACGGGGTGGTCGACGAGGCCGTGCTCGCCGAACTGTGGCCGGACGGCACGTGGACGCACGACGAGGCGTCGATCCTGCTGCGGGACCTCATGCCGCACTCCGTCTGCGTGCCGCCGCTGCTGGGCAGGCTCGACGCCGCGCTCCTGGCGGAGAGCACCGACGGCGAGGCCTACGACCGCCTGTGCGCCCAGGTGCGCGAGCACCCCGTGATCGAGGCGCTCCCGGCCGGGACCCGCAACCGCGTCCACGACCGGTTCCGCATGGGCACCATGGTCGACGGCGTCCTCCAGGCCACGCGCGACACGTTCGAGCAGCAGCTCACCGCCCTCGTCCGGAGCTACGCCAACTCCGCGCCCCAACGCCGGGCCGTCATGGTGACGATGCTCCTCGAACGCCTGGACGCCGTCGACATCGGCCGGCGCGCGCTGCTGGTGGTGAAGCTCGACGAACTCCGCGCGGCGTACATGACCGCGGCCGTGGCGTCGCTCAAGTCCCGCGACGCCGACCCGCAGGTGGCGGCCGACCTGCTGCTGCTCGCGTGGGAGCTGCGCAAGCTGAAAACCAAGCGCGTGGCCAACGCCGGCGCCGCGCTGGAGCACGTGGAGAACCTGACGCTGGCCGCGCTGAAGAGGTGGCGCCGTGGCCGGGTGCGCACCGCGATCGGGTTGCTGCGCAAGCGGAACGCGGCGGACGCGGCGGACTGGTTCGACAGCTGGGCCGAGGAGAAGACCGGGAACCTCTTCGCGCGGTTCCTCCGCAAGCGAGTGTTCCCGAAGGAGACGACGAGATGACGAGCGTCGGGTTCTTTACCCTGGTGGTGCTCGGCGTGCTGGCGGTGCCACTCGTGCCCGGCGGCCGGTTCGCCTGGGTGCTCATGTGGCAGTACGGCAAGGCCGTGGCGGCCGGCTACGGCCTCGGGAAGTCGCCCAACGCCAGGCAGGTCAAGTCACCGGAGGGCAAGCGCACCGCCGACGCCGAGCCCGCCTGGGAGTTCTACCTGATGGGCCAGGCGTGGCGGGACGTCCAGCACGTGCACGCGGCCGGCGTGAAGAGCCTGTGGAAGGCGTGCGTCGACCGGTCGAAAGCGTTGCGCGACAAGTACTTCAGGCCGGAGAACAAGGCGCAGGCGCTGGCGAACCCGAAGTGGCGCGGGGTCATCGGGTACGTCGGCGTGGGCATCGGGCCGGTGATCGCCGTGCCGGTCCTGCTGTTCGCGACGGTCTCGGCGGTGGGCATCCTCGGGCTGCTGCTGCTCGTCAGTCTCGGCGCGCTGTACGTGCTGCGCGCCTTCGACACCGTGGTGCTGGGGATACGGGGCATCCGGATGACGTGCAAGTCCTGCGGTCAGCGGGTGACCTTCGCGCTGTACGGCTGCCCCGGGTGCAAGACCCTGCACGGCCACGTCCGCCCGGGCCGGTACGGGATGCTCTACCGCAGGTGCAAGTGCGGCATGACGTTCCCGTCGCTGCTGGTGCTCACCTCGCTGGTGCGCAAGCCCGAGCGGAAGCCGACGCTGTGGTGCCCGCACAGCGCCGACCCGCACCAGCTCTCGGACGACTCGGGGTCGACGCCGGAGATCGTGCTTCCGGTGTTCGGCGCGACGAGCGCGGGCAAGAGCCAGCTGATCACCGTGTTCATCATCGCGCTGGAGACGATCGCCACCCGTTCCGGCGGGAAGTTCGACTACGGGGACCCCTCCACCCGGGAACGCGCCACCAACGCGCGGCTGACCCTGGAGACCAAGGGGGAACCGGGCAAGACCAAGGTCGCGAACCGGGAGGGCGGCGTGGTCGCGCCGGCGTACTCGCTGCGCGTCAAGCCCCGACGCGGGAAAGGCAGGCTGGTGCACGTGTTCGACGCCGCCGGCGAGGTCTTCGACAACGTCCGGCAGGTGCAGGAGCTGGAGTACTTCAAGATCGCCCGGACGTTCATCTTCGTCATCGACCCGATGTCGATCAAGGCGGTCTGGGAGACGTTCGAGGAGCAGCGGAAGAAGGCGTTCGAGGACCGGCGGGCCAAGCTGGAGCCGTTCGTGACGTTCAACGACACCCTGTCGACCATGACGTCCATGGGCATCGACATGGGCAAGGTGCGCCTCGCGGTGGCGGTCAGCAAGGCCGACCTGATCGGGCACCTGCTCGACGACGTCGACACCGAGGACCCGCTGGCGATCAGGACGTGGTTGGAGGGCCTCGAACAGGGCAACATGACCCGCGCGATGGACCACAACTTCAAGGAGGTCTCGTACTTCCTGACGTCCGCGCTGCCCGACGACAACCACGAGGCGCACCACAGCGTGGCGAAGTTCACCGAGAAGACGCTGGCCGACGAGGGCCTGCGGCTCTGACCGAGACGACTCCGAGACGTCTCCGACCGGAAAGGCAGTGCCGTGGAGCAACTCCCCTACCGCCGCTGGCGGGTGGCCGCGTTCACCCTGTCCGTCACGCTGGGCGGCATCGTCGTGCTGGCGATCGCCCTGGCGGTCGCCCTCGTCCTGGCGGCCGTGGTGAACGTCGTGCTCGGCTAGTTCCGACGCCGGCCCGTACCGGACGTTCCTCAGGACGGTCGGGGGAACCGTTCCTCGGCGGGTGCGCAGATCTTCCAGCCGGACGCGTCCTTGCGCAGGTAGAGCGTGAACGGCTCCTGGTCCGGGCGGACCACCCGGGCGGAGGCGACATCGTCGGCCACCTCGATGTCGGTGATCTCGCGGGCGAAAGCGGGGTCGGCGGCGGCGGTCGACGCGTCCGGGGCCAGGTCCGACGAGGTCTCCGGTGGCAGCAGGTTCTCGTTCCCGGTGATGTCCGCCGCTTCCTCCGGGCACAGCAGGCCGACGATCCTCGCCTCGTCGGCCGTGTCGACGGCGGTCACGAAGCTGTCGGCCACCGACCGGACCTCGCGTTCCTCACGGCCCGCGAGGAAGACGTACAGTCCGACGCCCAGCGCGGTCAGGACGACCAGTGCGGTTGCGGCGAGGACACGCCGGAGTCCCTTTCCCGCGGGTCGTCCGACCGTGATCGGCTGGGTGGTGTCCGGGGGCAGTTCGCCGGAGTCCGAGGGCTGGTACGCGACAACCGGAGGCCGCTCGGCGGAGTCCGGAAGTCGGTGGGCGGAGTCCGGGGGCTGCTCGGTGGTATCCGGGGGTTGCTGGTCCAAGGGCAGGTTCCCCGCCGGTTCGGGTGGCTCGGGTGGAGGTTGGGTCATCCCACGTAGTCCCCTCACGCGTCAGGGCGAGAAGCGTTCGCTCATCAACTCGTCCAGCGCCGCACCGAATTCCGACTCGCCGTCGATGTCGTCCTCGTAGACGAGGGCGATCCGGCCGGGCGGGATGTCCGGGGAGGCGCAGTAGTACAGCGACGAACCGTTGGTGGTC
Source organism: uncultured Saccharothrix sp. (assembly GCA_965995405.1). Classification (GTDB taxonomy): domain Bacteria; phylum Actinomycetota; class Actinomycetes; order Mycobacteriales; family Pseudonocardiaceae; genus Actinosynnema. The sequence continues at coordinate 7,613 of CBHFOL010000138.1, forward strand.
ACCACCGTCATCCGGGTCGACCGGACGTCCGCCTCGTCGTCCCACTGCTCGATCGCCGTGGCGTCGAAGTCGATCCACTCGGCGAACGTCTTCATCCACCGGGGTGGGATCAGGCCGTGCGACTCCCAGTCCGGCCCGGTGAACCCGGCGTGCACGCCCGTCAGGAACCCCCGCGCCGGACCGGGAATCGCGTCCCAGAACGGCGGTCGGGCGGCACCGGACGAGTCCGGTTCCCAGCCGATCCACGTCACGTGGGGTTCGAGCGGGTCGTGGGCCAGGTAGAGCAGCGCCCAATCATCGCGCAACCGGCACACGCGAACGTCTTCCAGGCGCTCGCGGAACACCTCGGCGAACCGTGGCACGAGGTCGAGGAAGTCCTGGTTCCAGAGCGCCAGCGCGGCGGCGGCCCGGTCGGCGGCATCGGACGACGACGCGATCGGCCGCCACGGCAACGGAACCTGCCCGGCCTCGGGAGATCCGGGTTCCACGAGCGCCACCGGATTGCTCCCGGCGATCTCGGCGACGATCTCCGTCAGGTCGAACTCCGTCATGCCCGCATCCTCGCGCATCACTGGCCGGCGAGCAGCCTGGTGATGATGTCCTGGAGTCGGCTCCGGACCCGATCCTCAAGGGGTTTCTGCGCGTCCCGCCAGGCCTGGTCGAATTTCAGCACCCGGGCCGTGCTCTTCGAGCCTTTGGCGCTGTTGGTGGCGCGTGCCATCCACTGGAGGTTGAGCGGCGCGTTCACCACCGAGTACATGTTGCGGGCGTTGAGTTGCAGGAAGCCGGGCATGTGGATGATCTCGGACAGCGGGACGATGTGGTCGGCGGAGACCTTCGGCTCGCCCTTCGCGTTCCCGGTGATCTTGTTCCTGGGGTGGCCGGCCGGATGGGGGGCACCCACGGCCGGTCGGGGGACGCCTTGGAGCGTGGTGGTCGGTCCCAGGTTGGCCGGCGGGGAAACCTTGCGCAGCACGTCGTACAGCTCCCGTGGCGGTGTGCCCGGATCCACCCGCCAGCTGCCCTTGGAATCGGGGCCGCGGACCGGGGAGACGTAGTCCGGCGGATATTTCCCCCGCGCGCCGTCGATCTTCCCGAGCGTGTCCGCCCGGGGAGTGGGAATTCCGGGTGAGCCCGATCGGGCGTCCCCCAGTTCCGCCAGCGCCTGGTCGCGCTGCTGCGCTTTCTGGCGGCACGTCTGGAGATTGGTGATCGCCGAGGACTGCGCACTCTCCAGCGCGGCGGCTTCCGCGTCGTAGGCCGCCAGCTGGCCCGCCTGCTCGGGCACGAAGAAGACGTGCGGCTGGGCGTTGTGCACGGCGATCTGCTCGTGGACCTGCGCGAGCGCCGCTTCCTGGGCGACGCAGTCGTCCGGCCCCACGCCCGCCGCCGGCGGCGCGCCGATCGTGACGCCGATGACGGAACACAACAGCAGCAGCGCCGCCAGGAAATGGCGCGCGATCACAGACCCGGCAGGCACGACCAACTCCCTCGCGGAGCTTGTGGTGTCAGTGCGTCGACATCGTCCGGCGCTCGATGGTACGCACCGGGAGTACGCCCTGTCGCGGGCTCCGGGCATTTCCCGCAATGGAACCGTGATTACGGGTGAGGAATCGTCGATATTCCATCTGGTTCGGCGGAGGTCACTGGTCGAGGAACGCCGCCAGCTGCGGGATCTGTTCGCGCGACCAGGGGCTCAGCAGCCAGGGCGCGCGGGCGGCGATGTCGACCAGTGCGAGCCAGTCGAGCCAGTGCCACTCGGCGACCTCGTCCGGCGACGGGGCGGGGACGCTGGTGGTGCGGGCCGTCCACACCGGACAGAACTCGTTCTCCACGATCCCGCTGGACGCCACCGCGCGGTACCGGAAATCGGGCAGGGCCGGGGCGAGGCCGTGGATACCGATGCCCAGTCCGGTGCGGGCGCGGTGGTGGATCGCAGCCGCCATGTCCTCGTGCGGTCCCGGGTGCCCGCAGACCGAGTTCGTCCACTCGCCGGGCCAGGTGCGCTTGCCGTAGGCCCGGCGGGTGACCAGGACCCGACCCCGGTTGTCGAACACGTAGCAGGCGAACGCCAGGTGCAACGGGGTTTCGGTGTTGTGGACGGCGAACTGCGGCGCGGTGCCGATCGGGTGCAGGCCGCTGTCGAGCAGGACGACGAGCTCCTCGGTGGCAGTCATGCCTCGCCGCCCGGTCTGCCGAGGCCCACGACCGCCGACCGCGCGCCGACCGGGACCGCGGACCGGGACCGCGGACCGGGACCGCACCAGCGGTTCCCGCTCACCACGCCCGACTTCCGGATCCACCATGTCGCCCACCCTCCCGCGTCGACCGGACCGGGAGGAAGGCACGCGGACTCGACCGCCGGGCACGCCGAAATGAATCCCACACACCGTGGAATTCTCCCCCCGGTAACGCGCCAGGCCGATGCCCCATCCACCCCATGGTCTTGCCGCGGCCGGCGCGTTGCCGAGCGGATACTTACCGCTGCACCGCGCGGACGTCAACCCTCGGAGAACGACGCGCAATGACTGTGATCTATATCACACTTGCCAGTCGATCTCTTCACTTCGCGGCAGCGCGGGTCAAACTGAGGTGCGCCGAACAACGGCGTGCCACCGGGGGGAGGCCGTATCTTGAGCGCGCCATCGCGGTTAGCCGTTCCAGTCCGCAAAGGACTCCTGCCTTTTCCCGCCGGCCAGACACCCGCGTCCGCGGTGATCGACGCGGTGACACCGGAGGAAATGCGATGACGAACCCGTTCGACGACGCCGACGGACGTTTCCTGGTGCTCGTGAACGACGAGCGGCAGTACTCGCTGTGGCCGAGCTTCGTCGACGTCCCGCCTGGCTGGCGGGTCGAACTCGCGGAGAGCGACCACCAGACCTGCCTGGACCACGTCGAGCGCACCTGGACCGACATGAGGCCGAAGAGCCTGGTGGACGCCATGGAGGCCGACTCGGAAACCCGGCCCGAGCAGGCCTGAACACCTGCCTGGCGCACCTCGGGCACCCCGACTCCCCGCGCCGTCGACAGTTCCCGGAGGTCGACCGCGACAATCTTCCCGGGGCCCGATATCCGACAAAACGCCCGTCGATACCCACCACCACACCGTCGGCTGCCCGGCCTGCGCGTAACGGTCTGCGCGTGACGGACAACCGACGACGGGATCATTCTCGAATGCCCGACGGAACTCACGGCCGCACCACTTCAGGTCGAATACCGCGGAGAAGCACTTCGCCCCGGACAGTACGGGGCCCGGACGGTCCCGAATCACGACCGGATACCCGTCCACCGATCGATCCGACGCGCACAGGTCGACCGGCAGGATCCGACTGCGAGGTATCACCTGGGGGCCACCGACCTCAAACCACAGGTGTTTCACTCACCTGTGGCGGTGCTTCCTTCGTCCAGGGGGATGCCGGCGATGTGGTCGAAGGGAGAGGCTGACGGGACCACGACTCGGAGGTCGGCATGGACGACTTGCGACAACGGAAGATCCGTCGGTTCTTCGACGCGGCCGACGCCGATGGCGACGGGGTGATCACGTTGCCCGAGTTCACGCACATCTTCGGGGCGACCGCCGGGGCGTCGGAGGCCGTGTGCGCGGCCACGTTCACGCAGCTCGACCTGGACACGTCCGGCGGGCTGTCGCGGGCGGAGTACTTGAAGGCCGTGACGGCGTACTTCTACGGCGTCGACCCGACGTCTCCGGCCAAACAACCTGTTCGACAAGCTCTGAACACCTCCGGCCGACGATCCGAACCGAGCCGCTAATCGGGCATCCCGGACGTCATGGCCAACAACAGCATCATCATCGGGGTGCACACGAGTGTCGTCACGGCGCTCGCCGCGGTGAGCCCGACCCGCTGACTCGTCTCCCCGGTGATCTTCCCGCTCACCGCCAACTGCCACACGAGCGCGAGGACCGCGGGAAGCAGCACCGAGTGCGGGAGGAGCAGGACGTGGTAGGACAACTTCGTCCCGTCCCACGGCGCGACGAGCAGCGAGACCGGGAAGAAGAACGTCCAGAACACCACGAACGTCAGCGCCGTCCGCAACACCCGGTGCCGCGCGACCGGACGGGGTTCACGGGACCAGATCCACGCCAGCACACCCGCCGCGACGGTCATCGCCACGACCAGGCCCAAGGCGAACAGGAACCACGGACCGTCGAAGATCCAAGACCACCACGGGTACGCACCGCGGATCTCCTGCGCCACCGGATCCGGGACGGTCAGCGACGCCAGGTGTACCCGGTGCGAGCCGGGACCGTAGTCGAACGTGCGGGTGCAGGGGATGTCCTGCCCGTCGTACGTGGCGCTGCACGAGAGCGGAGCGCCGCGCGTGGTGTCCAGCCGGACGCGGAGCACTTTGCCGTCGACGGGCGTGGTGCAGGTGGCGACCTGCTGCGGGTCCTTCACGCAGTCGATGTCGTGGTGGCTGATCGAGAACTGCGTCGTGGTGATCTTGTAGAGGCCGTCGGTGGCCCGTGCCGGCGAGACGGGCGCGATGGCCAGTGCGACGAGGAACAGGAGTGCGGGCACCAGCAGCGGTAAGTAGCGCAGCGGTCCGGCGGTGTCGCGCGGGATGACGGTCGTCGTCACGGTGATCCCCCTCGGGTCATCCCCGGAATCGACGCGACACGGCACCCCGTTACCCGCTAGCCCGAACACCCTCCGGTACCACCTGTTCGCCGCACGGCAATGTGCCGCAGTCGGACCAAGGGCACCCGCCGGCCCGGCACCGTTCCACCGAGGCGGCACAGGACTCCGCGGACAAGCCGCCCGTCGTCGGTGACGTCGATGGCCCGCTGCACGGGTGCGGGTAGCGCTGTCATCACGGTGTCCGATCGTCAGGCCGGGCGCTCGCTGTCCAGGTCGGCCAGCAACGGTGTGGCGTAGCGGGCACCGGCGGCGGCGTCGGCGGGAACGGCCTGCTCGATCGCGGCCAGGTCGGCCGGGGTCAGGGTCACGGACGCCGCGCCCAGGGCCTCGGTCAACCGGTCCCGACGGCGGGCGCCGACCAGCGGGACGATGTCCTCACCCTGGCCCGCCACCCACGCGATCGCCACCTGGGCGACGGAGACGCCCTTGGCGGTCGCGACCTCGCGCAGGGCTTCCACCAGCCGCAGGTTCCGCGCCAGGTTGTCGCCCTGGAAGCGCGGGCTGAAGCCGCGGAAGTCGTTGCCCGCCAGCTCACGTGTCCGCTGCCAGTGGCCGGAGATCAGACCGCGCGACAGCACGCCGTACGCCGTGACGCCGATGCCCAACTCACGCGCGGTCGGCAGGATGTCGGCCTCGATACCCCGGGAGACCAGCGAGTACTCGATCTGGAGGTCGGCGATCGGGTGCACGGCCTGCGCTCGGCGGAGGGTGTCGGCGCCTACCTCGGACAGGCCGATGTAGCGGACGTGGCCGGCCCGCACCAACTCGGCGATGGCGCCGACCGTGTCCTCGATGGGCACGTTCGGGTCCAGCCGGGCCGGGCGGTAGATGTCGATGTGGTCGGTGCCCAGCCGGCGCAGGCTGTAGGCGGCGAAGTTCTTCACCGCCGCGGGCCGCGCGTCGTAGCCCGACCAGCCGCCGTCCGGATCGCGCAGCGCGCCGAACTTCACGCTGATCAGGGCGTTGTCGCGGGCCCGGCCCCGGAGCGCGGCACGCACCAGCAGTTCGTTGTGGCCCATGCCGTAGAAGTCGCCGGTGTCGAGCAATGTGATGCCGGCGTCGAGCGCGGCGTGGATCGTGGCGACGCTCTCGGCCTCGTCTGCCGGGCCGTAGAGGTCCGACATGCCCATCAGGCCGAGGCCCAGCGTCGAGACCTCGGGGCCGTGGGTGCCGAGCTTGCGGGTGCCTATCATGAGTGACTCCAGGTGGTATCGGTGCTAACGTGACCAAGGTAGCACCGATTTGATAGCGGCGCTACCTCAACCCCGATATCACTGTGACCCGGGTACGCGAACCGGTGCTCCCGTCGACTCCCGGACGACCAACCTGGGCGGCAGCAGCACCGACCGGATCAGCCGGTCCGGATCGCCGATCACCTCCAACAGCATCCGCGCCGCCTCTTCGCCGATGTCGTGGTGCGGAACGGCGACCGTGGTCAGCGGCGGGTGCAGCTTGTCGACGTACGGCATGTTGTTGAAGCCCACCACACTCACGTCGGCCGGGCAGGACAGGCCGCGTTCGCGCAGCACGTCGTAGCAACCCAGCGCGATCAGGTCGTTGCCCGCCACCACGGCCGTGAAGTCCACTTCGGACTCGAAAGCGGCACGCAACGCCTGCGCGCCGGACGACTCGGTCCACTTCGCACACTCGACGACGTGTTCCGGCAGCCCGTGCGCGGCCAGCGCGGCCTGGTAGGCGCGGGCCCGTGCCACGCCCGTCGACGTGGTGCGCGGCCCGGCCAGGTGGAGGATGCGCCGGTGCCCGAGGCCGACCAGGTGCTCGACGGCCGACGTGACGCCCGCCGCGTCGTCCGGTGTCACGAACGGCAGGTCCACGTTCGCGGCACGCCGGTTGACCTGCACGATCTTCTCGCCCTGTTGCCGCAGCTCGGCCAGCAGCGGGTGGTCCAGCCGGGCCGTCGCCACGATCAGCCCCTCCACCTGCCGCGACCGCAGCGACGCGATCAGGCTGCGCTCCCGGTCGGGGTCGTTGTCGGTGTTCACGATCAGCAGGCTGTAGCCGGCCCCCGTGAGCACGTCCTCCACGCCACGCACGATCGGCGGGAACAGCGGGTTCGTCAGATCGGGGATCACCAGCCCGATCGAGTAGGTCCGGGCCGTCTTCAGGCTGCGCGCGATCGGATTGGCCTGGTAGCCGAGCGACTCGGCGGCGCGCAGCACCCGGCGCGCGGTGTCCCGGCTGACCAGGCCGCGCGTCTCCGGGTTGAGCGCGCGGGACGCCGTCGCGGCGTGCACGCCCGCCTGGATCGCCACGTCCCGCAACGTCGGGGCGCGCTTCGGACCTTCGGCCATCGCTCCTCATTTCACGAAGGGCCACGCCACCGCAGCCTGCCGAGGGTGGCGACCAGCCCCAGCGGCACGGCGGCCGGACCCGCGACGGCGAAGATCCTGCCGTACTCCCCCGCGTCGGCGAGGCCCGCCGCCGGCACCGATGCCGTCGCGCTGCCCGCGAACAACGCTCCCGCGAACAGCGAGACCACGGTAGCCCTGGCGGCGGGCAACACCTCCGTCGCCCACGCCCGCAACGACGAGTGCATGGCCGCCCACGCCGACCCGAGCAGCACCGTCACCCCGCTCGTCACGCCGGGCTGTCTCGACCACGCGTGCAGCAGGCACGCGATCACCGCACACGTCGACCCGAGGGCGGTCGAGACCGCCGGCCAGCCCGCGCGCACCACGTCACCCCAGCGGCACGCCCAGGTCGTGCGCGATGGCGAACAGCAGCGGCGGCATGGCGAACCGGTCGACCGTGCCGACGAACGCCATCCACTGCATCAGCCGCACTCAGTCCACCATCCCGGACGACCAGTCGGCCACGTCCGCCTCGGGCAGGTAGCGCCGCCGCAGGTCCGTCACCGTGGCCAGGCCCGCGTAGTCGTCGTCCTCGATCAGCCCCTCGCGGGGGTTCTTGAGCCGGTCGAGGTACCGGATCGCCAGTGCCCGGTCCAGCCCGAGGATGCGCATCGCCGCCGTGCGGGTCTCCTCGTCCGCCGCGCCGGACAGCACCAGCGACGCCGTCCGCCGCAACGCCGCGGCCTGCGCCCTGGCCTCGGCCACCCGCCCCGTGCCGGCCACCGCGAGCACCGAGCCGAGGTACGGCGCGCACACGTCCGCCACCCGCGCGAGCGGCACGAAGCCCGCGCGTTCGGCGAGCAGGTCGTTGCCGGCGTTGAGCAACGTGGCGTCGCACTTCCCCGCCGGCAACGCCTCCCGCCGCCGGGGTGTCGAGCCGAGCGCGACCAGCTCGTACTCCTCGCGCGCGACGCCGAGCGAGTCGGTCACCGCGTACATGGCCAGCGCGAACCCGGACGTGGGCACGTCGACGCCGAGCACCGCGCCGCGCAGCTCCAGCCCCGGCCGGCCGTAGAGGGCCAGGCCCGTTCCCCGGTCCAGCGCGGCCACGATGCGCACGTCAGCCGTGCCGCCGAGCGGGTTGCGCGGGCTGAACCGGTAGGCCGGCACGTTGTCCGGGCTGGTGAAGGCGATGTCGATGGCACCCGCCAGCAGGGCGCGGAACTGGTCGGGCGAGGACGTCACGGGCACTTCGACCACGTCCAAGCCGTGCTCGTCGAGCAGGCCGAGCGTGCGTGCGACGGCCAGGACGACCGATGGGGTGAACGCGCCGGCGATCAGCGTCACGGGAACTCCTCGATTGGGGTGAACAGTGGCGTCGAACCTACTCGACTCTGCACACGATTGCAGTGTATGTTTCCCGCAACCCCACCCGATCACCCAACCGATCGGGCAACTCACTACAATCGATTGCAAGGTGCCACATGACGAACGGAACGTTGGACGTCGGCTGGATCGGCGCGGGCCGGATGGGTGGCGCGATGGCGTCCCGGCTGGCCGAGGCCGGCGTCCCCACGCAGGTCTGGAACCGCACCCGCGCCAAGGCCGAGGCGCTGGTCGAGCGGGGCTGCACGGTCGCCGACACCATCGCCGACCTGCGCGGCAAGGACGTCGTCTGCACCATGGTGTCCACCCCGGCCGACCTGGAACAGGTCCTGCTGGGCGAGGGCGGCCTGCTGGTCGGCGACGAACTGCCGGGCATCGTGGTGGACTGCTCGACGGTCTCCCCCGAGTCGTCGGCGGCCATGCGTGCGGCGTGCGCCGAGCGCGGTGTCCGGTTCCTGGCCGCACCGGTCAGCGGCAACGGCAAGGTCGTGCGGGCGGGTGGCCTGACCATGGTCGTGTCCGGCCCGGAAGAGACCTACGAGGTGGTCGCGCCGTTGCTGCGGACGATCGGCACGTCGGTGACCTACGTCGGCGACGGCGATGTGGCGCGGCTGGTGAAGATCTGCCACAACCTGTTCCTGGGCGTGGTGACCCAGTCGCTGGCCGAGATCACCGTGCTGGCGGAGAAGGGCGGCGTGTCCCGCGCGGCGTTCCTGGAGTTCCTCAACGACAGCGTGATGGGCTCGGTCTTCACCCGCTACAAGACACCCGCGTTCGTCAACCTCGACTACACCCCCACGTTCACGCCCGTGTTGCTGCGCAAGGACTTCGACCTCGGTCTGGCCTCGGCCCGCGAGCTCGACGTGCCGATGCCGCTGGCCTCCGCGACCGCGCAGCTCGTGCAGGCCACCGTGAGCGGCGGCCGGGTCACCGAGGACTTCGCGATCCTGCTGGACCTCCAGGCACGGCTCTCCGGCCTGGCGATCGAGCCGGAGGACGTGGTGGTGGACGACGGCCTGGGCGAGGCGCGCCCGTGACCACTCCCCTGCCCGCTCCCGGTCACCAGGCCGTGGACTACGAACAACGGGTCGACTTCGACCGCCTGCGCCGATACCGGCTGGCGCGCGCCAAGGCGTCGCTGGAGGGCAGCGAGTGCGCTGGAGACCTACTGCCCGGCGAGCGACGGCTTCTCCGCCGCGCGCATCGAGGAGGACGTCGTCGTCACCCCGGACGGCTCCCGGGTCCTGACCCTCTTCCCCGCCCAGGACCTGGTCGTGGCCAACCCGTACTAGCGGTACCAGACCGCACACCAGTGGTACCAGAGCGCACCGGACTCCCGGGGCGGCCACCCGCGGCGCGGGCCCGGCCTAGATTCCGCGATGTCAGTGCGACCAGACGAGTTCCGACTACTTGAGGAGGCGCCCCGTGCACCCCAACACAGCACTGCGCATCGCGGGCAAAACCGTGCCGTCGTCGGACGGCGGCACGTTCGACGTGGTCGATCCCGCCACCGGCGCGGTCATCGCGAGCGTGGCGGACGGCACGGTCGAGGACGCGGCGGCGTGCGTGGACGCCGCGTCGGCCGCCGCGCAGGCGTGGGCGGCGACCTCACCGCGGGCGCGGGCGGAGGTGTTGCGCCGGGCGTTCGAGCTGATGACCGCGCGCGGCGAGGAACTGGCCCGGCTCATCACCGCCGAGAACGGCAAGGCGCTGGTCGACGCACGGGGCGAGGTCGCCTACGCCGCCGAGTTCTTCCGCTGGTACGCCGAGGAGGCCGTCCGGATCGGGGGTTCGGTGGCCACCGCGCCGTCCGGGGCGAACCGCATCCTCGTGGTGCGCCAACCGGTCGGCATCTGCGTCCTGGTCACGCCGTGGAACTTCCCGGCCGCGATGGCGACCCGCAAGATCGGCCCGGCCCTGGCCGCCGGCTGCACGGTCGTCCTCAAGCCCGCCAGTGACACCCCGTTGACGGCGCTGGCCCTGGCCGACGTGCTCGCCGACGCGGGCGTGCCGCCGGGCGTGGTGAACGTCCTGCCGTCCCGGCGGTCCGGCACGGTCGTCTCGGCGATGCTGCACGACCCCCGGGTGCGCAAGCTGTCGTTCACCGGCAGCACCGAGGTCGGCCGCGTCCTCCTGCGCGAGGCGTCCGACCAGGTCGTCAACACCTCGATGGAACTGGGCGGCAACGCGCCGTTCCTGGTCTTTGCCGACGCCGACCTCGACGCGGCCGTCGACGGCGCGATGATCGCCAAGATGCGCAACGCGGGCGAGGCGTGCACGGCGGCCAACCGGTTCTACGTGGAAGCTCCCGTCGCCGAGGAGTTCGGCCGTCGGCTCGCCGAGCGGATGGCGGCCCTGCGCGTCGGCCCCGGCACCGATCCGGGCAACGACGTCGGCCCGCTGATCAACGCCGCTGCGGTGTCCAAAGTGGACGAACTGGTGCGGGACGCGATCGCCGCCGGCGCACGGACGGCGACCGGCGGTACGGCACTCCGGCAGGAAGGCTTCTACTACACGCCGACGGTGCTGCTCGACGTGCCGCCGCAGTCGGCCATCCTCGGCGAGGAGATCTTCGGCCCGGTCGCGCCCGTGGTGACCTTCACCGACGAGGCCGAGGCCGTCGCGCTGGCCAACGACACCGAGTTCGGCCTGGTCGCCTACCTCTACACCGGGGACCTGGCCCGCGGGCTGCGACTGGCCGAGGCGCTCGACAGCGGCATGGTCGGCCTCAACCGCGGCCTGGTCAGCGACCCGGCGGCCCCGTTCGGCGGAGTCAAGCAGAGCGGTATCGGCCGCGAGGGCGGGCACGAGGGCGTGCTGGACTACACCGAGTCGAAGTACATCGCCGTCGAGTGGTGAGGCGGGTGGTGGGGGGCGGGCGGGGGGCGCCCCCCCACCACCCGGGGCACCCCAAAAACGAC
>CBHFOL010000139.1:0-18786 GCA_965995405.1 uncultured Saccharothrix sp.
TCCCACGCGCGACATCCTGCTGCAGGGCACGCTCGTCGTGCGCGGCTCCTGCGGGGAGGCGACCGGTGCTGCTTAGCGCCTGCGACATCACCAAGAGCTTCACCGGCGTCAAGGCGCTCGACGGCGTCGACTTCGACGTCCGGGCCGGCGAGGTGCACGTCCTGCTCGGCGAGAACGGCGCGGGCAAGTCGACCCTGGTCAAGATCCTGGCCGGTGTTCACTCGTTGGATCGTGGAACAATCGAACGATCCGACAACACCCGCCTGGCGGTCATCTACCAGGAGCTCACGCTCGTCCCCCAGCTGTCCGTCGCGGAGAACCTGTTCCTCGGCCGCCCGCCCCGCCGCTTCGGATTTGTCGACAAAGCGCGAATGCGACACGACGCCAAACGCCTCCTGGACCGCGTCGGCCTGCGACTCGACCCGGACACCCCGGTCGCGCACCTCGGCATCGCCCAGCAGCAGATGGTCGAGATCGCCCGCGCGCTCGACCTGGACGCCCAGGTCCTCGTGCTGGACGAGCCGACCGCCGTGCTCACCGACACCGAGACCGACCGCCTGCTGGCGATCATGGCCGAGCTGCGCGACCAGGGCGTGGGCCTGGTGTTCATCACCCACCACCTGGACGAGATCCGCCGTGTCGCCGACCGCATCACCGTCCTGCGCGACGGCCGCAGCGTCGGAGTTCTCCCCGGCGACGCGAGCGTCGAGCGGATGATCGAGCTGATGGTCGGCCGCACCATCTCCGAGCAGTACCCGCGCCGCCGGCAACCACCCGGCGAAGTGCTGTTCAAGGTCGACGGCCTGACCCGCGCCGGCGCGTTCCACGACGTGTCGTTCCAGGTCCGCGCGGGCGAGGTGGTCGGCATCGCCGGCCTGGTCGGCGCGGGCCGCACCGAGGTGGTGCGGGCGGCGTTCGGCGTGGACCGCTACGACTCCGGCCACGTCGAGGTCGCCGGCCACCGGCTGCCCGGCCACGACGTGCGGGCCGCGATGCGCGCCGGCCTCGGCCTCGTCCCCGAGGACCGCAAGGGCCAGGGCCTGGTGCTGACCGCCACCGTCGGCGACAACCTCGGCCTGGTCACCATGCGCACCACCGCCAAAGCCGGCCTGGTGGACCGGAAGGGCCAGCGCGGGCGCGCGCTCGACATCGCGAACGCGTTGCGGGTCAGGACATCCGGCCTCGGGCAGCAGGTGCGCGAGCTGTCCGGCGGCAACCAGCAGAAGGTCGTCATCGGCAAGTGGCTGCTCGCCGACCCCCGGGTGCTGGTGCTGGACGAGCCGACGCGCGGCGTGGACGTGGGCGCGAAGGTCGAGATCTACGAGCTGGTCAACCGGATGACGGCGGCCGGTCGCGCCGTGCTGCTGGTGTCGTCCGACCTGCCCGAGGTGATCGGGATGAGCGACCGGATCGTCGTGATGGCGCACGGCCGGGTCGCGGGCGAACTGCCCGCCGGCACGACCCAGGACAAGGTGATGGCGTTGGCGGTTCAGGAGTTCCCGGTATGAGCACGTCCGGTTTTGGTTCCACTGTGGACAATCGATTCGCCTTCGTGCGCAAGGTGTTGGCGGACAACGGCGCGCTGGCCGGGCTGCTGGTGCTGGTGGTCGCGCTGTCGGTGTCCGCGCCGTCGTTCCTGAGCACGCAGAACCTGCTCAACGTCGGCGTGCAGGCGGCCGTCGTGGCGGTGCTGGCGTTCGGGTCGACGTTCGTCATCGTGTCCGGTGGCATCGACCTGTCCGTGGGCAGCGTCGCGGCGCTGTCCGCGATGGTCGGCGCGTGGATGTCCGCCGAAGCCGGCCTGCCCGGACCGCTGGCGCTGCTGCTGGGCCTGCTGACCGGTGTGGTCGCGGGTCTGGTCAACGGAACGCTTGTGGCGTACGGGAAGCTGCCCGCGTTCATCGCGACGCTGGCCATGCTGAGCGTCGCGCGCGGCCTGACCCTCGTGGTGTCGCAGGGAAGTCCGCTCACCACGCCGGACGTCGTGAGCTTCCTCGGCTCCAACCTCACCCCGTACCTGCCGATGCCGCTGCTGGTGATGGTGGTGTTCTTCGGCATCACGGGTTTCGTGCTGTCCCGCACGTACTCCGGCCGTTCGATGTACGCCATCGGCGGCAACGAGGAGGCCGCGCGCCTGTCGGGCATCGACACGCGCCGGCAGAAGCTCGTCATCTACGCGCTGTCCGGGCTGTTCGCCGCTGTCGCGGGGATGCTGCTCGCCGGACGGTTGTCGTCGGCCGGCCCCCAGGCCGCCGTCGGCTACGAACTCGACGCCATCGCCGCCGTCGTGATCGGCGGGGCCTCGTTGTCCGGAGGGGTCGGGCGCGCGACCGGAACGCTGGTCGGCGCGCTCGTCCTGGCAGTCCTCCGCAACGGCCTCAACCAGTTGCAGGTGTCGCCGTTCTGGCAGCAGGTCGTGATCGGCGCGGTCATCGCGCTGGCCGTGCTGCTCGACACCCTTCGCCGCCGTACCCGATGAAAGGAAAGCAGATGAAGTTCCGCGGTGTCGCCGCGCTGTCCGCGCTGGCCCTGGCGTTGACCGCGTGCGGTTCGGGGGCGACGTCGTCCGGCGGTGGTGACCAGATCACCATCGGGCTCGCGATCTCGACCCTGGACAACCCGTACTTCGTGGCACTCAAGGACGGCGCCGAGAAGGCCGCCGCCGAGCTGGGCGTGAAGCTGACCGTGGCGGACGCGCAGAACGACGCCACCAACCAGGTCAACCAGGTGCAGACGTTCACCACGCAGGGCGTCAAGGCGATCATCATCAACCCGGTCGACTCCAAGCAGGCCGCGCCCGCCGCGAAGGCCGCCGAGAACGCCACCATTCCCCTGATCGCGGTGGACCGCTCGGTGGACGACGGCAAGGTCGCGTCCGAGGTGGCGTCGGACAACGTGCAGGGCGGCTCGCTGGCCGCGATCGAACTCGGCCGCGCGGTGACCGGCGAGGTCGTGCACCTCCAGGGGATCCCGGGCGCCTCGGCCGCACGTGACCGTGGCCAGGGCTTCGAGCAGGGCCTGAACTCGGGCGGTATCAAGGTCGTCGCCGGCCAGCCGGCGGACTTCAACCGCGCCAAGGGCCTGGACGTGATGACGAACCTGTTGCAGGCCCACCCCGGCGTCAAGGGTGTGTTCGCGGACAACGACGAGATGGCGCTCGGCGCGATCAAGGCGCTCGGCGACCGGGCCGGCAAGGACGTGCAGGTGGTCGGTTTCGACGGCACGCCGGACGGTTTGCAGGCCATCGCCGACGGCACCATGGCCGCGACCATCGCGCAGCAGCCCGACGTGCTGGGGCGCAAGGCCGTGGAGCAGGCGGTCAAGGCGGCCAAGAAGGAGCCGGTCCAGGAGGTCGTGGACGTCGAGGTCAAGGTCGTGACCAAGAAGAACCTGGCAGAGTTCAAGAAGTGACGGTACTGGTGCTGGGCTCGGCCAACGCGGACCTCGTCGTAGCGGTGCCCCGTCGGCCGGGAGGCGGCGAGACGGTCCTCGGCGGCGACACGGTGGTGATGCCGGGCGGCAAGGGGGCCAACACGGCCGTCGCCGCCGGGCGGCTGGGGTGCGCGGTCGCGCTGGTGGGCGCGGTGGGCCCGGACCAGTACGGGGAGCTGCTGCGGGAGTCGTTGGCCTCGTCCGGGGTGCGTACCGACCTGGTGCGCACCTCGGACCGGCCGACCGGCATCGCGTACATCACCGTGACGCCGGACGGCGAGAACTCCATCGTCGTCGCGCCAGGGGCGAACTCGGACGTTTCGGTGTCCGATGTGGACGGTCTGTCCTGGGACGACGTGACGGTCCTGGTGTGCTCGCTGGAAGTGCCGCTGGAGACAGTGGTGCACGCGATCTCGGCGGCGGCCTCTCGCGGGGCGAGGCCGGTGCTGAACCTGTCCCCGGTGACGCCCGTGCCGGCGGCGACGCTGCGGCTGCTGGACCCGTTGATCGTGAACGAGCACGAGGCCCGTTCGCTGGCGGGTTCGTTCGGGGGCTTGCTGGACCTCGGACCGCGTTCGGTCGTGGTGACCTTGGGCGCGCGCGGCGCGGCAGTTGTCACCGGATCGGGTGTGGTCGAAGTGCCCGCGCCGGTCGTCTCGCCGGTCGACACGACCGGGGCCGGGGATGCGTTCGCGGGTGCGTTGGCGGCCGGCCTGGCGTCGGGGTCGGACCTGGTGGAGGCCGCGCGGTACGCGGCGCGGGTGGCGGCGATCTCGGTGACCAGGGCGGGCGCGCAGCCGTCGTACCCGAGGTCGGACGAGGTGCCGGCGTGAAGCGGTCGGGCATCCTGCACGCCGGGCTGAGCGCGGAGCTGGCCCGGCTGGGGCACACGGACGAAGTGGGGGTCGCCGACTGCGGCCTGCCCATTCCGTCCGGGCCGGCCGTGGTGGACCTGGCGTTCCGGTTCGGGGTGCCGACGTTCCTCCAGGTGCTGGACGGGTTGTTGGCGGAGCTGGTGGTGGAGCGCGCGCTGGTGGCGGCCGAGCTGGCCGACCGCAACCCGACCTGCGCGTCGGCCCTGGCCCAACGCCTGCCGCTGATCGACCGCGTCGACCACGACGAGTTCAAGTCCCGCGTGGCCACCGCCCGCCTGGTGGTCCGAACCGGCGAGGCCACCCCCTACGCCAACGTCCTCCTCCGCTGCGGCGTGCCTTTCTGACCCGCAGCCTCCCGCCGGACCTTCGTGACTCCCGCCTCGATCTGCGCGGCTCCCCTCGAACCGCTCGACTCCCGGCTCGGACCGCGTGACTCCACGGACCACCTGGTTTCCACAGGTCGCAGCGTTCGGCTCGCCGGCCTTGTCGTACCCCCGTGGGACAATTGACATCGGGGGCCGGAGGCCAAGCCCGGTCAGGTTTCGGCGGGCGGCGTTCGGGGCTTCTCAGCTTCGGCTGGCGGAATTGTCGTACCCCTGTGGCAAGGTAAAAGCAGGGGACCCCCTGGGCGGGGACTTCTGCGAAAGCATGCCTGGCCTGGGGCGGGATCGGGCGACGCCTGCGCGAAGTTGCACTACTGTGCGATGCGATCGTGGGACGGGCAGGGAGGGAGACATGGTCGACAAGTTCGCCGACCCGCTGATGACCCCTGTCGAGGCGGCGCGCCACCTCCAGATCCCACGGCCGACCCTGTACCACTGGCTGCGGGAGCAGGCCAACGGAGCACCCTTGGTGCACCACGTGCAACCTGTGAAGCGCGGACAGCCGTCGGTACCGTTCATCGCGGTTGTCGAGGCGTACGTGCTCCGCTCGCTGCGGGACCTCGGGCTTACCAAGGCCAAGATCAGAGACGCGGCCGGCGCGGTTCGTCGGGAGTTCGGCACACCATACGGACTCGCCACGAAACGCATCGCAACGGACGGCGTCGACATCTTCGTGCACTACGCCGACGATCAACTCGCCCGGATCGGCGACGGACAGCGGCCGATTCGGGAGTTCATCGACGACTACCTGCGTTTTATCAGCTGGGACAGTAGTGACGAGTTCCCGTCGAAGCTGCGACTGCGGCAATATCCGGACGTGGCACCTGTGGTCATCGACCCTCGATTCGGCTGGGGTGCGCCGGTCGTGGAGTCCACCAAAGTTCCGGTGGATGCCGTGGTCGACCTGTGGCTCGCGGGTGAATCACTGGACGACGTGGCATACGAATACGGGATGACAAGAGAGCAGGTCGAGTCCATCTGCCGGGTCGCCCGTGCCTCCTGAGTTCTTCCTTGACCGAGGACTGGGGCGAGGTGTGGCCGAAGGGTTGACCGAACTCGGTTGGGTTGTCCATCGCGCCACCGAGCATTTCCCGGATGACGCCCAGGAAGTCAGCGATGAAGTCTGGTTGGAATATGGACTGTGTCGCGGGTGGACGCCGCTGTGCAAAGACGGGCGAATAAAGGGCCGCGAGACCGGACGAGCGCCCTTGGAGCGTTATCGGGCAACTCTGTTCTACCTGGATAATCAGCGCCTCTTGCGCGCCGAAATGATCGGGCGCTTTCACCGTGCGCAGCAACGCATCTACAGCGCTGTGGAGCGAGGAGGCCCGGCGGCCTATGCGGTCAACGCCGATGGCATTCGCCGAGCCTGGCCGTGATGCCGCGGCAGGCGGGTACGAGTAGCTACTCCACGCAGTCGATCGACAGGCGGACGGAACTCCTCTGGAAGGATGGCGGTCGGAGGCTGCGCAGAACTGAGGTGGGCCGTGGCGGAACCACACGACTGGCTGATCGAACCGCGTGAGTACGCCCGCCACGAAGTGCGGCGTGGCAGGCGGTTCGCGTACGCGGAGCTCGTGCCGGAGCGCACCGCCCTGGTCGTGATCGACATGGTCCCGTTCTTCGTCACCGCCAACCCGTACTGCCGCGGCATCGTGCCGAACATCGCCCTCCTCGCGAACGCCCTCCGCACCGCCGGCGGCACGGTGGCCTGGGTGCTCCCGACGACCACCGAACCCACCCCGTGGGCCACCGGCTTCTACGGCCCCCAAGTGGCCGGGACGTTCGCCGCGTCCGGCGGCACCGGACCGCTCGCCGCGCGCCTCTGGCCCGAACTCCCCCGCCACGACACCGACCTGCTGGTCGAGAAGTCCGCGCCCAGCGCCTTCTTCCCGGGCCGCTGCCCCCTGCCGGACCTGCTCGACCGACGCGCCGTCGACACCGTGCTGATCACCGGCACGGTCACCAACGTCTGCTGCGAGTCGTCCGCCCGGGACGCGAGCACCCTCGGCCTGCGCGTCGTCATGGTCGCCGACGCCAACGCGGCCCGCCGCGACCAAGACCACAACGCCACCCTGCACACGGTCTACCGCTCGTTCGGCGACGTGCGGCCGACGTCCGAGGTGCTGTCGCTGATCGCGCCGGGAACCGCATGAATCACCCGATCGAGCAAGGCATCGGCGGCAACCGCCTGGCCTGGGCCGAGGTGCCCGCGCACGTCCGGCGCACCGTCGAGGACGCGGTAGGTCCGGTCGTGCACGCGGCCGACCAGCCCGGCGGGTTCTCGCCGGGTTGCGCGTCGCGGCTCCTCCTCGCGGACGGGCGGCGGGTGTTCGTGAAGGCGGTCGGGCTGGAGCGGAACGCGTTCAGCCCGGACATGCACCGCCGCGAGGCGCGGCTCGCCCCGCACGTGCCGGGTCCCGAACTGATCTTCACCCACGACGACGGCGACTGGGTCGCCCTGGTCTTCGCGGACGTCGCCGGGCGTACGCCCGCACTGCCTTGGCGCCCGGACGAGTGGCAGCGGGTGTTCGACGCGGTGGTGCGACTCTGCGACCGTGACGGGTCGGCGCTGCCGTTCGTCGGCAGACACGACGAGGCGTTCTCCGGGTGGCGGCAGTCGGCCCGGCAACCGCCGCCCGACCTCGACCCGTGGGCACTGGCGAACCTGGACCGGCTGGCGCGGGCCGAGTCGGAGTGGACTGAGGCAGTGCGCGGAACGGCGTTGCTGCACGGCGATCTCCGTGCCGACAACGTCCTGCTGACCGACGACGACGTGGTGTTCGTGGACTGGCCGCACGCCGCGTCGGGTGCGCCGTGGGCCGACCTGGTGTTCCTGCTGCCCAGTGTCGCGATGCAGGGCGGGCCGTCGCCGGAGGACGTGTGGCAGGCCTCCCCGTACGCGACGACCGCGGACCCGGACGCGGTGACGGCGGTGCTCGCCGCGGTCGCCGGGTTCTTCGTGCACTCGTCCCGGCAGCCACCACCTCCGGGGCTGCCTTCGCTCCGTGCGTTCCAGGCCGCGCAGGGCGTGTGCGCCGTGGACTGGTTACGGGCGCGTTTCCTGCGGTAGCGGACCGGCGGGTTGTGGCGTTGGCTGTTCACGTCTCGTCTAACCGAAGGGTATGGTCTAGACCATGTCGAGCGCGCGGCTGAGCGGTGTCGGTGTCAGTTCCGGTCGGGCCTCCGGGCCGGTGGTGCGAGTGGCCGAACCGTTGGGTGAACCTCCGTCGACACCTCCGCCCGTCGACCCGGCGCAGGAGGCCGCCCGCATCCGGCCCGCCGCCGACCTGGTCGCCGAACGGCTGTTCACCCGTGCCGCGGCGGCGACCGGCGACGCGAAGGCCGTGCTGGAGACCACCGCCGCGATGGCCGCCGACCCGGCCCTGCTCAGCCAGGCCGAGAAGCTGGTCGCCGACCAGTCGCTGCCGGCGGCCCGTGCCGTCCACCAGGCCGCAGCCGGGTTCATCACCGCTCTGGAAGCCGCCGGCGGCTACATGGCCGAACGCGCCCGCGACGTCCAGGACGTCCGCGACCGCCTCGTCGCCGAACTGCTCGGCGTCGCCGCGCCCGGCGTGCCGGAACTCGCGTCGCCGAGCGTCCTGGTGGCCCGTGACCTGGCACCCGCCGACACGGCCGGCCTCGACCCGGCGAAGGTGCTGGCGCTGGTGACGGAGGAGGGCGGACCCACCTCGCACACCGCGATCCTGGCGCGCTCGCTGGGGATCCCGGCTGTGGTGGCGTGCCGTGGGCTGCTGGCGCTGGAGGCGGACGCGCTGCTCGTGGACGGTGACACGGGTGTCGTGGAGGTGTCGGACGGGGCGGTCCGCGCGGCGCACGTGGCGGGCAAGGTCGAGTGGAACGGTGTCGGCGTCCTGCGGGACGGGCACCGGGTGAAGGTGCTCGGCAACGTCGGGTCGCCCGGCGACGCCGAGGCGGCTGCGGCCGGTGGCGCGGAGGGCGTCGGGCTGTTCCGGACCGAGTTCTGCTTCCTGTCGTCCACTTCGGAGCCGACGGTCGAGGAGCAGCGCAAGGCCTACGCGGACGTGCTCGCGCCGTTCGCGGGGAAGCCGGTGGTCGTGCGGACGTTGGACGCCGGCGCGGACAAGCCGTTGGCGTTCCTGGAGCCCGACCCCGAACCCAACCCGGCGCTGGGCGTGCGTGGGCTGCGGGTGGCGTTCGACCGGCCGGAGGTGTTGGACCGGCAGTTGACGGCGATCGCGCTGGCCGCGCAGGACAGCGGTGCGGACGTGTCGGTGATGGCACCCATGGTCGCGACCGCCGCGGAAGCCGCGTGGTTCGTCGGGCGGGCCCGTCGGGCCGGGATCGCCCGGGTGGGTGTGATGATCGAGATCCCGGCGGCGGCGTTGGTGGCGCGGGAGATCCTGGCGGTGGTGGACTTCGTGTCGCTGGGCACGAACGACCTGGCGCAGTACGTGTTCGCGGCCGACCGGCAGGTGGGTGCGGTGGCGGCGTTGAACGATCCGTGGCAGCCCGCGTTGCTGCGGTTGATCAAGCTGGTGGGTGAGGCGGGGACGGAGCTGGGCAAGCCGGTGGGCGTGTGCGGTGAGGCGGCGGCCGATCCGTTGCTGGCGTGCGTGCTGATCGGGCTGGGCGTGACCAGCCTGTCGATGAACCACACGGCGCTGGCCGGCGTCGGGTCGAAGCTCGCGTCGACCAGCTTCGACCTGTGCCAGCTCGCCGCCCGCGGTGCCCTGTCGGCCGCCGACCCGGCCGCCGCCAAACTCGCCGCCCGCGCACCCCACTAACCGGCGCATTCCCCAGCCGGAACCGGTCAGCTGCAATCCGCCGGTCGAAACCCTGCCGGCTGAACCCGCTGACCGAACACGCTGACCGAACCCGCCGGCACCGCGTCGGCGGGTTCGCGTGTTCACCCGGCCGGCAGGGCACCGCCAGGCTCGTCGAACGTCACTTGGACTGCTTGACCTGCTTGAGCTTCTTCGCGATCAGGTCGGCACTGGCAGCCGGCGACAGGGCCTGCTGGGCGAGGTCGGCGAAGCTGTGCTCGAAAACGGCCAACTCCTCGGGCTTGTCCGCGAACGACCCACCCAGCGGGCTCTCCGTGAACGCGGTCCCCGGATCCCCCTTGTGCGAGAAGCCCAACAGGCTGAACGACCCCAGCCCCGTCCTCCGGTCACTCGGACCGAACGGCAGCACCTGGATCGTCACGTTCGGCCGCTCCACGAGCTCCACGAACCGCTCCAACTGCTCCACCGCGACCTGCCGCGTGCCGACCTCCCGCCAGAGCACCGCCTCGTCGAGCACGGCGTGCACGGTCGCCGGGTAAGCTTTACGTTGCAAACTTTGCTGACGTCGCTGGGCACGGCTGATCGCCGCGTCCTCGGGGTAGAGCACGAACGAGTAGTTGAACGTCTGGAACAGCTCCGGCACCAGCCCGGTGCTCCACATCCGGATCTCCCGCGCGCCCGCCTCCAGGCCGACGTACAGCGAGAGCCAGTCCGGCAACGACCGGTCCTCCTCCCACCACCCCTTCTCCTTGGACCGCTCGCAGACGTTCAGGTACCACCCGATCCGGTTCTCCGGCACACCCAGGTACGGCAGCACCACCTCAAGATCGGGCGCACTGATCGAGTTCCGCATGGACTCGATGTGGGCGATCTTCGCCGCCTTGCACCGCAACCGCTCCGCCACGTCGGCCTGCGTCCGCCCGGCGGCCTCCCGCAACCGCCGGAGCTCCTGCGCCAGCCACCGCCGCCCCACGGTCGGACTCAACATGGGCAACTCGGCTTCAGCCACCGGTGATCCCTCCCCAAATTGCCAAGTTAACGATACGAAGTAAACTTAACATCGTATGCCTTGCAATGTATACCTTCCGGGCGGGCGGGTCACCGCTACTGGTGGCCGTTCGCCCAGTTCCACGGACTGGTATTCGGCGGCATGGAGCGCAACCTCGCCAGTGAAGAAGGACTTACAAGCAATTTCAGAAAGTCCTGATGGACTGCACAAGACCGACGGGAGCACACTGCCGGAATGAAGGCACTGGTCAAGGCGACCGCCGGGCCGGGACTGTCCCTGACCGACGTCCCCGACCCCACCCCCGGCCCCACCGACGTGGTCGTCCGCGTGCTGCGCACCGGCATCTGCGGCACCGACCTGCACATCGACTCGTGGGACGACTGGGCCGCGCACAACATCCACGCCCCGCTCGTCCTCGGCCACGAGTTCGTCGGCGAGGTGGTCGAGACCGGCCCCTCCGCCACCGGCGTCAAGATCGGCGACCTGGTCAGCGGCGAGGGGCACCTGGTCTGCGGCACGTGCCGCAACTGCAAGGCCGGCCGCCGCCACCTCTGCGCCCACACCCGCGGCCTCGGCGTGCACAGCGACG
Source organism: uncultured Saccharothrix sp. (assembly GCA_965995405.1). Classification (GTDB taxonomy): domain Bacteria; phylum Actinomycetota; class Actinomycetes; order Mycobacteriales; family Pseudonocardiaceae; genus Actinosynnema. The sequence goes on from CBHFOL010000139.1 coordinate 11,058, forward strand.
GCGCGTTCGCCGAGTACGTCGTGCTCCCCGAGCAGAACGCCTGGGTGCACCGCACACCGGTCGACCTCGACGTCGCCGCGATCTTCGACCCCTTCGGCAACGCCGTGCACACCGCGCTGTCCTTCCCGGTCATCGGCGAGGACGTGCTGATCACCGGCGCCGGCCCGATCGGCATCATGGCCGCCGCCGTCGCCAAGCACGCGGGCGCGCGCAACGTCGTCATCACCGACATCAGCGACCACCGGCTGGACATCGCCCGCAAGGTCGGCGTCGACCTCGCCCTCAACGTCGCGCACAGCACCATCGCCGACGCACAGGCCGAACTCGGCATGTCCGAGGGCTTCGACGTCGGCATGGAGATGTCCGGCAAACCCGTCGCGCTCCAGGACATGATCGGCAACATGGCGCACGGCGGCCGGATCGCCATCCTCGGCCTGCCCGCCGAGCAGTTCCCCGTCGACTGGAGCAGCATTGTGCTGAAGATGCTGCACATCAAGGGGATCTACGGCCGGGAGATGTTCGAGACCTGGTACTCGATGTCCGTGCTGCTCCAGCGCGGCCTCGACCTGACCCCGGTGATCACGCACCGGTTCGACTACACGGCGCACGAAGAAGCCTTCGCCACCGCACGCGAAGGCAAGTGCGGCAAGGTCATCCTCGACTGGACGGGAGCCCACTGAATGTACGGCGCGATGCGCGACGACCTGCGTTCCGGCCTGGACGAAATCCGCGCGGCGGGCCTCTACAAGGCGGAACGGGTGATCGGCACCCCGCAGAACGCCACCGTCCGGGTCGGCGCGGGCGACGAGGTGCTGAACTTCTGCGCCAACAACTACCTGGGCCTGGCCGACCACCCGAAGCTGATCGACGCGGCCAAGCAGGCCCTCGACCGCTGGGGCTTCGGCATGGCGTCCGTCCGGTTCATCTGCGGCACCCAGGAACCGCACAAGGAACTGGAGAAGCGGCTGTCGGAGTTCCTCGGCACCGAGGACACCATCCTGTACAGCTCGTGCTTCGACGCCAACGGCGGCCTGTTCGAGACGCTGCTCGGCGCGGAGGACGCGATCATCTCCGACGAGCTGAACCACGCGTCGATCATCGACGGCGTCCGCCTCGCCAAAGCCCGCCGCTTCCGCTACAAGAACCGCGACCTGGACGACCTGGAACGGCAGCTCAAGGACGCCGCCGACGCCCGGTACCGGCTGATCGCGACCGACGGCGTGTTCTCGATGGACGGCTACCTGGCCCCGTTGGACGAGATCTGCGACCTCGCCGACCGGTACGACGCGCTGGTCATGGTGGACGACTCGCACGCCGTCGGGTTCACCGGGCCGACCGGGCGCGGCACGCCCGAGCTGTTCGGCGTGCAGGACCGGGTGGACATCGTCACCGGCACGCTCGGCAAGGCGTTGGGCGGCGCGAGCGGCGGCTACACGTCCGGGCGCAGGGAGATCGTGGAGATGCTGCGGCAGCGGTCGCGGCCGTACCTGTTCTCCAACTCGCTCGCCCCGTCCATCACCGCGGCGGCGATCGCGACGCTCGACCTGCTCAGCTCGTCGGGTGAACTGCTCACCCGGTTGCGGGACAACACGGCGCTGTTCCGGCGGCGGATGACCGACGAGGGCTTCGACCTGCTGCCCGGCGAACACCCGATCATCCCGGTGATGATCGGTGACGCGGCCGAGGCGTCCCGGATGGCGGACCTGTTGCTGGAGCGGGGGATCTACGTCATCGGCTTCTCGTACCCGGTGGTGCCGCACGGCAAGGCGCGGATCCGGACGCAGATGTCGGCGGCGCACTCGACGGACGACGTGAACCGGGCCGTGGACGCGTTCGTCGACGCGCGCGCGAACATGTGACCGGCGGGCCGACCCGCACAATGTCCGGGTGATCGATCCTCGACGGCTGCGGGTGCTGAGCGCCCTGGCGGACCACGGCACGGTGACCGCCGCGGCACAGGCTCTGCACCTGACGCCGTCGGCGGTGTCGCAGCAGCTGGCGGCGCTGGAGTCCGAGGTGGGCCAGGCCCTGCTGCGCCGACGTGGCCGCCGGGTGTCGCTCACCTCGGCCGGTGAGCTGCTGGTGCGGCACGCGAACGCCCCCAGGCCACGCTGGCCGGCCTGGCGTCGGGTGTGCTGGGCCAGGTCGAGGTGGGCAGTTTCGCGTCCGCGATCACGCAGGTCGTGGCCCCGGCGATCGCCGTGCTGCGGACGTCCGCGCCCGGCGTGATCGTGCGCGTGCGGGACGTGGAGGGTCACGCGTCGGTACCGTTGCTGCTGGACGGCGAGATCGACCTGGCCATCACCGAGGAGTACCGCCCCCGGCGGGACGACGGCCGGCTGACCAGGTTCCCGCTGTACACGGAGCCGTTCGACGTGGTGCTGCCGCCGTCCCACCCGTTGGTGGGCAAGGCAGTGGACCTCCGGGCGCTGGCCGACGACGACTGGGTGGCCACGCCGCCGGGGAACCCGGTGCGGGACGTGGTGGAGCTGGCGTGCGGCGAGGCGGGGTTCGCGCCCCGGATCACCCAGACGTCCAACGACTTCCGGGCGATCGGCGCGCTCGTCCAGGCGGGGGCGGGTGTGGCTTTGGTGCCGCGCCACGCTTTTCAGGGCACTCCCGTGCACGGGACGGCTCCGTTGCGCCGGGTGTTCGCGGCGGTGCGGAAGGGCAGTGAGGACCACCCGCTGATCCAGCTGGTGTGCGAGACCCTGACCGCGGCGGCCCAACCGGCGTGATCAGCGCTGGGCGACGAACACGAACTCGCGTCCCGGCCGGTCGGGGGCCTGGCGCACGTCCTGCACCCGAAAGCCCTGGGCCGCCAGGCTCGCCTGGACTTCGTCGTGGTCGCGGAAGCGGAGAGTCGAGTCGGAGACGAGGTCGGCCCCGTCCGCGAACCGGAGGGTGTAGCGGAAGGTGACGAACGGGAGGCTCACGTCGGTGAGCTCGAAGTGCTGCTCCACCGGCCCGTCACCGTCGACGTCGAGGGTGACCGGGGTGGGTTCGGCGGCCCAGTCCTCCCAGGCCCGGCGCTCCGGGCGGCGCGTCTCGAATACGAAGTGACCGCCGGGGCGGAGCGCGTCCCGGATGCCGCGGAGGGTGCGCGCCCAGTCGTCGTCGGTGAGGAAGACCTGGGCCACGTTGCCGGTCATCACCGCCAGGTCGACCTGGAGCGGTGGCAACGTAGTGGCGTCGCCGTGGATCCAGGTGACGCTGTCGGCGTGTTCCTTGGTCTTGGCGACGTCCAGCGACGCCCCGGCCGGATCGACCCCGACCACCTCCCGACCGGTGCCGGCCAGCAGCACCGCGAGACTTCCGGTGCCGCAGCCGACGTCGAGCACGCGGCGCGCGCCCAACTCGTCGGCGATCCCGAGGTAGGCGGCCAGGTCGTCCCGCTCGCCTTGGAAGGCGTCGTAGACGGCCGCGAGGCGGGGGTTGTCGAAGATCGCATCAGGCACCCACCGACGGTATCCGCTGGCGGGTGCCCCGACGACTGGGTTTCGGGTCAGCCGTGCCTGGTTGCCTTGAGGTCGTTCAACAATCCGACGAAACGGCCGGGCTTGAACGTCAACACGGGGCCGGCAGGGTTCTTCGAGTCGCGGAAGGCCACAACGCCGGGCACGCGGGCCACTTCGACGCAGTTGTTGTTGCCCTCTGTGTAGCTGGCCTTGCGCCAACGGGTGGAAGAGAAGTCCGGGGCTGGCATGAGGGTGCCCCTTTCGCTACTTGAGTGCACTGATCCGACGATCCAGCATCTTCGCCGATGCCCGATCGTCCAAGGCCGTGACCCTCAACCGGTCGAAGGCAAGCGTGTAGACATCGGTGGCCTTGGGGTGGTCCAGGTAGTTCGCGTCGGTCAGTCCTTCGAGGTAGGCGACGGTCAGCGTCGGAAGAGCCAGTTGCAGCAGGGTGAACGGTGTCCCGAGCGCGTGGTGCTCGCCCCTGTCCAACGGCAGTACCTGGAACGTCACGTTGGGCAGGTCGACCAGTTCGCGCAGACGTTCGAGTTGGGCGCGGAACACCGCCGTGCCGCCGATCGGCCGGAGCAGCGCGGGTTCCGCCACGACGAGCCAGAACGCGGGCGGGTTGTCGGAGGTCAGCAGCAGTTGGCGGGTGGCGCGCTCACGGGCGGCGTTGCCGACTTCGGCCGGCGGGGTCGTGAGCGACATCGACAGCACTGCCCGCGCGTAGTCCTCGGTCTGGACGGTGCCGGGCAGTGTGGTCTCGTAGTACATCTTGATCTCGGACGCGTGCGCTTCCAGCACCTTGTAGGTGTCGCCCCACGCCGGAGTCCGGCCCGCCCCGATCCGACTGCGCGCCCTGACCCCGAACTCGTGCACCTTGTCCGCTTCCGGTCCGGTGACGTCGTACATCGCGAGCAGCGCGGTGAGTTCTTCCTCGGACAGCCGCACGGTCCCGGCTTCGATCTTGCTGACCTTGGCGACGCCGTACCAGCCGAAGCGCTGCGTGACCTCGGTCGGCGTCAGTCCGGCACGTTCCCGCAGGCTGCGCAGGAGGATGCCGAGCACGACGCGGTAGGTCGTCGCTGCCGGTGACGTCATGCGTTGGTCCTCCGTGGTCTGCGGTGTGCGCGGCGGGCTACATCCTGCCGCCCGACCGGTTCCCCGTTGGGGGAGGCACTTCACCCGTTTGGTTACACGTTCCTCGGCAACCTGCTGGATAGCATCGAGACTGCCCGATGCCAATCAAACGGGTAACTTACCAAGTTAGCGAGGGTCAAGCCATGATCAGCGTGTCGAAACCCGAACTGTGGACCGCGGCGGACTTCGATGACGACGTGCGTATCGACCACCAGACCGGGCGGGACTGGGCGAAGTTCACGTTCCCCGGCGGTCAGGTCGAACTGACGTTCAGCGAAGCCGCCCTGACCAAGATGATCACCGCGAGCCAGGACGCGCTCGACGCCATGCGGAAACCGGAGCTGCGCTGAGCGACCGGGCGGCGGGGTGGCGTGCGCGAGGAATCCCGGGCGAACGCGCCATCCCGCCGAAAGCTGCCGGTAGTACACGTTGGTGCGGCCAGGTCCGCGAGTCGGCCGCCGGCGTCGGTCCGAAGCCGTTCTCCGCGTCGGGGACGTCGATGTCGTGGTGCGTTTCCAGTACGGGTCCGGCGCTCCTGCTCCCGTCGCGTCGCTCACACGGCGCCGGACGCGCGCGGGTTGCCGCCACCGTCGCGGCCCGCGCGGCGGCCCGCAACACCCCGGTACTCGGAGTCGTGGACGCGGCCCGCCCCTACAGCAGCTTCACCAACGAGGTCAGGGTCCCCAACGGCACGATTGTCGTTGCGGTCCGGTGGCTACTGGCGTATCGCTCATGCCGGGGACAGCACCGCCCGTGGCCTCAAAGCCGACGGTGCCATGCGCATGTTCACCGACCCGCACACCGTCGGCGCACAGCGTGACAACTTCACCCGTGCTCTGATCCAGGGTCCAGTCCACCCAATGACCAGCGAATACCCGGTTATCCACACCCCCGGAACTGTCCACAGGCAAGATCGACATCGCCGATCCTGTCGTACCCCTCCGGTATTCTGGAGCAGGGCCGCCCCCGGGAGGGTGGGGGTCTGCCTTCCGGGGGATTGCCGTTCAAGCAGAGGGCCGTTGGACCGTCGTGGCGTCCTGCATCACGCGTGTCGGAACCAGCCCGACTTGCGCTTGATCTCCAGCGACCCCGCCGTCACGTTGCCCCGCAGCACGAAGTGCGGCCGTCCCGCCCCGTCACCCACCTTGTCCTTCAACGACGCCGCCGCGACCTGCACCCCCTCCGTGTTGACGGTCGCCGAGTCGGGCAGCACGAGGGTCACCGAACCCGCCGCCACGTCCAGCTGGATGTCCACCACCGCGTGCGGGATCGTCGCGTCGCGGAAGTCCAGGTCCGTCGAACCCATCCGGCTGCGCACCACCAGGCAGCGCGGCACCGACCACTGACCCTTCCGGGTCACCGACGACATCGTCGCCCGCAGCTCCACGGCAGGCTCCTGCACCGCCGCGACCTCCTGCCGCTCGGTGTGCACCACACCGCTCAGGTCCAGCAGCACCACGTTCAACTCTTCCCGTGTCCGCGCCGCCAACGCCTGGTCCGCGCGCTCGGTGAACTCGTCCAACGTGATCAGCCCGCGCCCGATAGCCTTCTGGAGCACCCCGACCACGTGCTCCCGTTCCGCGTCCGACACGCGCCACTGCCTCGGGTCGGTCATCGTCATGTCCCCTCCGGTTCGACGTCCAGACCATGCTCTATCGCGTACCGGGCCAACTCGACGCGATTGTGCAGTTGCAGCTTCCGCAGCGTCGACTGCACGTGGTTCTCCACGGTGCGGTGCGAGATCACCAGGCGGTTCGCGATCTGCCGGGCGGTGAGGCCCTTCGCGACCAGCCGCAGCACCTCCGTTTCACGGTCGGTGAGCTGCGGTTTGTCCTCGTCGGGGGTCGCCGCCATGCGCCGGTACTCGCCGAGCACCAGACCCGCCAGACCGGCCGTGAACACGGCGTCGCCGGCGGCCGTGCGGTTGACCGCCTCCACCAGCTCCTCGGCCGACGCCGATTTCACCAGGTAGCCCGACGCACCCGCCTTCACCGCCTCCAGCACGTCGCTGTGCTCGCCGCTCGCGGACAGCACCAGCACCCTCGTCCCGCTCAGCGACCCGGTGATCACGGTGGTCGCCTCCACCCCGGTGGACTCGCCCAGGTTGAGGTCCATCAGCACCACGTCCGGCCGCACGGCACGGGCGATGCGCACCGCCGACGCCGCGTCACCGGCGGTCGCGACCACGTCGAAGCCGCGTTCGGCGAGGTCGCGCGCGACACCGTCGCGCCACAGCGGGTGGTCGTCGACCACCATCACGGAAACGCTCATCGGTAGACCCGCACCTCCCACTCCGTGCCCTCCCCCGGCCCGGTTTGCAGCTCAAGGGTGCCACGCAACGCCTCGACCCGGCCGCGAATGGACTGGGCGATCCCCATCCGCCCCTCCGCCTCGGCCGACGCGAGCCGGCCGTCGGGGATCCCGGGACCGTCGTCGCGCACGCTCAGCACGACCTCTGCACCAAGATCCTCCAGCAGCACCCACGCCTTGGCGCCCTCGGCGTGCTTGTCCACATTGGACAGCGCCTCGCGCACCACCGCCGTCAGCTCGGACGCGGTCGTCGCGGGCAGCATCACCTGGGTGGCCGGTGTGGACACCTGCACGCGCGGCGTCGCCAGCAGTTGCAGTCCCGGACGCAGGTCCGCGTCACCGTCCATTGTCGACTCGGTCGGCGCGGCGGCGACCAGCGACCGCAGCGCCACCTCCTGCTCACCGGCCAACTCCGCGAGTTCCGCCGCCTCGCCGCCCAGTTCCAGCCCGCGTTTGCGCACCCGTGCCAGCACCTGGAGCACACCGTCGTGAATGGACCGCGCCAGCCGTTCCCGCTCGGCCGTCGCGGCCTCGGTGCGCAACGCCTGCGCCAGCCGCACCGCCGACCGCCGAGCCGTGGTGGACGCCATGCCGACGACCAGGCCCGCACCCGCCAGCAGCACCACGTCCCGCACCAGGTCGACGCTCAGCGAGCCCCGGTTGAGGTAGGTGAACAGGCCCACCACCAGGCCCGACAGCGCCCCGGAGACCTGCCCGCCGAGCGCGCCCGCCACCACCGGCGGGTTGCACGCCCAGATCGTGGTGATCAGCGGCACGTTTATGAGGATCTGGGTGTCGGTCATGACCAGCGGCGACAG
>CBHFOL010000140.1:0-18689 GCA_965995405.1 uncultured Saccharothrix sp.
CGCAGAACGGTTTCCCCGACCCGGAGGGCGGGCACCTGCTGCTGCTCGCGGCCGGTCGGCCGGGCTATCACGCGCTGTGCCGCACCATCACCACCGGCCAACTCGCCGAGGGCAGCGAGAAAGGCCGTCCGGTGTACGACCTGGACGAGGTGGTCGCGGACACCCGGGACAACTGCGTCGTGCTCACCGGGTGCCGCAAGGGTGCGGTGCGGCGGGCGTTGGCGGCGGACGGGCCGGAGGCCGCGTTCGGGGAGCTGCGGAAGCTGGTGGGCCTCTACGGTGCCGACCGGGTGTTCGTGGAGCTCACCGACCACGGTTACCCGGAGGACGGTCCGCGCAACGACCTGCTGTGGGGCATGGCGCACGAGCTGGGCCTGCCGACCGTGGCGACGAACGCCGTGCACTACGCCGTGCCCGCGCGGGGCAGGCTGGCGGCGGCGATGGCGGCGGTGCGGGCGCGGCGCGGCCTGGACGAGATGGCCGGTTGGCTGCCGCCGGGCCGGACCGCGTGCCTGCGGTCGGGGGAGGAGATGGCCCGCCGGTTCGCCCGGTTCCCCGGCGCGGTGCACCGGGCGGCGGTGCTGGGGCTGACGTGCCAGTTCGACCTGAAGCTCATCGCGCCGGAGCTGCCGCCGTTCGACGTGCCGGCCGGCGAGGACGAGAACAGCCACCTGCGCAAGCTCACCTACGCGGGCGCGTTCCGCCGTTACGGCGAGCCGGAGGCGAATCCCAAGGCGTACCAGCAGGTCGAGCACGAGCTGAGGATCATCGAGGACCTGGGGTTCCCGGGGTACTTCCTGGTGGTGCACGACATCGTGCGGTTCTGCCGGGAGAAGGACATCTACTGCCAGGGTCGGGGTTCGGCGGCGAACTCGGCCGTCTGCTACGCGCTGGGCATCACCAACGTCGACGCGGTCCGCTTCGACCTGCTCTTCGAACGCTTCCTGGCCCCGGCCCGGGACGGTCCGCCGGACATCGACCTGGACATCGAGTCCGACCGGCGGGAGGAGGCGATCCAGTACGTGTACCGGAAGTACGGGCGGCGGCACGCGGCGCAGGTGGCGAACGTCGTCAGCTACCGGGGCCGGTCGGCGATCCGCGACGTGGCGCGGGCGCTGGGCTACTCGGTGGGGCAGCAGGACGCGTGGAGCAGGCAGATCGACCGCTGGGGTCCACTCCGGTCCACTGTGGACGAACCGGAGATACCCGGCCCGGTGCTGGAGCTGGCCGCGCAGCTGGAGAACTTCCCGCGTCACCTGGGCATCCACTCGGGCGGCATGGTGATCTGCGACCGTCCGGTGAGCGAGGTGTGCCCGGTGGAACGCGGGCGGATGGCGAACCGCACGGTGTTGCAGTGGGACAAGGACGATTGCGCGTCCATCGGCCTGGTCAAGTTCGACCTGCTGGGCCTGGGGATGCTGTCGGCGCTGCACTACGCGGTCGACCTGGTGCGCGAGTACGAGGGCGTCGAGGTGGACATCGCCGCGCTGGACCTGGCCGATGCCGACGTCTACAAGATGTTGCAGCGGGCCGACTCGGTGGGCGTGTTCCAGGTGGAGAGCCGGGCCCAGATGGCGACCCTGCCGAGGCTGAAGCCGGAGAAGTTCTACGACTTGGTCGTGGAGGTCGCCCTGATCCGGCCGGGCCCCATCCAGGGCGGTTCGGTGCACCCGTACATCCGCCGCCGGAATGGTGTCGAGACGTGGCGGCACGACCACCCGCTGCTGGCGAACGCGCTGGAGAAAACCCTTGGCGTGCCGTTGTTCCAGGAGCAGCTGATGCAGATCGCGGTGGACGTGGCCGACTTCAGTCCCGCCGAGGCCGACGAGCTGCGCCGGGCGATGGGCGCGAAGCGGTCGACCCACCGCATGGAACGCCTGCGCGACCGGTTCCACGAGGGGGCCAGGGCGAACGGCGTGGACGCGGAGCTGGCGGAGCGGATCTACGCGAAGCTGTTGGCGTTCGCCAACTTCGGCTTCCCGGAGAGCCACGCGCTGAGCTTCGCGCACCTGGTCTTCGTCAGTGCCTGGTTCAAGCTCTACCACCCGGCGGCCTTCTGCGCGGCCTTGCTCCGTGCCCAACCGATGGGCTTCTACTCGCCGCAGTCCTTGGTGGCGGACGCGCGGCGGCACGGCGTGCGCGTGCTGGGCCCGGACGTCAACGCCAGCCTGCCCCACGCCACCCTGGAGCAGGTGGACGGCCGGTCGGCGGTCCGGATCGGCTTGGCGGGTGTGCGCACCATCGGCCGACAGGTGGCGGAAACCATTGCCGTGCAACGCCAAGCCGGCCCCTACCGGAGCATGGCCGACTTCGGCGGCCGGGTGCGCCTGACCACGGCCCAGGTGGAAGCCCTGGCGACGGCCGGCGCCTTCGGCTGCTTCGACCTGGACCGCCGTGCGGCCCTGTGGGCGGCGGGAGCCGTGGCGAAGATCCGCCCCGACCGCCTGCCGGACACCGTCGTGGGCACGGAAGCCCCACCGTTGCCCGGCATGGACGAGGTGGAGCTGGCGACCGCCGACGTCTGGGCGATGAGCCTGTCCCCGGACAGCTTCCCGACCCAGTTCGTCCGGGAGCAGCTGACTGCCCTCGGTGCCTTGGCAGCGGCGGACTTGGCCGACGTCCCGGACCGGACGAGGGTCCTGATCGGCGGCGCGGTGACCCACCGGCAACGCCCGGCGACGGCGGGCGGCGTGACGTTCCTGAACATCGAGGACGAGACGGGAATGGTCAACGTCGTCTGCACGGCGGGCCTGTGGGCGAGGTACCGAAGAGTCGCCCGGACCAGCGCGGCCCTGCTGATCAGGGGCGTGCTGGAGAAGGCGGAAGGCGTGATCAGCCTACGAGCCGAACGCCTGCAACCCCTGAACCTCCGCGTCCCTTCCCGTTCCCGGGACTTCCGCTGACAGGACCGAGGCGCCTTCAGCCGCTGTAGGGTCTCGGATCTGCCGGCGGAATCCCAGTACGGGTGGCGGGGCGATGGCGGATATGCCAACCCGTTGAGAAACGCGGCAACCGGGTTTCTGTCCGTTCTCCGGTGAACGTTGCGGAGTCGGCGGTGGTACTACCGCTAGTGCACCTTGTCCAGGACAGAGCAGAACGTCTCCGGTCCCGGAGACCGAACCAATGGAGTCGTCATGAGACCCATGTCGCGATTAGGCGTGCCGGCTACCCCGCGATTCGTCCGGGCGATGGCGGTCGTCACCGTGTCCCTCGCCGCGGCCACCGCGATCTCCACCGCCACCGCCACGTCTGCCGAGGCCGCCGGCGCGCGGCCCGTGTTCCAGTTGCCCTTCGAGTGTGGACAGGCATGGTGGCTTCGACCTACAGCGGGCACTCGCCCAACACCAACAGCCTCGACTTGATGAAGGTCGGCGGGGGGCTCCAACGGGCAGCCGATCCTGGCGTCCGCGGCGGGCACCGTCACCTATGCGGGCTGGGACGACGGTGGCGGCTGGATGGTGAACCTCAGCCACGCCAACGGATGGGGCACCACCTACCTGCACATGATCGAACCCCCGGCAGTGTCCGACGGGCAGACGGTGGCGATGGGCCGGCAGATCGGCCGGGTCGGCAGCACCGGTGACTCCAGTGCCCCGCACCTGCACTACCAGCAGTGGGCGGACTCGCCCACGAACACGGAGCGGGCCGAGTTCAACGGCGTGCCGGTGAACGTGTCGGTCGGCCAGTCGGAGACCCTGGCCAGTCAGAACTGCGGCCGGGGTGCGTCGTTGAACGGTGACCGCCGTTCCGACGTCGTCCAGAAGTCCGCTGACGGCACGGTCGGCGCGTTCTACAACAGCGGCCTTACCGCCGCCAAGACCATCAACTGGGACTACCCCAACGACGGCACCGGCGCCGGCCATGTCATCGGCGTCGGTTGGGCGCTGCCGAACGACGCCTACTACTTCGCCGACCTCGACGGCAACGGCCGCAAGGACATGATCAGGAAGAACGGCGGCACGCTGGAGGCGTACTACAACACAGGCCCGGCGGGCAAGGGCATCGCCTGGGACTATCCAGGAGCGACGGGCTATGTGATCGGCACGGGTTGGGGCGTGCCCGACGACGCCGTCTACTTCGTCTGAGCTGCGGCAACCGTCCCACCCGATCGTCGAGTGGGACGGTCCCGCACGTTGGGGTCGGTTGTTGCTAACGGCTGAGCGGTCCGCCGATGATGGTCATCGCCACCACGATCACGGCAAAGCCCAAACCCGAATACAGCAGGGCGTCCACGCTCCTGCTCCGGATCGCGATCAGGCCCGCTTGTTCGTCCGTCACCAGGACCCGCAGCAGCGCCGCGAGCAGCAGCGCCACGCCGATCAGCACCGCACCCTGACGCCAGTGGTACTGGACGATGCGGAGGATTCCCAGCAGCACCACGCCCAGCACGAGCGCGAACGGCAGGTGTTGGCCCGCCGCCGACCGCCAGCGCTGTTCCGGCATCAGCTCCACCGCTTCCGCCCTCAGTCCGTCGCGAGGTTGCGCTCGGCCGCCTCGACCGTGTTGGTCAGCAGCATGGCAATGGTCATCGGGCCCGCGCCACCGGGGATCGGGGCCAGGTAGCCGGCGACCTCCGCCACGTCCGGGTGCACGTCGCCGACCAGGCCGGCTTCGGTGCGGGTGATGCCGACGTCGACCACGGCCGCGCCGGGCTTCACCATGTCCGCCGTGATCAGGCCCGGACTGCCCGCGCCCGCCACCACGATGTCGGCCCGGCGCACCTCGGCGGCCAGGTCCTTCGTCCCGGTGTGGCACAGGGTCACCGTGGCGTTCTCCGAGCGCCTGGTCAGCAGCAGGCCGATCGGGCGGCCCACCGTCACACCGCGTCCGACGACGGTCACGTTCGCGCCCGCGATCGGCACCTCGTACCGGCGCAGCAGCTCCACCACGCCGCGCGGCGTCGCGGGCAGCGGGGCCTCGTCGCCCAGGACCAGCTTGCCCAGGTTCACCGGGTGCAGTCCGTCGCCGTCCTTGCGCGGGTCGATGCGCTCCAGGATCGCGTTGGCGTCCAGGTGCTTCGGCAACGGCAGCTGCACGATGTACGCGGTGCACGCGGCATCGGCGTTCAGCTCGTCGATGACGGCTTCGAGCTGCTCCTGCGTGGTGTCGGCGGGCAGGTCACGCCGGATGGACGTGATGCCGACCTTCGCGCACGCGGCGTGCTTGCCCTTGACGTAGGAGTGCGAACCGGGGTCGTCGCCCACCAGCACGGTGGCCAGCCCCGGCGTCACCCCCCGCTCGACCAGCTTCGCGACCCGCGCCCGCAGGTCTTCGAAGATCGCGTCCCGGGTGGCCCTGCCGTTGAGGATCGTCGCCGTCACGCGCCCCATCTTCGCATCACCGACCACGCCCGGCCGCGCGGGCAGCACCGCGACCAGGGTCGACCTGGGCCGGACCACGTCCGACGACGGCGCTCTCCACCCCTCACCCAACGCCGTCACCCGTCAACGAAGGCACCCGCACCCGGCTCGCCAACAGCACGCCCACCACCGCGACCGCCGCGCTCGCCCCGGCCGCCGCCGCCGGACCGACGTGGTCCAGCAGCCACCCGGCCACCGGCAGGACCGCCGCCGAACCGGCCGTCGTGAACGCGCCCACCCAGCCGAACGCCTCCGCCTTCCGCCCGTCCGGCGCGAGATCGCTGATCCGGGTGTTGTTCGCCGCGATCGCGGGCGCGATGGCCATCCCGCCGACCGCCAGCACCAGACCGATCAGCCACACCGACGACCCCGCCGCGACCGGCGGCAGCACCGGCACCAGCGCCGCCGTGCCCAACGCCAGCAGCACCATCCGCCGGGTCAGCCGGACCTCGCCGGCCAGCCCTCCCACCACCAGCCCACCGACCGTCGACCCGATGCCCCACACCACCGTCAGCACCCCGGCCATCGCCGGATTGCCCAGGTCACGGGCCCACGCGATGATCACCATGTCGATCGTCACCAGCGACGCGACCACGCACAGCCCGGTACCCAGCGCGAACACCATCGACGGGTCGGCCAGCAACGTCCGCCCACCGTGCCGTCCCTCGTGCGCCACCGGCTCGTCCAGCCCGGCCCGACGCAACGCCGCCCGGAAACCGAACGCCCCGAGCACGCCCATCGAGCCGCACAGCCACAGCGCGATCCGCGCGTCCGCCACCGCCACGACCGTCGCGATCAGCGCCGGCCCGATGATGTACATGACCTCCTGCATCGACGCCTCGACGGTGAACACCGCGTTGCGCGCCGACCCCGTCGCCAGCCTCGGGTAGCTGGCCCGGCTGACCTGCGTCACCGGCGGCATCGACATGCCCGACAGCGCCGCGACCACCACCGACAGCGGCCACCAGGACGGCGGCAGCAGCGCCGGCAGCAGACCCGCCAGCCCGATCGCCACCGCGTACCCCGCCGCGGTGACCAGCAGCAGCCTGCCCGCCGGACTTCGGTCCGCCGTACGCCCGCGCAACGGGCTCGCCAACCCCAGCCCCAGCGCGAACGCCCCGCCGACCAGCCCCGCCGCCGCGTACGACCCGGTCCACCCGGCGATCAGGAACGACGAGGCCAGCGGCGTGGCGGGGATGTGCACCCGGCCGAGCAGCGACCACATCAGCAGGGTGGGCAGTCCAGGGATGGCCGCGAGTTCGCGGTAGGGCCGGAGCACGCCGACCACTCTGCACCCGACCACCGACAAAACCGTCCCCGATATCCGAGGGAACCGGGCGGCCTCCGTTAGCGTCAGCACCCTCTGGAGGCACAAGCGAGGGGACAGCTGTGACCGATCCGACCGGACGCCGGGCCGAGCTGGAGGCCCGCAACGCAGCCATGCGCGAACAGGTGGACACCCTGCTGGCCGAGCTCAAGACCAAGACGGCCGAGCTGCGGGAGACCCAGGCGCGCGCTCAGGCGATCACCGCGACGGCGGTGTCCAAGGACGGCTCCGTGCGCGCCTCGGTCGACTCGACGGGCGCGCTGACGTCCCTGGAGTTCGCGCCCAACGCCTTCGAGCGCACCACCCCGGACAAGCTCGGCCGGCTGGCCACCGAGACGGTCCTCCAGGCCGTCGCCAAGGCCCGCACCGAGCTGAACGAGGTGCTCGCACCCGCCCAGCAGGGCGGGAGCGTCGACCTGTCGGAGCTGTTGCCCGGCGTGCCGTCGCTGTCCGACCTCATCCCGAAGCCGCCCGCCGTCCCGCAGCCGCAGACCTCGACCCCGCGTCGTGCGCCCGCGCCGCGTTCCGACGACGAGGACGGCGACAGCTTCATGGACAGGAGTGGCTGGTGACCGGCGGCGGATTCCAGGTCGACGTACCCGGCATGCGCCGGGGCGGAGCCCAGTTCAGTGCGTCGGGCGATGCGCTCGACGGGGTGTTCCAGCAGCTCAACGGCGCGTTGCAGGCCGAAGGCCAGTGCTGGGGCGGTGACGAGTCGGGGCAGGCGTTCGCGAAGAACTACGTGCCGAACTCCACGGCCACGCTCGACGCGTTCAAGAACCTCGCGAAGGCGTTGCAGGACATCCGGACCGGCATCGACCAGTCGGCCGACACCTACGAGGGCGTCGACCAGGGCAACGCGACCGGGATCTCCCGGACCTACTGACTCAACGTACTCAAGGGGCACAGCGGTGGGCATCGAGATCCCGAGCGAGGTCACGTGGCTCTTCCCGATCGTGGTCGGGCAGAGCTGGCCGGAGGGCGACGAGACGGCGCTGCGGCGCATGGCGGACGCCTACCGCTCGGCCGCGCAGGGCGTGAAGTCGGTGATCGACCAGTCGAACGGCGCCGCGTCGACGGTCATGGGCAGCCAGACCGGCGAAGCCGTGCAGCGGTTCGAGGAGTACTGGAAGAAGTTCGCCGACGGCGACGACTCGTACCTGCCCAAGCTCCAGAAGATCTGCGACCAGCTCGCGGAGAGCTGTGACAACACCGCGCTCGAAGTCGAGTACACCAAGCTGTCGATCATCGCGTCGCTGATCGCGCTGGCGATCGAGATCGCCGCGCTGATCGCGGCGGCGTTCGGCACGTTCGGCGCGACCACGGCTGGCATCCCGATCGCGCAGCAGGCGACCCGGATGATCGTGCAGTTCACGTTCCGGCAGCTGATCCTGGCCATCCTCAAAGAGGTCGCGATCTCGGTCGGCATCGACGCGGCCATCCAGGGCATCCAGATGGTGCGCGGCGACCGCAAGGACTGGGACTGGGGCAAGACCACCGAGGCCGCCGTGTCCGGCGCGGTCTCCGGACTGGTCGGCGGCGTGTCCGGTGGCCTGAAGTTCGAGGGCGGCGGGCTGGCCGGCCAGGTGGCGGTCGGTGCGACCAAGGGCGCCGTGGAGGGCGCGGTGTCCACCGTCGGCACGGCGGCCGTGCTGGGGCAGGACATCAGCATGAAGGACGTGCTGATGGGCGCGTCGGCGGGTGCGGTGTCCGGTGGCATCGGCGGTGCGAAGGACGGCCTGACCGTCGAACCGCCCCGGGTCAACGCCGGCGGGCCGGACGGTCCGCCCAACCTCGGTGGCCCCGTCACCCCTCCGCCGAACATCGGCCCCGGCGGTACTCCTGGCGGTGCACCTGGTGGTACTCCCGGCGGCGCGTCCCCCGGTGGTGCTCCGGGCGGCCCGTCGGTGAGCCGTGAGGGGCTCAACCGCGTCGGCAACGGTCCCGACGCGACCACGACTTCTTCGGTCGCCGCACCGCCCGCGCCTTCGGTGGCGGCACCGCCCAGGGTCGGCGGCGGCGACCACACGCCCGCGCCGGGTGGCACGTCGACTCCGGCGGGCTTCAGCGGTGGTCCGGCGGCTCCTTCGCGGCCTTCGGGTGGTTCGCTGCCCACGTCGCCGGGGACCGGTGGTTCCGCGCCTTCGATCAGCGGGCGGCTGGGTGGTTCGGCCGGTCCTTCGCCCAGCGGTCTGGCGGGCGGTGCCACTCCCGGTGGGGCTGCTCCCGGGGGCACGGCCGGTGGCGGCACGCCCGGTGGTGCCGGCCGTGGGCCGGGCGGGTTGCCCGGTGGCGGTGGGGTTCCCGGCGGGTCGGCACTCACCTCGCACGGCCCGACTCCTGGTGGCTCTACTCCTGGTGGCTCGACTCCGCACGGTGCGACTCCCGGCTCGACTCCCGGTGGTGCGTCTGCCGCCGGGACCACGCCCGGTGGCGCTGCGGGTGGTTCGCGCGGCTTGACGCCTGGCGGGGGCTTCGGTGGCACTTCGCCCGGTGGTACTTCGCCTGGCAGCCACTTCCCGGGCTCGACTTCCGGTGGGGCCACTCAAGGTTCGCCGCTGTCCGGCGGTTCGACCCCCGGTTCCACGACCCACGGTGGGACCACTCCCGGCGGTTCGACGCCGGGCACCTCGACCCCTGGCAGTGCAATGCCCGGCGGTTCGACTCCTGGCGGCTCGACGCATGGTTCGACTCCTGGCGGGGCAATCCCTGGCAGCTCGACTCCCGGCTCGGCAACTCCTGGCGGAGCGACGCCGGGAGGCTCGACGCCAAGTGGTGGCACGCCTGGCGGGAGCCTGCCCGGCGGCAGCACGCCTGGTGGTTCGGCGGGCTCGACTCCTGGTGCGGGCTCGGTGCCTGGTGCTTCGGTGCCCGGCGGTTCGGCCGGACACGCTCCGCCAGTGGGCGCGCCGGCGGTCACCGGCGGACCCACGCCCGGAGTTCCCCCGGTCAGCGGGGTGTCTCCGGCCGGCCCGAGCGGTCCGGGGGCACCTGCCTCCGGTGGTCCGGCGACGTCCGGTCCGGCAGCGTCTTCCGGTGCGGGAGCGCCGATGGGCGGTGGCGCAGGGTTCATGCCGCCTCCCGCAGCCGGTGGTGGCGGGGCCGGTGGTGGCGGTGGCGGACGTGGTCCGTCCGCGCCGTCGTCGAGCGGGTTCTTCTCGGACCCGAACCCGGGTGGACACGACCAGCACGTCCAGGGCACCGACGCGGTCAGCGCCAGCTCGGTGACCGGTATGCCGGTCCAGCCGTTCCACGACACCGCACCCGCCCCGCAGCACAGTGCTCCGGTCATGCCCGAACAGCGCGGCCCTGCGGCCCCTCCGGTAGGCCCGCCTGCCGGTGGTTTCGGCCCCCAGCCGGGCGGATTCGGCCCCACCGGACAGCAGCCCGGCGCGGGTGCCCCTCCGGCCCGACCGGATGCCTCCGCACCGGCCGCCCGGCCCGGCTCGCCCACTCCGACCGGTTTCGCGCCGCGTGCCGACCTGGGCACGTCCTCGCCCCGCACGGACGGGCCGGCTCCCGCTTCGCGCGGCACCGACGCACCTCGCACCGACGGCCCCGCTTCTCGCGGCACGGACGCACCTCGCACTGACGGCCCGGCTTCGCGTGGCACCGATGCACCCCGTACCGACGGCCCGGCGGCTCGCGGTACGGACGCACCTCGCACCGACGGTCCTGCCTCGCGCGGTACCGATCAGCCGACGAACCCGACCACCGACGGCCGGACGCCGACCACGGAAACCCCGGCCACGGACCGCCCGACCCCGACGACCGACGCCCCGACCGCCGACGCCCCGGTCACGGACCGTCCGGCCACGGAAGCCCCGACGACCGACCGCCCGACCACGGACGCGCCGACCGCCGATGGCCCGAAGCCCGACGGCCCGGCCACGGACGGCCCGAAGCCCGACGCGGACCTGGTCGGCGAGCCCGGCGACGAGCACTCGCCCACCTCCAGCCACGAGTGGCCCGCCGACTCGGACCCCACACCGACCGACACCACCACGACCGACCCGACCCCCGCGACGACAACGGACCCGACCCCCGCGACGACAACGGACCCGACCCCCGCCACCACCACGGATCCGTTCCCGCACAAGGGCGTCTGGGGCAACCCGGCCGGCGTGGTCCCCGGCTTCTCGCAGGACGGCCCCTACCACTCCGTCCACGACAGCACGGGCCCCGGCGACCGCGAGGTCGGCACCTACGACCAGCGCGCCGCCGCCATCATCGAGCCCACCTACCAGCCCTACGGCCCCCACGGCAGCTACCAGCCGTTCATCGACGCCCACTCCAACCCGGACGGCTCGATCGCCTGGCCCCCGAACCAGGGCGCCGACGGCCCCCGCGTCGTCGTGGAACTCCCCGCCGGCACCGTCCTGGACCGCTTCGGCAGCCCCCAGGGCGACTTCCTCTCCCCGCTCCGCCCGGACGGTCAGCCCTACGGCTTCGGCGAACGCGCGATCCTCCCCGACAGCATGGGCAAGGGCTACCACGTCTACGTCCTGGACGCCCCGCTCACCGTCGAGCTGGCCCCGGTCGCCCCCGCCTTCGACCAGCCGGGCGGCGCACGCCAGCTCCAGCCGGTCGTCAACCCGTCCCTGATCGACCCCGCCACCGGCCAGATGAGCGTCCAACGCCTGCTCGACCTGGGCGTCATGCGCGAGGTGGACGTGCCGCCCGCCGACGGCCGCGTCCTGCCCCCGGACTTCGGCACCTTCGACTCCGAGGGCAACGTCGTCCGGCCCGACACCGCCACCGTCGCCGACGCCCGGAACGGCGCGTTCGACAACTACACCCCGGCGGACGGCCCGACGACCCACACCCCGAACGCCGACCTGGGCCCGGTCGCCCACCAGGGCCCGATCCCGCTCGGCGAGGTGTCCCAGCGCGTCGACCAGGCGATCCGCAACAGCCAGGTCACCGACGCGGGCGTCGCCCTGCACACCGAGGACCGGTTGCGCGACCTGTCCAACCGCATCCCGGCCACCGATGGCCACGCGCTGCTGGACATCCACACCGACGGCGACGGCGTCCGCATCGGCGACACCCACTACACCCGCCCCGAGCTGGTCGAGCTGATCAACAACCACCCGGGTCTCGCGGACCGGCCGCTGATGATCGTCGGCTGTGACGCGGGCGCGGGCGGCGAGCACAGCCTGGCGAGCTACGTGGCCCGGGAGACCGGCCAGCCGGTCATCGCGCCGGACACCCTCGCCTGGTCCGACCAGCACGGCAACCTCTACGCCAGCTCCCCGACCGAGACCGGCGGCCCCCGGATCCCGCCGGACGGCGGCTGGCACACGTTCGAGCCGGACGGCTCCAGCGCCCCGGTCGGCGAGCACGGCATGCCGCCCGGCCACGAGCCCAAGGGCGACCTCGCCGGCGACGACCAGGCGCACCGCGGCCGGCAGGACCTCGAACCGCAGGTGCAGACCCCCTGGCAGGAGCCGGAGACCCAGCACCGCGAACAGCGCACGCTCGGCACGGACGAGTCCCTCTTCGACGGCCGCGAACTGCCCCGCGACACCCGCATCGAGGTGCAGAACCCGAACGGCGAGGTCCGCACGGTCGTGCACGTCGACGCGGACGGCAACGTCTTCGTGGACGCCATCGCCCCGAACACCCGCCACGGCGACAACCCGGAGGTCCTGCACCCCGCGCCGGACGCCCACTACCGGGTGGAGACCGGCCACCGGCACGACGTGTTCGTCGCCAACCCGGACGGCACCCGGCAGACCACCCCGGACACCATCCGGATCGGCGGCCAGGACGTCCCGATCCAGCGCACGGTGATCATCGACCCGCCGCCGAACCCGGCGAACGGCCGCGTGACCGTCGACCAGAACCACCCGCTGGCACCGCGCCCGGGTGAGGCGTTCACCGCGCACGACAACCTGCCGCGCGACACCCGCTTCGAGGTCCACGACACGGACGGCAACTACCGGGGCACGGTGCAGACCGACGGCGAGGGCCGGCCGAACTGGATCGCCGCGCCGGACTTCGTCGGCGACACCCGCAACCCCGAGGTCGCGAACCCGATCGCCGGCGCGAACTACAACATCGACCGGGGTCCGCTGCACCAGGAGTTCACCACCGACGCGAACGGCCACCCGCAGAACGCGGTCGACGCCACCGCGCCGGACGCCCGCCACCAGCAGTCGGTGGACGACCTGCGCCAGGGCGAGCCGTTCAGCCGTCCCGGCCAGGTGCACGACGCCAACACCGAGTACACCGTCACCGACGAGCACGGCCAGCGGCGCGGCCGGTTCATCACCGACGAGTCCGGCCACGTCGTGTTCGAGGAGACCCACTCCGGCCAGCGCAGCCGGGTGAACGCCGAGATCACGCAGGCCCCGGCGGGCGCGCACGTCACGTCCGACGGCTTCTACGGCCTGGGCCGCGCCGAACAGCCCACCCGCACCTGGCCCGCGCCCGCCAACGGCGAGGTCCAGCTCCAGATGCAGCGGACCAGGGTCGACGGCGAGTACGTCTACTCCGTCCAGCCCGTCGGCGGCTGGCCGGCGAACTGGACGCCCGCCCAGCGCGACGCGGTGAGCAGGCCGTTCAGCAACAGCGACCCGTTCTCGGCGCGGCCGGACCTGCCGCCGAACACCCGGTTCACGCTGGACGACCACAAGAAGCAGGGCTACGGCACGTTCCAGACCGGCGACGACGGCACGGTGGAGCACGTCCACACGTTCCGCCCGTTCAGCCCGGACCTGAACCTGCCGCTGCCCAACGCCACCCTGACCGCCGACAACGGCATGTGGCAGGGCCGCACGAACGGCGACGGTGAGACGGTCGCCACGACGGGCCGCCCGGACCTGTCCTCCGGCGGCGCGATCCGCCGGGACGGCAGCGCCCAGATCGAGGTCGGCAACCACGGCGAGGTGGACGCCGACGGCAAGAAGCTGTCCGACGGCGGCCACCACCAGGGCAACGAGCTGGGCGGCCCCGGTGAGGCGGCCAACCAGTCCGGCCAGCAGCGGGACCAGAACCAGGGCAACGGCCGGCCCGCGTTCGTGACCGCCGAGACCTGGCACCGGATGGAGCGGGACCGGTCGAAGTTCATCAAGGCCGGCGGTACGGTCGAGATCATCGACACCTTCGCCCTGCGCGACCCGATGCAACGCCACCCGCACACGTACCAGACCCGCTGGCGTGTGACGCTCGCCGACGGCACGACCGAGATCTACGTCAGGAGCTACCCGAATGAGCACAACGCAGCCCTCTGGCCGGCCGGCGTCTGAGCAGCGGCACGACGAGCTGCTCCAGCGCATCGGCGGCCTGCTGCTGGACGCCGCTCCGGAGGACTTCCGACGCATCGACCTGCTGGTGCGGATGACGGTCGCGGTGCAGGACCTGGCGCTGACGGTGTACCGGCCGGACGGCTCGACGCCCGAGGTGCTGCCGCCGGAGGGGCTGACGCAGGCGTTCCAGGAGATGCGCCAGGTGCTGTACCAGCCGGGCCGGGGCGCGTGGTTCTCGTGCCGGTGCGTGGTCAACGCGCCGGTGCGGATCGACATCACCTACAACTTCGACCACGACCCGCAGTTCACGCCGCCGGTCCCGGCCGGTGACTTCGCGCGTGACCTGGAGGTCTTCCCCCGCGACGAGGCTTTCGTCCCGGACTGGCTGCGGGCGAGGCTCGCCGAGGCAGCTGCCGCTACCGAGGAGCAGAACGCATGACCGCGCCGCAGTTGGACATCGAGGACCAGAACGCGATCCTCGGTTCGGTCACCACGCTGCTGGTGCAGCGGCTGCGCGGCGACTGGGAGCAGCTCTGGATCGACTTCCGGATGCTGGGCCGCTACCTGGAGACCGAGGTGTCCGGCCTGACCATCTTCGGCGGGTCGTTCCAGTGGCAGCTGCCGGACGAGGCGCTGCCGTTCTTCGCGCAGCTGCGCGACGGCATGGCCCGCCCTGGCCGGGGCACCTGGTTCTCGCTGAAGTTCCACCTGGTGCACCCGGACACGTATTCGGTGGAGTTCAACCGGGACCACGAGCCGGACTGGACGTCCCCGCCCGCCGCCGCGCACTACGCGGAGGAGCTGGAGCTGTACCCGCGCGAGTCGGTGCCGGACTGGCTGCGTGCCAAGGCCGGCGGCCCCGCGCCGGAGTCGGCGCTGTTCGCCGCGCCGCTGTTCGACGGTGTGGACGCGGCAGGCGTGCCCCTCCACGACCGGCCGCCCGTGCACCCGCAGGAGCTGGACGACGTCCTCGCCTACCTGGAGAAGGCACCGCTCGTGCTGGCCGCCCGGTCCTACGGCGCGGACGCGTTCAAGCCGGACGCGCCGCCCGCCGTGCCGATGCAGGTCCACACCGACGGCACCTGGGTGTGGCCCGGCGGCGTGGCCTACTACCTGCGCCACCACCGCGTCGCCCCGGTGCCGCAGCTCGTGCAGCACATCCGGGACAACGGCTACACGGTGCCGCCGGTCGACCCGGCCGCCGAGTCCGCCGCCACGGCCGTCGCCACCGGTCAGGTCGCGGGTGCGCCGCTGCCCGAGTACGTGCCGCGGGTGGTCACCGATGTCGACCGGCGGGCGTTGGACCAGCTCAAGGCCCGGCTCGACCACTACGGCGTGAACGAGAACGAGTACGGCATCGTCGAGCCGAAGCCGGACGCGCTGGTCGTCGAGCCCGCGCCCGGCCCGGCCGGCTGGCAGGTGCAGTTCTGGGACGCCAACCGGGGCCCGCACGGGCGGCCGAGGGTCTACGAGCACGCGGTGGACGCGGCGAAGGCGCTGCTGGCCGAGCTGCTCTGGCGGGACGACCAGGACCAGGCGCGCGGCGGCGTGCGGGCGCAGGTCGTGCAGCCGGTGGCGGACATCCAGCCGATGCCGGACGAGCCGCCGCTGTCGCTGTTCCGCGACCGGGAGGCGGTCGTGCTGGCGGTCGGCACCGAACTGGACCGGTTCGGGGCCGAAGTCGGCAACCTCGTCTACGCGGCGGGCACGACCTACGGCAACCGGTCGCTGCCACCCGATTGGCTGAACCGGCGCTACCACGTATACCGAGTGCAGAAGCCGGTGCCCGCGCTGAAGGGCGTCGCGGTGCCGTGGTTCGGCCAGGTCGGCGGCGGCACCGGTTACTTCCTGGCCCGTGCGGTGCGGGAATTGCTGGCCGACGGGAGCCTGGTGGAGGTCGCCGAGGCGACCACCGAACCGCCCGCCGCACAGGTCTAGTCCCCTTCGCGTCGACCGGTTCGTCCGTTCGGCGCAGCGGGGTGCCGTGCGGACACGGGGAGTCGCGGGGGAAGATGTTGCACGTGTCCGAGCCGAAGCCGTTGAACCCGACCGAGCAGGACGCGCTGGTCAAGCAGATCGGCCTGACGCTGATGCGGGCCGCCCCGGAGGACTGGCGGCACGTGACCGCGGAGTACCGCGCGACCGGTCGGTACTTCGAGCTGGCCGCCGAAGTGCGCCTCGCCGACGGCACCATGCGCGCCTGGACCCCGCCGCAGGACGTGACGGGGCTGTTCGCGCGGCTGCGCGCGGGCATGTACCGGGAGGGCCGGGGCAGCTGGTCCAACGCCCGGTACCAGCTCGACCACCCGTCCAGCTACAACCTGGACTTCGACCGCGCCGAACCCGACTGGCAGACCCCGCCGCCACCGCAGGCGTACGTGGACGAGATGCGGTTCTTCCCCCGCACGGACGAGAACGTGCCGGACTGGCTGCGCCGCCGGCTCGACCGGTCCGCGCCGCCGCAGTCCGCGCCCTTGTCGGCTGCGCCACCGGTCGCGCCGCCGCGCGGCTTCCGGACGGCCCGCGTGTTCGACGGCGCGGGACCCGGCGGCCGTCCGTCGGTGAACCGGCCCCCGGTGGCGGAGGGCGACCACGAGCTGCTGCTGGCCTACCTGGACCGGGCACCGGTCGCGGTGGTCGGCCGGGGCTTCGACGCCGACGTGCTGAACCCGGACGCGCCGGCCGTGGTGCCGGTGGCGTTCCAGACCGACGGCCACTGGATCTGGCCCGCCGCCGTGGGCTACTACCTGCGCTCGTACGGCGTGCCGCCGGAGCCGGAGCTGGTGGAACGGGCCAAGGCGAACGACTACCTGCTGCCGGAGGTGTCCGAGGACGCCCGGGTCGCCGCCGCCGCGAACCTGGGCGCGCCCGCCGCGCCCCGCGACACGCCGCTGCCGGCGGCCGAGCCGCCGGTGTCGGAGCCGACCTCGCAGTTGCCGGCTCCGCAGTTGCCGTCGTCCGAGTACGAGGAGCGGTTCGACGCGGCGGAGCAGCCCGTGGAGGTGGGCGCGACGGTTGCCGCGCCGCTGCCCGTGCTGCTCGGCGACGACGAGCCGGAGGCCGTCGCGGACGCGCCGTCGGACGTCGAGGAGACGGCGAACCTCACCGAGATCAAGCCGGACAGCGTCGAGTACGCCCAGGAGGGTCCCCCGTACCGGGTGCGGTTCGAGGAGGACGGGCCCGTCATCGACGACCGGTACCGGCGTGAGTCGTACGTGGACGGCATGGACCTGTTCGCGCCGGTCACGACGTACGACCGGGACCCGACGGACACCCAGGCGTGGAGCCCGTTCGCCGATGAGGAGCCGCCGGCGTCCGTGGAGGAGACCGCCGAGGTGGCGGTCGTCACCGACGAGCCGGTGGAGGCGGAGGAGCAGCCGGCCGACGACCTGGCGGACGAGCCCGTCGCCGAGGAGCCGGTGGCCGAGGAGTTGCCGGTCGGGGAGGCGGTGGCCGACGAGCCCGCCGAGAACGAGCAGACCACCGAGATCGAGGTCGCCCAGGACGAGCTGTTCCACGAGCAGCAGGCGTACGAGGACCAGCCCCGCTTCGAGGACCGCCCGCAATTCGAGGACCCTCCGCAGTTCCAGGACTCTCCGCAGTTCGAGGACCGCGCACAGTTCGAGGACCAGCAGCCGTTCGAGGACCGGCCCACGTTCGAGGAGCGCCCGCAGTTCGAGGGCCAGCCGCAGTTCGAGGAGCAGCAGCCGTTCGAGGGCCAGTCCCAGTTCGAGGGCGGGCGGTTCGAGGACCAGCGGTTCGCGGAAGAGTCGTACCAGGAGCCGGAGCCCCGCCAGGTCACCCAGGACGAGGAACGCGAACTGTCCGGAGCCCGCCGAGCCCTGGACGAGCTGGACGTGCCACCCACTGCCTACCGCTTCGGCGAGCCGGTCGACCGCACCTGGCTGCTGCGCACCGAAGGCCAGGACTGGGAGGTGTCGTGGTTCGACCACGGCCCCACCAACCCGGTCCGCTTCGACCGCGTGGAGGACGCCACCGCCTACCTGGTCGGCAAACTGATCCTCACCGGCCGCCGGACCCCACGTCCGCTCCCGCCGCCCCCACCCCGCAACCAGCCCCCGCGCCCACCGGCCGGCGAAGGTTTCCGCGAGGACCCACCCCGCCCGCCGCTGAACGAAGGCTTCCGCGACGAGCAGCCCCACCGCCCGCTCAACGAGGGCTTCCGCGAAGAACCGCCCCGCCCACCGGCCAACGACGGCTTCCGGGACGAGCCGCAGCGCGCCCACGGCGAGGGTTTCCGCGAAGACCCCCAGCGCCCGCCGCTGAACAACGGCTTCCGCGACGACCGCCGCCCGGTCCCGCCCCCGCCACCGCGTCCGGCCGAGACACGTCCCGTGGACGTGCGCCCCGTCGAAGCGCGCCCCACCGAAACCCGGGCCGCCGAATCCCAGCCGGACTCACCCAAGTCCCGCAGCTGGCCCATCACCCCGATGAACGGCGAACCCCCGCTCACCCTCTTCCGCCACAAGAAGATGATCGAACTCCCGGCGGGCATGGAGGTCGACCGCTTCGGCGACGGCGGCGGCAACCTGGTCTACGCCGCCGGCACCCCGTTCGCGGAGCGCTCCCTGGTCCCGT
The DNA here is from genome assembly GCA_965995405.1 of uncultured Saccharothrix sp. Classification (GTDB taxonomy): domain Bacteria; phylum Actinomycetota; class Actinomycetes; order Mycobacteriales; family Pseudonocardiaceae; genus Actinosynnema. The sequence continues at coordinate 18,540 of CBHFOL010000140.1, forward strand.
CCTGGATCAACCGCCCCTACCGCGTCTACCGCCTGCGCCGCACGGTCGAGGTCCTGACCGGCGTCGCGGTGCCGTGGTTCGGGCAGCCCGGCGGCGGCACCGCGTACCAGATGCCGAAATCCGTCGAGGAGCTGCTGGAGGACGGCGTCC